>CAZMSP010000033.1:0-19225 GCA_964568985.1 uncultured Pirellulales bacterium
GTACATTTAAGTTTCCCTGCAGACCCATTGCGAACATATCTTCGATAGTGCACACCTTGTTCGCTCTGCAGATATCTTCAACCAGCTCAAGACTAAAACAGTCCTCCAGACGCTGCTTTTCGATAGTAACCGGCCGGTTACTATCGAACATATACAATTCGAAACTCTCTGCTTCACGTAAAAAAAAGCTGATATTTGCATCGGTAAATTTCTCTTTGATGAGACTGCTGGCTGTGCATAAAAGACCATTCAGGTCGGTACTTGCGATGATAGACTCGTAGAAACCAGCTGTAAAGTTGATGGTATTTAGTTTTTTGATGAAATGCCGCTGGGCTGCAATAAGGTCATTGCAGAGTATATCTGTTTTTTTTGCCTGCTTTTTGCGTTCACTATTTAGTTTCTTTATGAGCAGGCGTAGTCTTTTGTGTCTTTGTTCGTGGTCCACGAGCTTTAAGTTCCACAAATAATTAAACTTACCCCCCTGTTTTCTTGTTGAAAACGGGAAGGAGGGCTCCTCGATGTTTATTTCGGTGAAATTATAGAAGGGCTTTATTTTGAATTTTTCGCTTAGAAAAGGCGGTGGACAGGTAGCCCTATAAGAGGCCGGTTATCAGTTTTGCGGTAGTCAGGGCTGTCTGGAGGGCCGTCGCCGGCTTGAAATTAAGTATTCCCTAATTTAGCCGTATTTTCGGACTTGTTCGCCACTTGCTCGCCATCTGTGTGGCGGGTCTGTAAGGTGGACTTATTGTCAGAGTTCAACCTTTGTTTCTTTTGGTTTCCTTGTAGATGGCTTCTTTACTTGGACTATATCTATTGCCGGCTTTGGTCGTGTTGCTTTTGGGCATTCGCCGGTCCAGCAATGCAGACAGAGCTTCTCTTTGGGTCGCCCGATGGCCTTAACCATATCATCCAGACTCTGGTATCTCAATGTTGTAACATCCAAATCTCTGGCAATCCACTCCACCATTTTCCTGTACTTTTCGCTGTTTGCGTCTGTATATTCTGACACGTCCTTTAGGTCGTGGCCTTCAAGACTGCGAATGGCTTTACGGGCAGCAAGCTCACCGGTGGAGCGTGTGGAAAGATTGAACCTGCAGGGAAACATCAAAGGCGGACAGGCTGGTCTTATGTGTATCTCTTTGGCACCGCAATCCCAGAGTTTTTTTATAGTGAAGTTCTTAAGCTGGGTTCCTCTGACAATGGAATCCTCACACACAACGATGCTGTTGCCTTGGATTACCTCTTTGATGGGAATAAGTTTCATCTTGGCGATGAGGTCACGGGTTTGTTGCGAAGGCGGAGTATAACTTCTACCATATCCAGGTGTATATTTGACGAGAGGGCGTCTGAAAGGTTTGCCGGATTCCATCGCATATCCTAACCCATGAGCGATTCCGGAGTCAGGAATCCCGCAGACATGGTCAACATTAATATCCTTGTCGCGTTTGGCAAGAGATCGGCCGCATCTTTCCCTGACTATCTCCACGTTTATCCCTTCATAGCTTGATGCAGGAAAACCGGTATATATCCAGAGAAAGGCGCAGATTTGGTTTGCATCTGCTGTGCCCGGGCTTGCCTGCATTATGCCTTCTTCATTTATCAGAATTACCTCTGCCGGCTCAATGTGCTTTACAATCTCGAAATTCATATTCGGAAAAGCGCTTGTCTCAGCGGTTATCGCCCAGCCGTCTTCTCGCCTGCCGACAATAAGAGGCGTATATCCCAGACGGTCTCTTGCTGCGTATATCCCGTCTTTATGCAGCAAGAGAAGTGAGCACGAGCCCGAAATTCGCTCAAACATCTTCTCTATGCCATCAACCAAACTGTTTCCCTGGTTTATTAACTTTGCGATCAATTCGGGCGTATTAACGGCCCTTTTGCTTACCTCACTGAAGGATATACCTTTCTTAAGCAGTTCATCCGCTAATTTTTCAGCATTTTCTACAAATCCGCTTGTTACTATACAAAACGGCCCGAATTTTGAATTTAGGTAAATAGGCTGTTCATCATAGTCGCTAATGACGCCTATGCCAAAGTTGCCATTGGCATATTTGTAATCATCATAGAATTTTGACTTAAACTGGCTCTGGCTCAAATTATGTATTTGGCGGGTGAAACCTTCTCCAAGCACGGCTAAGCCGCCATATTCTGTTCCTAAATGTGAATGATAATCAGTTCCATAGAAAAGAGGTTCAACACAATTTCCCTTCGAGGCCACTCCAAAGATACCACTCATACTTTATCTCCTTTTCAATTTATTTGGATTAAACACGGTTAGAGTAGTTACTTATGGGTACATCCTTGCTTTTTATGGTCTGATGTTGCGATTTCCAATAAGGCTTTTTTCAGGATACCCAGAATCGCGTGTTGTCGCAAGCCCTTTTAATCAAAAATTTCGTTGGTAATACTATAAATCTTTACGGGCCATGTCCCTTCTACCGTTAAACCTTTCTACACACGAGGCAATAGTATTGTCACGGTCGTTCCTTCACCGGGCTTACTTGCTATATCTAACGACCCGCCATTTAATTGTATAAGTCGAGCGGCATAGGCAAGCCCCATTCCCCGTTT
Organism: uncultured Pirellulales bacterium; assembly: GCA_964568985.1. GTDB lineage: Bacteria > Planctomycetota > Phycisphaerae > Sedimentisphaerales > Anaerobacaceae > CAZBWE01. The sequence continues at coordinate 2,572 of CAZMSP010000033.1, forward strand.
GCGACCTGCCGTTTTTGCCGAGAAGAACGGCTGAGTGGCTTTTTGCAGGGTCTCTGTGTCCATTCCACAGCCAAGGTCACTGATTGCTAATCTTGTAAGGCCGGTGTCGGTTGTATTAGCAGTGATTTTTATTGGCCCCGGTTTATCATCGTAGGATTCAACGGCATTGATGATAATGTTTGCGAGCGCTGATACAATTTGCCCCGAATCAACAAGAATGTTTCTGTCTGGTTCGGCAACTTCAATTTGAGTATTGATATTTTCTATCTTTGCTTTTTGGCCGGCTAATTGTACAGCTTCCTTTAGGATTTGTTTAATATCCGCCTGAGCCGGCTTTGGTTTTGGCGGTTCGGCGAAACTCATCAGGTCCTCGATAATTTGGGCTATTTGGCCGGCGTTTTTCTCAATCTGGTCTATGATTCGTTTTCTTTCTTTGTCTGTTTCGGCCTCAGCCAGCATCTGTGCTCGGCCGGATATTACCGAGAGAGGATTATTTAACTCGTGTGCTGCACCGGCTGCCAACTCGGCCAAAGCGCTCAACAGATAATCTGTGGTAATATTGGGTTGCCGTTTGGCCCCGAGCTCACGGCCCGCAGCCCCCGCAGCTTCTTGCGAAGCAAGAGCGGGGGCAGGTGGGGAGACCTTCGGCTTGAAAATTAGCTGGGCGAATCTCTCAGCAAAACGCTCTTGTCTGGCGCCGGCAACAGCTATATCCAAAATAGCACCGGCTATTGAGGAGGTTGCCCTGAAATTTTCTGCGAAAAGCTCCACATCAAACGGCCAATTAACTTCAAAGGCGATTAGCCCGATTGCTTTTCCATTGGAAAGCAGCGGCACTAATTTAGTTCGGCTGACATCGAAATCAACATCTAACTGCTCAAACAGCCAATTAAGATAATCGTGAGCATCTAAGATTGCAAAGCTGGTTGCAATTGTTTTTGGTATTGGCGTCGAATCCTCAGGTGCATTTAATAGCGTAGTTTTGCTCTGCCCAAGCTCTTGTACCACGACAGCATCAAGCGTTTTAGAGTTGGCCTCAGGAGCCAGGTAAAGACAAACCATTCCTGTCTGATAAAATTTTTGCCAGCGAGTAGCAAAATTTTCTGCTATATCGATGGCGCATGCGGCCGAGTTTATACTGAGTAGAAATTCTGTTATAAAATCAAAATGGCCCGATACGGTTTGCAGCTGCCGATTTTCGCCGGATAATTTTGTGTTATCTCGGGCTAATTGTGCAGCGATAGCGTGAACAGCGTCAGCGTACCTTGCCATCGCATTTGGCATATCCAGACCCAAAACTTTGGCTTTTTGCTCGACCTGCCTGGTTAGGCCTTGACGGATTGGTTTTAGTTGTTCGAGGTCTATGCCGAGCACATTGGCTATCGGCTCTGTTTGCTGTGGTGAATCGAAGCTGCCGGATTGGCCGATTCCAGATTGCCTTGCTATAGAATCTGCTAACTGCACTACGGCGGTTATCCTTGCTTCAGACATATTCTGATAAATCGTCACAGTATCGCTGTGGTGCAGCCAAATAGCAAGAGCGATTGCATCAGGCAAACACCACTTTTGAGCCAGATGCTTGCCGAGGAGCGTATGCTCGATACCAAGGTGTTTTTTCTCTATATCGCTGCTGCAGGCGTTTTGCGATTTTGCTTCTTCGATAATTCGGACAAAACTTTTCGGCATCGTTTCTTCGAGTGCAAATTTTCCAATATCGTGCAGTAAGCCGGCGCAGTAAGCCAGCTGAGAATCCATTTGAGGCAGCGTGATTTCAGCAATGTCTTTGGCACAACAGGCCACTGTGAGCGAGTGTAGCATAAGCTGTTTTCTATTGTTGTCGTACCACGGTTCGTGGAGGACCTTAACCGAGAGAAGTGCATCGCGAACAAGCCCTGCAGGGAGTCTGTCAAGGCCCTGACGAAGCGAAAATTTTTCCCCGGCTTTGCTCACACCCTGCTTACCGATAAGCGAAAGAATCCTGGCGGTAAGGGCCGGGTCTGATTCTATAATATCGGCTGAGGCCGAGGGCGAGAACTGACCCTGCAGTAACCTGGGAAAAAGCTGTGCTGCAACGCACGGCAGAATTGAAAGGGAATCAAGCTGGCCAATGGCAAGCTCTACCTGGTGGGTCCGCTGCGGCGGGTTTGTATCAGCTTTTTTGTCCGGCATTTAGTCATCCTTTTTGGTTAAATGGTTATTGGTTAAATGGTTAAATTACCAATTACCAGTTACCAATTTTTATTTTATCTGTAAAGCAGAGGTGATTTTGTCAATGAGTTCAGCGATGTCGAAAGGTTTTTTTATGAACTCCTGTGCACCGGACTTTAGCAGCTGGTCGATTTCGTCCTGTTTTACCACGCCGCTTACGATAATGATTTTGATGCTTTCAAACTCGGGATTCTTTCTTATCGTCTGGCAGACGATGTTGCCGTTGATATCTGGCAGCATATAATCAAGAAGTATCAACTCAGGTCGATACCGCTGGGTTGCTATTCCTGCCTCGTAGCCACTGGATGCAGTTTTAGTCTCGAATCTGCCGTCGCGACTGAGAACATCAACAATAAGCTCAACAATTTCGGCATCATCATCGACTATAAGGATTTTCTTTTTGCCGGAGCCAATCGTATCCAGCGGGATATTGTTATCCTTCATAAATTTGACTAAGCTTTGGCGTGGAATCCTGCGGAATTTTGAGCCGGGGACACGAAATCCTTTCACGCGGCCGGAATCGAAACATCGAATGATTGTCTGCTGACTTACCTTGCAAATCTCGGCAGCTTCGCCGGTCGTAAATAAATCCTTCATTTTATCCATTCCTTTTCTTTAACCAAATCCTTTTGAGAAAAGGCCTATCCATGTTGCCTTTTCGGCCTAATTTAACTGAACGAATTTGTATTTGTCAAGGATAAAATATTCAAAAAACCAAATTTTCTTATGAAAACATAGATATTATCAGTCTTTGGGGGAATAAAAAAGGCCTTCAGAGAGGCTCTTGGTGGAGTAAGCTGCTTAGGGAGATGAGGGGAAAAGCATGTTTAGTTTTGTGTTAAGATAGGTCAGCAGAAGCGTTTAGGTATAGCAAGACATCGAAGGAAATAGATTTTCGATTTAGAATCGACAATCGTAAGCCTGTGTGAGCAAAGTTGAACCATCAGCAATTCGCGGGGTTACTTGTACATTTCATCAAAATGCTGCTGTGCGGCAACAACTGCGCTTCTCATCATATCTTCGGCTTTAGCGGTTTGGCGTTTACTGAGTACGTCCATTAGCTTTTTGGTATCCAGTTCTCTTGCAGCTTTTTCGCAGGCCTCCCAGCTCAATACACTTCTTATAACTCTGTCGATTCCCTGCTCTGCGGTATCGTAGGCCCGCGTTTGCATATCGTGACCTTTCCATCGACTGTAGCCTGCCTGCTGTATAAGACCAGCGATGGCGATATTCATACCGTTTACTCTGGCCCCGTGGTCTATGTCGTACTTTCCCGGCCCGCCGAGAATAATGCCGTCATTGTATCCCTGGCTGTTCAGGTGCATGTGAACCATCATATTATTATCCAGTTCTTCAACCGAATCATATACATGGTCGAGCCCAATCATTTCTGAGTGCCCGAACTCTTTGTTTACGCCTTTCTTGTTTCTGGAAACGCCGAATTCTTCCTCGATTCTTCTGAAAAACAGTATCGCACTTGCCACTGTCGGAATCAGCATCGCCGGGTGGCCCTCATTTGGCTTGGGCTCAAACGCAATATATAAGCTGCCACCTTTTTTCTGTTCATATTTGCACAAACCAGCGACGCTTTCTTTAAGGTTTTGATACATCTTTTTGACCCCAACCGTGGCGATATCGTAGCCGAACGAGCCGTTCCAGATAACAACTGCCGGTGTTTTTTCCGGATGCCACGCCTTTTTCAAAGGCCCATAAGCCAAATCAACTGTTTTTGTGCCTAAGTCTTCAGCTGCCTTTCGTTCATTGGTGTCCAGCGATGCTATCCCACCATAAGCAAAGTGGCAGTGAGCGCCGGGAGTTATCATCGCCAGATACAATTTGTTGTCCACCAGCGCATCGGCGACAGTCGCGGCATTTTTGTCATCTACTTCCGCATCATAGTGCATCTCTATTCCCAGCTCGACATTGTCCGGAATCCGAGGCCGAATCTTATCGGCCACCAGCTTAATCATCTCCGGCGTTCCGAAGCTCTTGCCGCCCCATTCGGGCCTTTGGTCACCGGGCACAAATCCACCCTTGCCGGGATTAAACGTCCACCTGCATATACTGTGTAAAGATTTCTCTGCCATTTTAGCTAACTCCTTTTCAATTCATACTTCAAAACATTTTCCCATCTTTCGTAGGCTTCTTTGTAACTTGTTGTTAATTTCTCATTTGGCTCGATTGTCTTAACGGGCTGTAGGCCTACGAAGGCATCTTCCGGGCCTTTATAGATGCCGGCACCAATACCTGCTCCTCTGGCAGCGCCCTGCGAGCCGTCAGTATTATACAATTCTACAACCGATTCTGTAACTGTTGCAAAGGCCTCAGCGAATAACGGGCTGAGGAACATATTTGCATTGCCTGCCCGAACGGTTTTTACCTGGACTGCTGTCTGCCGCATTATCACCAGCCCGTAATTTAATGCAAAAACAATACCCTCCTGTGCTGCCCGTAGTAGATGTGCTCTATTGTGAATATTGAAGTTCAAGCCATGAATCGAAGCGCCAAGATTTCTATTTTCGAGCGTCCTCTCAGCTCCATTTCCATAAGGTAGAACCACCAGTCCGTTACTGCCTACTTCGACACCGCTGGCTAATTCATTTATTTGGTCATAATCCAGCCCATCAGTCACATTGTGTTTTAGCCAGCTATTGAGGATTCCCGTGCCGTTCAAACACAACAGGACGCCATACCTCGGTGCTTTTGCCGTGTGATTGACGTGAACAAACGTATTGACCCTTGATTTACTGTCGTAGTCGCTCTTTTCGGTGATACCGTAAACTACACCCGATGTGCCGGCTGTAGCTGCTATTTCACCGGGATTCAAGACATTAAGGGATAGTGCATTATTGGGTTGGTCTCCTGCCCTGTAGGATATTTTGGTGCCGGCTCTTAATCCCAGCTCGTCGGCTGCTGTTTTAGTCAGCTCACCCTGGACCGAGAAAGTCGGAACAACGTCGGCAATCAGCTCTTCGGAAATTCCGTAATAATCCAGCAAGAATTTCGCCAGAGACTGCTTTTGAAAGTCCCACATTATACTTTCCGATAAGCCCGAAGGAGTTGTCTTTATCTGGCCTGTCATTTTCATTGCGATATAATCGCCGGGCAGCATTATTTTGTAAATCCTGGAGTAAATCTCCAGCTCATTTTCCATAACCCACTTTAATTTCGAAGCGGTGAAATTGCCGGGCAGGTTCAGCAAATTCTTAAGGCACTTTTCCTCGCCGATTTCCGTTGCCGCTTTTTTGCCGATTTGAACGGCACGACTGTCGCACCAGATTATCGAGGGTCTGAGCACCTCTTTGTTTTTATCCACTACAACCAGCCCATGCATCTGATATGAAATCCCAATCGCTTTAACATCGGACGCATCAAAATCAGCCTGTGATTTAATTTTTTGGATTGTTTTAATGACGTGTTCCCACCAGACGTGAGGATGCTGCTCAGCCCAGCCGAACTTTTCTGCGATAATCTCTAATTCTTTATCAGGCGACGTCGCCGTTGCCAGCACCTTGCCTGTTTCAGCTTCCATCAGCGTGGCTTTTATTGACGAGCTTCCGACATCGTATCCTAACAATAGCGCCATTTATATAACCCCTGTTTTTTGGTCCCTTTTAGCTTGTCATTTTCGACTGTCAAATCCCATAAACTCCTTATTCATTTCTCAAGTATATGCTTTATCCTGTCCATGTCAACAACCTCCAAAGTCAGGGTTGGGCTGAGCAGCGTTTTCGATTGATTATTTGGTGATTGGAACAAATCTTTTGACAAGTAACCCTCCAGAAAAGTATATTGTGGGTAAGCAGAATAATGCTGAATAACGAATGTTCAATGGCAAAGTAAGGAAATTGAAAAAATGGAAAGAAAAGTTTTTGTTAATTTTGTTTTAGTGGTAACGGCAATATTTATATTTGGCTTTGAAGAAATGAGAGTTATTTCAGAAGAGCCCGAAGTTAAGCCCCAATCAAAGGAGGAAAAAGTAATGAGTGTCCAGACAGAAACTTTTGGCAAGATGCCCAACGGCAATCAAGTTGATTTATACACACTAACTAATCTTAACGGCCTTCGAGCCAGGATTACGAACTACGGTGCGATTTTAGTATCGATAGAGGTGCCGGACCGCGACGGCAGGCTGGCTGATGTAACGCTCGGCTTCGATACACTTGACGGATACCTTAAGGAGCACCCCTATTTCGGGGCGATAGTCGGCAGATATGCTAATCGCATCGGCAAAGGGAAATTTGTGCTCAACGGAGTCGAGTATAAGCTGGCGGTCAATAATGGCCCGAATCATCTGCACGGCGGTATAAAAGGTTTTGATAAGGTATTGTGGAAACTCGAAGATATAAGCGCCGAAAGCGATAAGGCGTTCGTTAGGTTGAGCTATCTCAGCAAGGATGGTGAGGAAGGATATCCCGGCAGGCTGGCGTGCACAGTTACTTATATGCTGACGAAAGATGATGAATTGAAGATAAGCTATGAGGCCAAGACAGATAAAACGACTGTCATCAATCTTACAAATCACACCTACTGGAATCTGGCTGGACAGGGAAATGGCGATGTCCTTGGCCATGAGCTTATTCTTAACGCCGATAAGTACACGCCCGTCGATAATGACCTGATACCTACTGGAGAGATTAAAAGTGTCAAAGATTCGCCGATGGACTTTACTAAGCCGATGACTATTGGTTCTCGGATTAAGCAGGTCGGCAATGGCTACGACCATAATTATGTGCTCAATCCTTCGACTACGCTCAGGATTGATGGTGAGCAAAGTCGAACCATCAATAGCGGCGGGGGGGTATTAGCTTTGGCTGCAAGAGTATATGAGCCGACCAGCGGGCGGGTGATGGAAATACTCACAACTGAGCCAGGTGTGCAGTTCTATACGGCCAACTGGCTGAGCGGCTCCGGTAAATCCGGCAAGGTGTATAAAAAGCACTATGCCTTCTGTTTGGAGACGCAGCACTTTCCGGATTCACCGAATAAACCTGAATTTCCATCTGTTGTTCTCAATCCGGGCCAGAAGTACTCATCAGAGACTATTCACAAGTTCTACACCAAGTAAGTCGAACTTGGTAATTGGTAATGGTTCGACCCATTCGACTTTGCTCAGGGCAGGCTTTGCTCACCATTACTGTTTAATCACGTCCCAACAAGTCGGGACTCAGGATGGCAAGGGAGTGGCTCATTCAAAGTGAGCTAAAGTGAGCTAAAGTTATAAGAATCTTGCACTTTACACTTTAGGCACTTCAAACTTTAGGCACTTTAGGCGAGGTAGATGGTGTCTTTTGGCTTGATTTGGGGTATCTGGTTTAATTTTGCTTTGATATCTGCTTTTTCCAGGGCAAAGCTGGGGGCAATTTCAAGCAGGCAATCGACAGAACCATCCTGTTTTCGAGGGACGTTTACGCCTGCTGATTCGAGCCAGTTAGCAGCACGGTTGACTATCATTTGTTTCGAGATTTCGACACTGTTAACACCAGTGGCATTTTTGACCGGTGCAAATTCCTTGCTTCGGATGGTCTGTAGTATTATCGACTTCGAGGCCAACGGCAGGGCATCAAAAACAAAGCTTTCCAGCTTTATGCCATTCGGCTGTTCAGGCTCAACTGGATTTCCTCGCTGGTCAATGAATGGGATTTTTTTGACGGCTCTGTGTAGCGGCAGGGCAAAGCCGTCTTTATTTAGCCGTTCGACGAAACTGGTGCTGATAATGTGGATGCCAATACTGCCTAACTGAAAGGCTAACGAGCCATCGGGATATCTTTGCTCTGCCAGCTCATCCGGCAAATCGCTATATTCAATAACGTTTACTCTGCCATCGACCAGACAGAAATTGCCAACTTTTTCATAAGGGCCGGTTTTTATCAACGCTTTTGAAGACATTTCAGCCTCATCGATAGCGTGCAGGCCAATAAACAACGGGTCGAAGATATTTATCAACGGATTATCAACCTGCCAATAGCTTATGAACTCTACGCCGCGCCTTTTCATATCTTCGAGCGCCCCGCTGTTGTAGAGCGCCCTTAAGCTTCCGCCGTGCCCATCGGGTGAGCAGCTTAGATTGGCTTTGTCGGCCAGCAATATTTTGCCGTCGAAACTAAAGTTGGGCAATGTGCCCTGCTGGAATATAAAGATATCGTTCTCTCTCAGGCCGTAATAATCATTCGAGCGAAAAATTTCTACGGTATCGGCGTAATTCAAAGGGCTGGTCATAATATACCAGGGGCAAACGGCTTGGTACCTTTCTGACACCGCTGTGATGGATTCGGCAAATATTTGAAACAGTGTTTTGTTTTTGATAGGGCTGATGGGAAAATTTCCTTTTGGGCCCTCGAATCCGAGTCGGGTTCCCTGTCCGCCAGCTACGACCATCGCTGCAACCTTACTCTGACGTATTAGCTCTTTGCCCAATTTGATGGCTGTGGCGTACTTGCGTTTTCTGACTGGGTCGGCTGGTTCAGGATGGTAGGATTCAGCAGGGGTAAACCTGTCCTGAGCAAGGTCGAAGGATTGGCCGCCTATTTTAGCAGAAATGGACTTTTTGATGTAATTGGCGACCCAATTGTCTATTTTTGCCAGATCCAGCAGCTCGATTTGTGCAAGCAGATTGTGCCTTTGGGTTGCGTTTAACTGCTCCCAGAATGCCAAAAGATGGGCCTGCCCGTGCTTTTTTAGCAGGTTTTTTATGTCTTCAAGATTATTTTTGGTGGTCATGTCTGCGATTCCAAGCTGAAAGTAAGGATATTAAGCGAATGGCAAAAAATTTCAACAATTTTAGCTAATTTACCGAAATTTTATTTGACAGAGAAATTGTCTTGTGTTAATATTAGATTAGACGACGGTAGGTTTAAAAAGTATTATAATCTGTAATTTGAACTGCCATCATATTCTCTTCATATCTTAAGCCTACCTACCAAAAAAGGCGATGTTGTTAATTTAGCTTCTGGGCTTGACTAAATAGCTGTTGAAAATGAATGTAGAACTAATCGGGTGTGAATCTTGTCAACAAAACCTGTTTTGCAGATATGTGCCAACCGTTCTTAGGTGAAAAGAAAGGTAAATTAGAGAGATTCGCAGGCAAAAGAAAGAGTGTTTGGTGTTTGGCGTTTGTGTGGCAGTAAGCATTTATCTATTAAACTGTAAACCGAATGTACTTAAGAACGGCTGGGCTTGCGAATCTCGAGAAAAGTAAAAGGAGAACAAAATGAGAAGAAAAAAAGGTTTTACGTTAGTTGAGCTGTTGGTCGTTATTGCGATCATAGCGCTGTTGATGGGCATTCTGATGCCTGCTCTGGCCAGGGTCAGGCAGATCGCCTTTCGAATGACCTGTGGGACAAACCTGGCCGGCCTCGGCAAGGCAATGTTGATCTATGCCAATGATTACGACGATGAATTTCCCCGGGCAGGCTGGCCCAACAGTACCTTGGTAACAAATCCTCCTTGCATCGAGAAATGGGATGGCGAGACCCGAGCCATTGCTTTTGGCGACAAACCGAGCACACCGACCGAGCAAATAACTATTACCTCGTGTTTTTATGTTTTGGTGAAGCTCGCCGATGTGACGCCTAAGTCGTTTATCTGCAAGACTGATTCTGGTGTCTCAGCGTTTAAGCTTCAAGACGAGGATAATCTGCCGGACGATTTTGAGCTTATTGATGCCTGGGATTTTGGCTCATATGAAGCGGGAAGTAGCAAATATAATCCGGACTATCATTGCAGCTACGCGTATCATTGGCCCTTTGGATTATATGCTCTGACAACATCAAGTGAGCCTGGTATGGCAGTGGCTGCCGACCCCAATCCGTGGTTTGTGCATGGTGGTGTGACAACGGATAAAACAGATAACGCATATCCAGGAGCTTCTATCTACAGTGGCCCATACGGTTCTGTTGGTCCGTTTAGTCATCTTATTGGTAGAGACAATGTGAGATATGGAGATTCCAATGTCCACCAAGAGGAAGGGCAAAATGTTTTGTTTGTGGATGGGCACGTGGCATTTGAAAAGGCTCCTTACTGTGGAATTGCGGAGGATAACATATATACTGCTTATACTTCTACAGGCACTTTCGCGGACAGACAAATGGGTATCATAGACCCGGATCCTTTTGGAGCCACCCGTGCCGATGATTCGTTCTTGGTAAATAATAGTCTTGAAAGGGATTAATGCAGGCCAGTGGTTCCATTGGCGTAATCAACCCTTGTGTATTTGTTAGCAGGCGGCCTTGTGCTCTCGAACACAAGGCCGCTTTTTCATTGATTATTCCCTGTTAATAGTTAGGAAAAGACGTTGGGAGTAGTTAGCGGAAAATAATCATACGCTTCTGTTTATTTGCTTTTCACTTTACAATTACATCCGGCCTTGTTACAATCTCGAAGGTGTGATAGGTGAACGTTTTATCTTTTTAACACGTAATACGCAATACGAGAAATGGCTGGTAAAATAATTATCGATACTGAACGATGTAAAGGTTGCGGCTTATGTGTAGTAGTCTGTCCCAAGAAAAGCATTATTATCTCCAAGAAATCTAACAAAAAAGGTTTTTTCCCGGCACAAATCAACAACGCCGATTGTACCGGCTGCTGCTTCTGTGCCCTTATCTGCCCGGATGCAGCCATCGAGGTTTTTCGTGAGGGCAATGTGGTAGCTATCGAGCCGGGCAAAAAAGATAAGAAGAATTTAATAGGGAAAAACGTGAGCTAAAGGTTTAAAGGCGTGGCAACGAGGCTCCTGCAACAAACAAGGCAAATCAAATTGGGCGAAGATACAAATACGAACGAACGGTTGTTGATGTGCGGCAATGAGGCGCTGGGGGAGGCGGCCATACTTGCCGGGTGTGACGCCTATTTTGGCTATCCCATTACCCCACAAAACGAAGTCACTGCATACATGTCCCGAAGAATGCCCGAAGAGAACCGGGTTTTCGTGCAGTGTGAGAGCGAATTAGCGGCTATCAATATGGTATTTGGTGCATCCGCTACGGGCAAAAGGGCGATGACAAGCTCATCCAGTCCCGGCATCAGCTTGATGCAGGAAGGGATAAGCTATCTGGCTGGTGCCGAGCTGCCGGCGGTCGTCATCAATGTAATGCGAGGTGGGCCCGGCCTGGGCAATATCGCACCATCACAGGGTGATTATTTCCAGGCCACACGCGGCGGCGGACACGGTGATTACCGAACCATCGTCCTCGGGCCATCGAGCGTACAGGAGCTGGTCGATTGCATGCCACTGGCATTTGATTTGGCCGACCAGTACCGAATGCCTGTCGTAGTGCTCGCAGATGGTATTTTAGGCCAAATGATGGAGCCAATAGTATTGGAGAAGAAACCCGCCAGACGTATGGTGGGTAAACCAGGCCGAAAATTACCCCAAAAAGACTGGGCTTTGACCGGAGCCGAAGGCAGACCGCAAAACATTGTCCGCTCACTGTGGCTCGGCGAAGGTGTGCTGGAAGAATTAAATTGCAAACTACAGGCAAAACATGAGCAGGTGCAGAAAAAAGAAGTACTCTGCGAACAATACGCCGTTGATGATGCAGAAATCGTAGTAGTTGCATATGGAGTTGCAGCGAGAATCGTGCGCGGTGCGGTGAACAAAGCAAGACAAGAAGGTATTAAGGTCGGCTGGATACGCCCTATAACCCTTTGGCCGTTTCCAACAGAACAGATAAGCAAAGCTGCTGACCGATGGCGAATCTTTCTGACTGTGGAAATGAGTCTTGGCCAGATGCTCGAGGATGTAAAACTGGCTGTAGCAGGAAAAGCGCCGGTAGTATTTTACGGCCGACCGGGCGGCGGTGTGCCAACAGTTGACGAAATCCTTGATGAAATCAAACAATTGACAATCAGAAACAAGACTCAAGACACAAGACAAAAGACTAAAGTATGAAAACGGTATTTGAACGAACACCTACGCTGAAAGATTGTCCAACGCATTATTGTCCTGGATGTGGGCACGGTATTGCCCACCGATTGATAGCCGAGGCAATCGATGAATTGGGCATACATGACCGCACTATCGGTATAGCGCCTGTTGGCTGCGCGGTGTTAGCGTATAATTATCTTGATGTCGATATGATAGAGGTAGCACACGGCAGAGCACCGGCAGTGGCAACGGGGATGAAAAGGACCAATCCAGACAAGATAATATTTTCTTACCAAGGTGACGGCGACCTTGCGGCGATTGGAACGGGTGAGATTATCCACGCCGCTCACAGAGCTGAACAAATAACGGTTATCTTCATAAATAATGCTGTCTTTGGAATGACGGGCGGCCAGATGGCGCCGACCACAGTTCTGGGCCAGGTCACGGCGACAACACAAAAAGGCCGGGATGCCGCCAGAGAGGGTTATCCGCTGCAGGTATCCGAGATGTTGGCGCTTCTGCCGGGCGCAATCTATATTGAGCGCTGCTCTGTATATAATCCTGCACAAGTCCGTAAGGCCAAAAAGGCCATCAAACATGCCTTTGAACTGCAGGTCGATGGGGCCCAGGGCCTATCACTCGTGGAGGTTCTTAGCCCCTGCCCGACTTATTGGCGAATGACCCCAGCCAAGGCAATGGAATGGATAGAAAAGGAAATGACAAAAGTCTTCCCGCTGGGTTGTCTGAAAGACTAAAGAATGACGATAGATGGTTTTTATGAAGAGGTTATAATCGCCGGCTTCGGTGGTCAGGGGATTATACTGGCTGGAAAACTATTGGCCCAGACAGCAATGGAGGCTGGCAAAGAAGTAACTTATATGCCCAGCTACGGCGCCGAGGTTCGCGGCGGGACAGCTAATTGTATGGTCGTTATTGCGGAGAAAGAAATCGCCTGCCCTGTCATAGGTAATCCCAGCTCGCTGATTGTAATGAATAAGGCCTCGCTCGACAAATTCGCTCCTCGCCTTCAAAAAGGCGGGGTGCTGGTAATAAACACCTCCCTGATAGATACTGAACCGCAAGTGGATGACACAATCTGTGTTCTGGCAGTGCCGGCCGATGAAATAGCTGTCGAATTAGGCAACCCCAAAGTTGCAAATATGGTGGCTTTGGGCGCATATCTGCAAAAAAGGGGGTTGTTCAGCGCTGATGCGGCGGCTAAATGTCTGCCAAAGACAATTGCCAAACACTATCACCACACATTACCGGTTAATACCAAAGCCCTGCACAAAGGGGCCGAAGTAGCCAAAGATATATGACTCTCCTTCGACGGTGAGCTCAGGACGGTCGAACCGTTAGAGTGCATCATAAAGGTTTCTGAATAGCTGTAAACTTCCTGACGACCGCGGTTTTTAATGGCTAAAACAACAGCGGAATTAGTTAATATCTTGAATAAATATCTCCGATAAAATATAATATATAATACAAAAAACAAGATTTAGCTTGAGAATAGGAATGCAATAATGGCCAAACAATCGGATAGCAAAAAACCTAAGGCAATCTGCAGTTTCTGTGGCCGGTCGTCGAGTCAGGATGATACGCTCATAGAAGGGCCTAATAGAGTCTTTATTTGTCCGGAATGTGTCGACCTGTGCCACAATATCATCCAGCAGAACCGCAAACGAATTAGCAGAGCAGGTCCAGCTCTCAAAGAAATGCCAAAGCCCAAAGAAATAAAAGAATATCTGGACCAATATGTAATCGGACAGGAGCACGCAAAAAAATATCTCTCGGTCGCGGTGCACAACCACTATAAACGACTTCTCCATAGCGATAGCGACGACAGAGATATTGAAATTGACAAGTCCAATGTTTTGTTAATCGGCCCGACCGGCAGCGGTAAGACACTGCTTGCCCGCACACTTGCCCGCAAACTGGAAGTACCGTTCGCAATATGCGATGCGACTACTGTTACTGAGGCGGGTTACGTTGGCGAAGATGTAGAAAATTTTCTACTTCGGTTGCTGCAGGATGCAGACTATGACTTAGAAGCTGCACAGCGTGGCATCGTTTACATTGATGAGATAGATAAAATTGGCAAGACATATCAAAACATTTCGATTACCCGTGATGTTTCGGGAGAAGGTGTTCAACAGGCACTGTTAAAGATGCTTGAAGGAACTATCGCCAATATCCCGCCGCAGGGTGGAAGAAAACATCCGGAGCAATCCTACATACAAATGGACACCGCACAGATATTGTTTATATGCGGTGGAACTTTCGTAGGCCTGGAAAATATTGTAAAAAAGCGGCTTGGTAAAAAAATGATAGGCTTCAATTCTGAGCTATCCGGAAGAGCCGATGAAAAAACCGAATATACCGATATAATTCGGCAGGTTATACCGGAGGATATTATTGAGTATGGAATGATTCCTGAAATGGTGGGACGGCTGCCGGTGATTGCCACTCTTTCAGCTCTTGATGAAGAAGCGCTTATAGATATACTGACAAAGCCAAAGAATGCGCTGTGCAAGCAGTATCAAAGATTTTTCCAGATGGAAGATGCAGAGCTTGAATTTACAGATGATGCCTTACGCGCACTGGCCCGGAAGGCCCTCAAACGTGACACCGGTGCTCGGGCGCTGCGTGCGATTTCCGAGGAGCTGATGGTTGATTTGATGTACCAACTGCCGGAAGAGCAAAGGGGCGCACAATATGTAATCACCAGAGATATTGTCGAGGGAAAAGCGGGACTATTTACCGCAAAACAAAAGGCAAAAAAAGAATCGGCATAAAAAACTAAAGTGCAAAACCTAAAGGTTTGAAAGTCTTAATTATGGTTTTGTGCTTTTCATTTGTTTTCTATTCCGCAACCTCCACTTGCGAGTAGCCTGGTACCAATAAATTATAGACCAGTATTGCATCACCGTTGTGCAGTCTGATGCAGCCCTGTGAACCAGCGGTGCCGATTTCTTCGGGCTGTTGTGTGCCGTGAATAGCAAAGCCGGTCCTGTCTTTGGCAGCTCCCGCGACACCTTCCAGCCCAATCCACCTCGAGCCCAGGGGATAATCAGAGCTCTCAGGGTAATATGTTTTATTGGTAATGGGGTCAGTCCAGACAGGTTTTATCAGTTTTCCGCCTGGCTTGACGACCCAAAGCCCTGTTGGCGTTTCCATACCTGGCTTGCCCAGACCCACAGGGAAACTTCGCACAAAGGTGTTCTGAAGAAACAAATCCATTGTAAAGGTTGAGCGATATATTCTGACATGGAAGGGGCCGTTGATGACCTTTATCGTTTCTGACGCTTGCAGGGTTTCCGGGCTGCGAATATTGTTAATCTGCATCAGTATCTCATATGGCACCTTAAATTGCCCGCCGATTGTTCTAAGCTGGTCGCCCGGCTTGACCTTGTAATCGCTACATAGATTGTCCTCGGGGAAAATGGTCCTGCTAAATAACCATTTATCAGCAAGTGCGGATAGTTGGGCCTTCACAAATGCACGCTGCTGATCGCTCATTGGCAAAAGCAATGCCTCGTTTAATCGGTCACGGGCCACTATGATTTTGCCTGGCATATCAGCTGTGAACGCTACAGCTTCGGTAATAAGCTCAGTTACTTTGGGATTATCTTCGGCAGTCGGCTCAGGTATTGCCGACAAATTAAGTTCGGGTCTCGGCTGCGGTGACACAGGTGGGATTGCCTTTTTTACATCCGGCACATTGACATTGTTTGAAGTAGCAGAAGTTTCGTTTTTGCCGAAAGGATGGGGTTTGTAAATAAAAGCAATCACCACTGCAATAATCAGCAAAGCTAATATGATATATATCCGGCTTAGGCGCCGGCCTATTCCTCTATGGCTGCGGGGATAACGAGCCATCTTATTCTCCTTTCCGGCTATTGGGTTCCCGCCTTGCGGGGTCCCTTAAAATATGTTATTTCTTCATCGGTTACTAAAAAATCTACTGACTCATCACGCGCTGTTACTGGTATTGAGTCAGCCACCTGCTCAGCGAAAGCAAAGCCGCATCTGGAAGCCTTGAGTTTTTTATTGGTAAAAAACCTGTCGTAATATGAACCGCCGCGGCCAAGCCGATTGCCCTTCTTATCGAATCCTAATCCCGGTGCAACTACCAAATCTATATCTTCAACCGGTATCGGTATGCCTGTCGCCGGATTTCGCAGACCGTTGACTCCGGTCGAAAAACCTGTTTCAAGCGAATTTATCTGCACCGGTATCATATGCCTTTGCTGGAAGGAAAGCTTCGGTACCACAACTATTTTGCCGAGCTGCCAGGCGTGAAGTATGGCCTCGGAAGTATCCACCTCATGCGGGAGTGACAGGAACATCATAACCGCTGATGCACTTTGAAATTGCGGGGTTGAAACCAAATTCTCGCATGCCTTGCGGCTTTTCTCACTCCTCTGCGGCTCATCCATCTCAAGCAAGCGGTTCTTTAGCTCGCGGCGCAGCTGAGTCTTGTCCATTTTGTTACCCTTCTTGTTTATTACACTTTTTTGCAGCTTTACTATTTTGTATCAAGGTTTGTAGCTTTTGTAAATAATGCTTCATATTTTT
>CAZMSP010000034.1:0-17718 GCA_964568985.1 uncultured Pirellulales bacterium
GGTCTGCACAAGCGTGATAATGGCCGATTGTTGGGGATACTGCAGCGGCTCAGCCGGCTCGGCAATACTGTTATAGTTGTGGAGCATGACGAAGATATTATTAAAAGTGCGGACCACATTATTGATATTGGTCCGGCGGCAGGCGCTGCAGGCGGAGAGGTTGTTGCTCAGGGCAGTTTTGAGACGATAATCCGCTGCAGGCAATCGCTGACAGGTGAGTATCTGAGCGGCAAAAAGAGTATAGCTTTACCGACTCAAAGGCGTAGATACAATCTGAGAAGAAGCATCGAGGTAAAGGGAGCTTTCGAGAATAATCTTAAAAATATCGATGTGAAGTTTCCACTTGGTGTGTTTAGCTGTGTGACGGGAGTTTCTGGTTCAGGTAAGAGCACTTTGGTGAGCCAGATTTTACTGCCGGCTTGCAGGCGTCGGCTTTATGAATCTCGTGACAAGCCGGGCGGGCACAAAAATATTCTTGGAATTTCTCAAATTGACAAGGTTATAGAGATAGACCAGTCGCCTATTGGAAGGACGCCGCGGAGCAATCCGGCGACATATACAGGCGTCTTTGACCTGATAAGAAAGCTTTTTAGTATGACACGAGAGGCGAAGATTCGTGGTTATAAGCCCGGACGATTTAGCTTCAACACTAAAGGAGGACGCTGTGAATATTGCCGCGGACAGGGAACCAAGAAGATAGAAATGCACTTTTTGCCGGATGTTTATGTTACCTGTCAGGCGTGCCACGGTAAAAGATACAATCCTGAGACGTTACAGGTTACCTACAAAGGCAAAAATATTGCTGATGTGCTTGATATGAGGATTAAGGAATCGCTCGATTTCTTTGCGAATTTTCCGAAGATAGTCAGGGTCCTGCGGACACTCAGCGATGTTGGTATGGGCTATATGCAGTTGGGACAATCGTCGGTGACGCTTTCCGGCGGAGAAGCTCAACGAGTAAAGCTTTCCGCGGAATTGGGCAAAGCTGCTACCGGCCACACCTTGTATTTGCTGGATGAGCCAACTACAGGCCTGCACTTTGCCGACATTCACAACCTTTTAAATGTTCTGCAGCGGTTGTGTGATATGGGCAATACCGTGGTTGTCATTGAGCATAATCTTGATGTTGTCAAGATGGCTGATTATATAATAGACCTTGGTCCCGAGGGTGGAGAAGCCGGCGGCGGGATTGTTACCGCAGGGGCGCCTGAGGAGATTATCAAAAACAAAAAGAGCTACACGGGCAAGTATTTGAAAGCAAAACTAAAGTAGTATCACGGGCCCGCTTCGCCGAATCGAGGCGAGCTTGAAGCCCGTGATTTTGCAAAACACGGCCAAGATGGCCGTGCTACCATACAACGTCAATAAAGGGCGATGCGGGATGAAAAAATCGTATGAGAGACACGAAAATATGTATCAAGGGATGAGAAAAAGAGGTATCCGCTCCTGGGGCGAAAGTATGCGTGTTAAACAAAAGGCTATTGATACGGATACAAAACGATTTTTGATTGAGGTGCTTTCACAACCCTTTACTCCCAGGAAAGGAAAAGCTATCGAACTTGGTTGCGGTACTGCTCCCATATTGAGATGGATTTGCAAAAAAGGATTTACCGGTCTTGGTATCGATGTTAGCAAAACGGCTATTGCCATGGCAAAGGAACAGTCAGTAGGTTTGAATGTTGGATTCAGGCGAGCAGATATTTGCGACTTTGATGTTAAGGGCATAGGGAAATTTGATATAGCAGTAGATGGTCATTGTTTGCATTGTATAATCCGACCTAAAGACCGAAAAGCTTTTCTGAGGAACGCCTTTAAGCTGCTGAAAGAAGGAGGCCTTCTAATAGTCGTGTCTATGTGCTCTCCCGTAAATAGAAAAGTGTTTTCGCAGGTATGCAAAGGTCAGATACTTATAGAACATACAATTTACGCACCTTATGATAGGGCAAGCGAGTATGAACGATTCCGTGTTATTGATGGTCAAGGTTACATGCCTGCAAGAAAAATGCTACATTGGAAAAGTATTTTAACCGAAATCCGAAAAGCAGGTTTTCAAATTAGGCTATTTCGATATAACGATCCTAGGGAGGAATACCCATCCGGTGATATATCAGTTGCTGCATTTAAGAATTAGAAGTAACACGGGCTTCCCCGCCTTTGGCGAGGTCTCGCTGAAAATCGGACAGCCCGTGATTTTGCTACAACGCTGATAAAGGGCGAACGGGATGAAAAAACCGTATGAGAGACACGAGCTTATGTACCGGTGGATGAGGAAGAAGGGTATTCTTGTCTGGGGACAGGGAGGAAGTGGAACAACAGTTAAGTCAGCCAGGACTGAAACTAATAACTTCTTAAAAGATGTTTTTTCTCAACCCTGGGCTCCCAGGGGTGGCAGAGCAATCGAGCTTGGCTGTGGTACCGGACCAATATTGCGATGGGTTTGCAAAAGAGGATTCAGCGGCCTTGGCATAGATGTCAGTAAAACAGCAATTACCATGGCAAAGGAACAATCAAAAGGCCTTGATATTAGATTCAGGCAAGGCGATGTTTGTAACCTAAATACCAAAAGCCTCGGCAAGTTCGATGTGGCAATAGATGGACTTTGTCTGCACTGTATTACTGATACAAAGGATAGAGGAGCGTATTTAGATAACGTGTTTAAGATTTTGAAAGATGGCGGACTTTTTGTGTTGCTTACCATGTGCGGGCCAATGTATAAAAAAAGATTCTATGAGGTTTGTAAAGACCACAAGATTGTTAAGAAAGTGATTTATATGCCATTTAAAGACAAAGGCTATGGCAGATTGTGCAAGTTCAATAAAAAATACTATCTTCCGAGACGCTATGTTGGGCATTGGAAAGACATTCTCTTAGAAGTTCGCAAAGCTGGCTTTGAATTAAAGTTAATCAGATACAATGCAGATAACCGCAAGGATTTTTGCGGGACTCTTACTGTTGGAGCATTAAAGCATCATTAGATTTGAAAGCTTTATATTGCTTTGCGCCTATGGCGGACCTTCGGCATCCTCGCAATGACGATGCTAAGTGGTATGTAATACAATATACGAAATATGGTTTTTGAAACATTAAAATGGGTTGGTGGTGTTGACGGTTTTTTGGAGCTTATAGACCAGCGTCGGTTACCTGCTGAGTTTGTCAAGATACAGTGCCGAGATATTGAGCAGCTCTATGAGGCCATAAAGACACTTGCTGTTCGTGGCGCCCCCGCTATAGGTGTCGCAGCGGCTTATGGACCGGTTTTGGCAATCCAGAAATTGAGTTCAGGCGATGATTTGGAACGAGGACTTGCGGTTTTGGCTAAGGCGTGCGAATATCTGGCCTCATCTCGTCCAACTGCGGTAAATTTGTTCTGGGCACTGGATAGGGTTCGACGAAAAGCTGAAGAATTTGTTACTGCTACAGCGAACGCAAACTTGCAAGCATTTCGCGAGGTTATTTTGGCCGAGGCAAACGCTATTTATCAGGAGGATGTGGATATGTGTCGCCGGATTGGTCTCAACGGCGAAAGGTTTATTAAGGAGGGGGCCGGGATATTGACGCATTGTAATGCGGGAGCGCTTGCGACTGCAGGGCAGGGAACAGCATTGTCGGTCATATACGAGGCAAAGAAAAAGGCAAGGTTATTTAAGGTTTATGTTGATGAGACCAGACCCTTATTGCAGGGTGCGAGACTTACTGCCTGGGAGCTGAAACAGGCAGATATTGAGGTGATTTTAATCTGTGACAATATGGCAGGGTGGCTGATGAAGCAGGGCAAGATTGACGCTTGTTTTACCGGCGCAGATAGAATCGCAGCAAACGGGGATACCGCAAATAAAATCGGTACGTATAGCTTGAGCATTCTTGCCAGAAAGCACCGTATACCATTTTACATCGCTGCTCCGTTGAGCACATTTGATTTAAGTATAAAAAGCGGAGCCGAAATACCCATCGAAGAAAGAGCAGCCGAGGAAGTAACGACATTTGCGAAAAGCCAGATTTCTCCCGATGGGATTTGTGTGGAAAATCCGGCATTTGACGTTACCGACGCAAAAAATATTGCCGCTATCATTACCGATAAAGGCGTAATTGAGAAGCCCAACGCGGATAAAATCCTCAAACATTTGGCTTAGTTCATAGTTTTGTGTTCTGCGTTCATCGAACAACGAATAATGAAGTAACCAATTTGTTTTTGCCTGCGTTTAGTCCACAGCGATGACTTCTTTGACCTCAGGTACCTTTTCCTTCAGGATTCTTTCGATTCCCATTTTTATTGTCATCGTGGCGCCTGGACAGCCTTGGCAAGCTCCCTGAAGGCGGACCTTAACGGTATTATCGTCATCGGTTCCTACCAGTTCCACATCGCCGCCGTGCCCCTGAAGGGCAGGCCGAATTGACTCGATTACTTCCTTGACCTGTTCTTCGAAGGTTTTTTGGGTATTAGCTTCGCTACCTGTGGCAGAGCCACAACCGCATTTGTCACACATATAAGTTCTCCTAAATTAACCCCGTTAGAAATAATTTTTCCAATGAGGTGGAGGTTCAAACCCCCGCCTAAGCTTTCTCCACAAGGAGTCCATAGGCCTAACGGGGTTAACTTTACAGGCCCATTATACCAGCAATTTGGAGTTGAGGCCAGATTTTTTGTATTGAAATTGCCTCTGTTTCGGTTAAAAGGGCAAAAAATCCTTGTTGGCGGAGATAAGAATTGCCGAAAAATAATTGACAGATAGCTTCTGTTGTTGTATAATTGCAGCGTGTTTGTATGAAAACATGCAAATACGACCCTGAGACGCCCGCTTGTTGCGGGGGTTACGGGATTATGGCAGGGTTGGAATCTTCGAGTTGTTTGGTCGTTTTTTCAGAGTAAAAAGCGATTTGCTTCTCGAAGCGGACCCGAAGAGCCATAGTTTAGGACTCCTGAAAGACAGGAGGCCTTCCGGAATAACGAGTTAATGTTTATCAGGAAAGGTGCAGAAATGAAGCCGAAGTCTCGTTCTTCAGCCAAACCGGCTGACAAATCCACTCTCAAAGCAGGCGCTCAGATTATAGTTGATACACTGATTGAGCAGGGCGTCGATACAATGTTCGGCTATACCGGCGGCGTGGTATTGCCTTTATTTGACAGGTTATACGATGCGCCGATTCGCTTCATCAACCCGCGGCATGAGCAGGGTGGCTGCCATATGGCCGATGCCTATGCCCGTGCGAGTGGAAAGGTTGGCGTTATGGTGGCGACCAGCGGTCCTGGTGCATGCAATCTGGTTACCGGTCTTGCTACGGCGATGATGGACTCGGTGCCGATAGTCGCTTTGACAGGGCAGGTCAGGACAGAGCTTATCGGTAACGACGCATTTCAAGAGGCGGATACTACCGGTATTACCCGTCCGGTTACAAAGTATAATTGTATTGTCAAGGACGTAAAAGACCTGGCCAGAATTATTAAAGAAGCATTCTATATAGCTTCGACCGGTCGGCCTGGCCCGGTGCTGATTGATATACCCGTTGATGTGGAGGTTTGCAAATGTAGTACAGACGGGCCGGTTGAGATGGAGCTACCAGGTTATCGCGTGCGAACGAAAGGAAACGCCAGACAGATATCACTGGCGGCACAGGCGATAAATAAGTCCAACCAGCCGGTGCTTTACGTCGGCGGCGGGATTATTAGCGCAAATGCATCTGATGAGTTACGACAATTAGCTCAAAAAGCGCATCTGCCTGTAACGATGACACTTTTAGGGCTGGGAAGTTTCGACCAGAGAAAGCCCGAATCGCTGGATATGCTCGGAATGCACGGCTCTGCGTATGCTAATTATGCCGTGCAGCAATGTGACTTGCTGATTGCAATAGGTGCTCGATTTGACGACAGGGTTACCGGCAAGCTCGCAACATTTGCTCCGAAGGCGAAGATTATTCATATTGATATTGACCCTGCGAGTATATCGAAGAACGTTCATGTGGATATTCCTGTTGTTGGTGATGCGAAAGAGATACTTGGTGAGTTAATCAAAGAAGTTGAGTTCCGGGAGAGAAAAAAGTGGTTCGACAAGATTGCCGAGTGGAAGAAAAAGTATCCTTTCCGCTATGACAATACTTCATCGGAGATTAAACCGCAGTATGTTATAGAAGAAATTTGTCGGCAGACTCAAAGCGATGCGATTATTACTACCGGTGTCGGGCAGAATCAGATGTGGGCCGCTCAATTTTACAAATTCACCAGACCCAGGCAGTTCATAAGCTCCGGCGGGCTTGGAACGATGGGTTATGGTTTGCCGGCTGCCATAGGTGCCCAGGTAGCTAAGCCGGAATCAATCGTTATAGATATTGACGGCGACCACAGCTTTAATATGACGATGACAGAGCTTGCGACGGCAGTCGAGCACAACTTGCCGATAAAGGTTTGTATTTTGAACAACGGCTATATGGGAATGGTTCGGCAGTGGCAGGAGCTTTTCTATAATAAGCGATATTCGAAGACCTATCTGGCCAATCCTGACTATGCAGCCGTTGCGCGTGCACTGGGTGCGGTCGGAGAGACGGTTGACAAAAAAGCCGATGTTCCGAAGGTTGTTAAAGCAATGCTGGCGGAAAAGAAGCCCTGTGTCATTGACATAAGAATCGAGCGGGAAGAAAATGTTTGGCCTATGGTTCCAACCGGCAAAAGTATAGATGAGATGAGCGGGCTTGATATACTGGAAAGTATGGCATAACTCGATGCTGGATACTCGATGCTTGATGCTCGTAGAAGGAAAAAACCTGTGGTATATCAGAGTTACAAAGATTTGGATATTTACGAGAAGGCTCACAAATTGGCTATAGAGGTTCGTCAGATGAGCTTAAAACTGCCAAAATTCGAAATGTACGAAGAAGGCAGTCAAATAAGAAGGTCAAGCAAGTCCGTCAAGGATAATATAGTAGAAGGTTTTGGAAGACGAAGATATAAACAAGAATTTATCAGGTTCCTTACTTATTCTTTAGCATCCTGTGATGAGACCAGAGAACATTTGGATACCTTGTGTGAGACTAAGTCTCTTAAGGATAAAGATATATATGAGTATTTCCGTGAAGAATATGACCATCTTGGTAGAATGATAAATAATTTTACTAAGTCGGTGGAGAAGAACCACAAAACAGGCGTCAAGGATCAAGAGGCGAGCATCGAGCATCAAGAAACGAGGAACGAGAATGAAACATATAATAAGCGCATTGGTTGAAAATAAGCCCGGTGTTCTGGCGCACGTTGCCGGGATGTTCGCTGCCCGGGCGTTTAATATTGATTCGCTGGTTGTTGGTCGAACGGAAGACCCTAATCTCAGCAGAATGACAATAGTCGTTGTTGGGGATGACAGAGTCGTTGAGCAGGTACGCAAGCAATTAGCCAGGATTGTTCCTGTTGTGAAGGTTCAGGATTTTGTTGGCCAGCCGATTGTGGCCCGTGATTTAATGCTGATAACCATTTCAGCGCCGCCTGAGAAACGACCTGAAATAATGTCGTTAATAGAGATGTTCAGAGGTAAAATTGTGGACATTGCCCAAAAGTCGCTTACGGTGGAAATAAGTGGGCCGGAGGAAAAGATAGAGGCCTTAATCAATGCGTGCAAGCCCTATGGTATAAAAAGCGTAGCCAGAACCGGAACAATCGCTGTGCCCCGGCAGGCAAAAACTGAGCCGTAAATGAGCATATCTGTATCAGCGTTAGACCATCCACTTTTTTATTTATCCGAATGCCAAATGCGTAATTCCTTGCTTTATAGGGAACTTTTTATATAATTTAGTTTTTCTGTCTTTTAACTGGGAAAAAAGAAACCGAACTCAATAGATTCTGCCTAAAAATGAGAAAGGAGAATGCAGCCATGGCGGCTAAAATTTATTATGAAAAGGACGCACCGATAGATGCGTTGAAAGGTAAAAAGGTGGCGGTTATTGGTTATGGCAGTCAGGGTCACGCACACAGCTTGAATTTGCGTGATAGCGGAATTGAAGTGGCACCGGCTGAGCTGGAGGGGACTGATAATTATAAACTCGCTCAGCAACACGGTTTTACACCAACTGCTATCAAGACGGCTATGGATGGTGCAGCATTGATTATCGTAACGGTTCCTGACGAAGTTCAGGCAAAGGTTTACGCTGAACAGATTGCTCCTAATCTTGTTGCTGGCCAGACGCTCGGTTTTTGTCACGGCTTTAATATTCATTTCAAGTATATTGTGCCGTCTAAGGATGTCAATGTGGTGATGATTGCTCCGAAAGGGCCCGGTCATCTTGTTCGCAGTGAGTTTGAAAAAGGTGGCGGCGTGGCGAACCTCGTAGCTATCCAGCAGGATGCGACCGGCGACGCCAAGAAGATTGCCCTTGCCTGGGGCAATGGTATCGGCGGTGCCCGTGCAGGTATTATTGAAACCACATTCAAAGAAGAGACTGAAACCGACCTGTTCGGTGAGCAGTGTGTTCTTTGTGGCGGCCTTACATCGCTTATTAAAGCCGGCTTTGAAACACTGGTTGAAGCGGGATATCAGCCGGAACTGGCCTACTTCGAATGTATGCATGAGGTGAAACTGATAGTTGACCTTATGTACCAGGGTGGGATGAGCTATATGAGATATAGCATATCTAACACCGCTGAGTATGGAGACCTGACCCGTGGGCCGAGAATTATCACCGAGCAAACCAGAGCCGAAATGAAAAAGATACTATCGGAAATAACATCCGGTGCGTTCGCCAAGGAGTGGGTAAACGAATACAAGTCGGGACTCAAGAATTTTAATCAGCTTTATGAAAAAGACCACGACTGCCAGCTGGAAACAGTTGGCAGAGAGCTGCGCAAGATGATGAAGTGGATAGATGTAAAGGAAGTATAAAATGGGGAACGAAAAATGCAAAGCTGAAAACGAAAAGCTTAAAATATTAAACTTTGAGTTGTGGTTTTTTGCTTTTAGTTTTCAATTTTTGTTTATTTTTAGTTTATGCGGCTGCTCTTCTATTGTGTCGCCATTCGTGATATCCGGGCGGCAGGGGCTTCCCTACGACGCAAATCTTTCCGACAGTTACTATAAGATAGAACTAAAGAAAAGTGGCGCTCTCGATGTGCTACCTATAATTCATAAGCCGGAATCTGAGCTGCTCAGCCAGAGTAGAAGCGTTGTTGCCTCTTTTGGACAGGATAACGACGGTTATAAGAGCTGGTTTAATATGGTTGCCTTCGATGAGGTTAGATTGACGGCAAAGCGAAAGTATTTCTTTTTAGTTGATGAAAAGATAAAGCGTTTGCCAGGCAGACCCGGACGGTTGCTGATGGAGCCCAAGCGAGGCCTTATGTTTGACAGCCAGATGATATTGGAAAAGTCAGCGGTTGGTAAGCGGCGAATATCTGAAAATGCAGAACAAATAGCGCAGCTTCGGCAGGTCTTAAAGAACTTACGCAAGGATATAGACGAGCTTGGCCGGGGTGTGGATGTGCCTGGTTCGGGCGATAAAATGCTGACTATTTCCGGGATGCTCCTTAATCAAATATTCGGGACGATTTTATATACGTTAGACAGGTCGCCTGCTCTGGCAGGGATGCTTGGCGAAAATGGCGGCGTTGAGTTCGACCACATTAATTTTGGCAGGGGCACAATCAGAATGGTTGTTGAGGACAATATCGCCACGGTCAAAATCAGGTTGGGCGCATTTATACCTAAGAAGCAAGGGCATAGGCGGTCTTTGAAGAGAAAATCGGAAGTTAAAGGCATCGATTCGGTTAGTAATCAACAAAAAAGAGTGGGTCTATAAGCCGAGTTCTGTATTTGGCGACCATTTATCTTGACCAGCTGTTACCAGCTGGCTCAAGCGACCTACCTGCTGGCTGCCCCCCTGCTTTCTTGCGAAAGCAAGAAGGGGGACATACTCGGGCAAAGTTATACCAACTGCTTGGTCTTGCAGGCGGTGGGGTTTACCCTGCCAGCACCGTCACCGGCGCCGCGGTGCGCTCTTGCCGCACCATTTCACCTTTGCCTCCCGCACTCACTTTGAGTTTCCACCGCAAAACAAGTATCGCAGCTTAGAATTACAACTAAACTCAATTTGCTACGTTTACGATGACACCTCAAAGCGAATGCGGGGTCGGCTGTGTATTTTCTGTGGCACTTTCCCTCAGGTTGCCCTGGGTGGCCGTTAGCCACCACCGTTGCCCTGTCCTGCTCGGACTTTCCTCCCCCGCCGTTTTGCTTCGCAAAAGCGAAGCTGCGGGGGCGACCGCCTGACCCACTCTTTCAATTGGCTACTTACTATTTATATTGCCTACAAAGCTATTGTAACAAAAGTTCGCTTTTTCTTCCACTTTTTTACCGTGTGATATCGACGTGTTTTTTGAAGTGCTCATCGTCGGTATTGGGGAAATCACTCCTGAAATGAACACCTCGGCTTTCCTGGCGTTTTTGGGCCGCCTGGGCTATAAGCAAACAAACGGCGAGCATATTCTGGCATTGCCAGCCTTCGGGCCAGTCAAACATTTTGTCCATAACATAACGTTGCCAGAATTTTATAATTTCCTGAGCTTCTGCGAGCGGCTGGGCACTTCGGGTGATGCCAACATTTCGCCACATAAGAGAGCGAAGTGAGTTTCTGACATCGGCGGTGTCTAAAAGAGTACGGTCGGAGGACGGGACTTGATATTTTATTCGGGTATGCTTGATATGAGAGACATCTGTTTTTTTGTTCTGGGAAACAGATTGTCCGGTTATTTTGCCGAAAACCAATCCTTCGAGCAGGGAATTACTACCAAGTCGATTTGCGCCATGCAGGCCGGTGGATGCAACTTCGCCACAGGCATAAAGGTTTTCGATGCTTGTCGCAGCTTTGGCATCAGTTTTTACACCGCCAATCATATAATGTGCGCTTGGGCGGACAGGGATTAAATCCTTGCTTGTCTCTATATCGAAGCTTTTACATAATTGACTGATAAAGGGGAATCTTTTCGCGAAATGTTTTTTGTCGAAGTGCCGAACGTCCAGATAAACATGTGTTGATTCAGTTTTCCGCATTTGCTCGAGGATGGCTCGGCTGACTATGTCCCGCGGTGCAAGCTCAGCGGCTTCGTGGTAGTCTTTCATAAAACGCCGACCTTTATTGTCCAGCAGGACGGCTCCTTCTCCCCGCAACGTTTCGGTAATCAATGCCCGTGTGGCGCCAGCGATGTAGAGCGTGGTTGGATGGAATTGCATGAACTCCAGGTCTCGCAATACAGCGCCGGCCCGGTAAGTCATAGCCAGCCCATCGCCGGTGGCAACTTCCGGATTTGTAGTTTCGCGATAGAGTTGACCGGCTCCGCCGGATGCTAAGATCGTATTTACTGCCCAGATTATTTGAAGGCCTCTGTGTTTATCGTAGCCGAACATTCCTAAGCACTGATTGTCGTCATTGGTTATTAAATCTATGGCGTAGAAATTTTCGATTATTTTAATATTTTGAATTTGTTTGACCTTTCTTATGAGCGTCTCGGCGATAATTCTGCCGGTTTCATCGCCGTGAGCGTGCGCGATGCGAGGGCAGGAGTGTCCGCCTTCGAGCGTAGTGGCTATATGACCTTCAAACAGGTCAAACTCAGCACCCCAGTTGAGCAATTGTTCTATAAGCTGCGGTCCCTGGCGAACGACTAAGTCAACTATGTGTTCATCACATATCCCACAGCCGGTAGTAAGCGTATCGGCTATGTGTGATTCGAAGGAGTCTGTTTTATCCAGTGCCGAGGCGATACCGCCCTGAGCATTGAAGGTGTTGCTGTCTTGTAGAGTGCCCTTGCACACAACGGTGACATTTTGCTGCTCAGCAGCTTCGATAGCGGCACGAAGACCTGTGATGCCAGCTCCAATAATCAGACAATCGGTGAAGAGTTGATGGGTGGAGATAGAATCAATATTTACAAGATAGCGTCTAAAATCCGGCCGAGTTACCATAAGATATATTACCTCTATCTATTGAATCTTTGGCGCTTCATTAGGTTCGGCATTGTTAAGGTCGATATCGTTTGGCTCGTTAGGAACCCTTACTTTTTTGCGGCACAAGATGGTTTCTTTGGTAAATAATCTGTCGTCATCGGCGTATTTGAGAACAAATGCCTGAAGCTCTTTTGTTGATGCCGTTAAAAAAAAGCCATCCTCGGCGGATTCGTACTTTATTGCATTTGGGTCTTCCTTAAACAGCTTTTTCATTTCATCGTCGTCCGTTAATCTCATTTTCAATTGGGGCTCAATGGAATCAATTTTTATAAATGTATGGACGGGTATTAAAAATAAAGTATTGAACGGCCAGGGTAGTTTATTTGGGTCTCCTTCGTCCCATGGTGGTTTGTTTGGGTAAACGTCCAGGAAAAGTTTGCTTTGAAGTTTTGTCAAATGTACGTCAAACAAGCCTT
The DNA here is from genome assembly GCA_964568985.1 of uncultured Pirellulales bacterium. Lineage (GTDB taxonomy): Bacteria > Planctomycetota > Phycisphaerae > Sedimentisphaerales > Anaerobacaceae > CAZBWE01. Next base: position 12,389 of record CAZMSP010000034.1, read on the forward strand.
TTTTGCCCTCATTATCAGAGAAAATAAGCTCGTAAGTTTTTTCCGGTTCGTTAGGACACTTAAATTCCCAGGTAGTTTCATTATTGTCTTGTATCCAGGTGCCGAGCAATTTTTCTTCGAACACGGTTGTCTCTTCGGTATAAAGAGGATGGAGCGACATAACGGGCACACAGCCGCCTAAAAGAGCAGCTAATAGGTAGAAAAGAAATTTTTTAGTATTCATTTTTCGGCCTTCCTTAAAGACTTTTTGAAAATTACTTACCCCGTTAGAAATAATCTTTCTAACGGGGCTTACTTGCTACGGTTATGTAGAATTTTATCCTTTAATAGTCCGAGAGCAAGGATTTAATCCCGGCAAAAATTGATTTGCAAAGTGGGTCTTAAAAGGCGATTATTACAGCTATGCACAGCCGAGATAAGGAAGACAGGTTTGCTAAGGTTCGGGCACGGATGCTTGAGTGGCACCTTAAAGGTCGTGATATAACAGACCCTCGCGTTTTGGCCGTAATGGCCGAGGTTACAAGAGAGGAGTTTGTGCCGCAGTCTTACCAGTCACAAGCATACTCTGATGGTCCGCTGCCTATCGGTATGGGCCAAACCATTTCTCAGCCGTATATTGTTGCCTTGATGACGCAGGAGCTGCGGGTCAATCAGGATTGTGAGATTCTGGAAATTGGCACAGGCAGTGGATATCAGACTGCAGTCCTGAGTAAGCTGGCAAAAAAAGTCTATACGATAGAAAGATTCAGCGAGCTATCGGAGTCGGCTCGGGCGATTTTAAACAGGTTAGGTATCACAAACGTTGAATTCCTTGTCGGTGATGGTAGTTGCGGCTGGCCGGGGCAGCGATTGCCGCCATCGGGGCGCTTTGACAGGATTATGATTACCGCGGCTGTTCCAGAGATTCCGAAGCCGTTGGTGAAACAACTTGCCGATGACGGCTTTATAATGGCACCTGTCGGTTGTGGAGGAGTACAGGAATTAGTCGTTTGCGAGAAAAAGCAGGACAAACTTTTTGAAAGACATATCTGTGGCGTCCGGTTTGTTCAGTTGGTCGGCAAATACAGCTTTAAGGAATAACAAGGTTTGAAAATCGAAAATCAAAACTTGTCTGTTGACAGTCAAGAATCAAAAGTCGGAATTGCTTTATCGATGCAGGTACAGTATCTCAAAGGTGTCGGGCCGGCAAGGGCCGGGGCCTTCGCGCAATTGGCAGTACATACCGTAGGGGATTTATTAGAGTATTTTCCTCGTGACTGGATATTCGCTCCGAAAGCAATAAAGATAAATCAAATGCAGCCCAACCAGGCGTCTACCATTATCGGCTTGGTTGAGTCAACGGACTATCAAAACTATCGTAAGCCGCCAATATTCGAAGCGGTACTCAGTGATGATACCGGTGTGTGCAGGATTGTGTGGTTTCACGGAGGATTCCTTCGCGAGCAATTAAAGCCCGGCCAGGTAATAGTTGCCTCGGCCAATGTCAGTTTATATCGGCATCAGTTGCAAATGACCAACCCGAAGTTTCTGGTAGTCGACGAGAGAACTTCCCGGCCGGACGAATATTTTAGCGGAGGCGTTTACGCTGCCAAGGCCAATTTGAGCAGCAGGCAGATTAAGAAGATAATCAGGCCCGTGCTTGATAATTTAGATGAGCTTATAAGTGAGTTTTACGATGATGGATTTTTGAAAAAAGCAAATTTGGCCGGCAGAAAGGACGCCTTTAGCTGGATACATTTGCCTCCGGATGAAAAGAAACTGGCCCAGGCAAAGCGCAGATTAAAATATGATGAACTGTTTTTGATGCAGTTGGGATTAGCCCTTCGTCGGTACAGAATGCAACATTTTTCGTCGGCAGTTTTGTGTATTTGCAGCGATGAAATCGACAGCCGTATTAGAAAACGATTCCCATTTTTGCTTACCGAAGACCAGAACGAGGCAATAGCCGAGATTGTAAAGGATATGAGCGACTCCAGGCCGATGAATCGACTGTTGCAGGGTGATGTGGGGTCAGGCAAAACAGTGGTTGCTCTTTATGCAGCTTTGTTAGCCGTTGCCAACAAAACACAGGTGGCGATTATGGCGCCTACAGAAATTTTGGCCTGTCAGCATTTTATAAGCATCGAGAGATATTTGAAGAACAGCAAAGTAAAGGGGATTTTGCTGACGAGAGGATTGACCGGCAAAAAGAGGACGCAGCTTCTGAAGAAGATAAAGCAGGCAGAGATTGATATTGTTGTGGGGACGGTGGCCCTTTTGCAGAAGGATGTAGAATTTAGCAAACTCGGCCTGGTAGTGATTGATGAGCAGCATAAGTTTGGAGTCCATCAGCGTGCCCAGTTGCGAAAGCAGACTACGCCGCATTGCCTGGTTATGACGGCTACACCTATACCCCGGACGCTGGCGATGACTGCTTTTGGTGATTTAGATGTATCTGTTATCAAGCATTCTCCGCCAGGTAGAGGCACTGTTGTTACCCGCTGGGTCGGTCGACATGACCGGCGGAAAGCATACGAGTTTATCCGCGAGCGCCTAAAGGCAAAGAAACAGGCATATTTTGTTTATCCACGTATTACAGCGATTGAGGAGGACGAAGACCTCAAGGCGGCGACGGATGGATGGAAACTTTTATCAGAAGTTTTCCCGGAATTTACAGTTGAGCTTCTGCATGGTCGAATGCCCTCGGCCCAAAAGCAGAAGATTATGTCGGAATTTCGCAGGGGTAGAATTGATGTGCTGGTTGCTACTGTGGTTGTGGAGGTGGGGGTTGATGTGCCGAACGCAACAATAATGGTTATAGAAGGGGCCGACAGGTTTGGTCTGGCACAATTGCATCAGTTGAGAGGACGTATCGGCAGAGGACAGGCAAAATCGTATTGTCTTTTGTTTGCGGATACCGACCCGCCGCCCCCACACTCTTGTCTTCGACAAGAAGACGTGGGGGAATACGCGGGGGCAGGCAGCGAGACTGCAAAGAGCAGATTGGAGATTATGACCAGAAGCAACGACGGTTTTGAGATAGCAGAACACGATTTGCGGCTGCGCGGGCCGGGAGAGCTGTTCAGTACGCGCCAGCATGGTCTGCCGGATTTGAAAATCGCAAATATAGTAAATGATTTCGACCTGCTTGTTATGGCAAGAAAAAACGCTTTTGAGATGGCCTCGCAAGACCCAATGTTGAACAAACCACAGCACAAGAATATCCGTCAGGCATTATTAGTTAAGTTTGGCGATTCGCTCGGTCTGGCGGATGTCGCTTAAATAATTTCTGTTTTTCAATTTACGATTTATGGTTTTAATCTTACAATTGCTGGATTGCGACACCGCATTAAAAAGTTGATTTATGCAGATAAGTTATAAAAACAAACGGTTAGAAAGGTATTTAATCGGCGTTAATGCTCTGACTGCGGCAGGCGTTACGGCTACTTTTGTTTGGCTGTTTGGCTTCGATGAGCCCGTATTTGCGGCGAAGATTTTATATGCTGTTCAGATAGCTTTGCTTGGTGTTTTCATAGTTGAGAAGATAGTTCGGCTGATAAACAGCATATCAAAAGCTGAATTCTTGCGGGCAAACTGGTTTGAGATTCCGCTTTTGGCCGCACTTGGCGTTGCTGTATTCGGGGCCGGCAGGTGGTTTGACAAGACCGACCCTGTGGCAGTTCGGCATTTTGCAGTGGGTATTTATCTTGTCCTGCAGGTGGTCACCAAGCTTTGCAGGACGGGTATTAATTTTGCAGCTTCAGGCAGAAGCCCCACGCAAACGTTAATTGCAAGCTTTCTTGTCTTGATAGTTTCCGGAGCAGGGCTGCTGATGCTGCCGAGAGCATCCGCCGGGCCAGATGTAAGCTTAGTCGATGCCTTGTTTACGGCGACCAGCGCTACTTGTGTTACAGGTCTTATCGTAAAAGATACCGGCCGGGATTTCAGCTTTATGGGCAAGGTGGTGATTTTGTCGCTGATTCAGCTTGGCGGTCTTGGTATAGTGGTGTTCGGTGCGGTATTTGCGCTTCTATTAGGACAAGCGCTGGGCCTGCGTGAATCGGTGGCAATGCAGGATTTGCTGAGTGCCCGCACGCTTGGTCGAATAGGTAATATGATAGCTTTTATTTTTGTGGGGACGATGGTAATCGAAGCTATTGGTGCGGTGCTGCTTTTTCCGATGTGGGATGATGTACAGAGCTACGGCGGCGGCACACAGCAGCAATGGTTCTGTAGTATCTTTCATTCCATCAGCGCTTTTTGTAACGCCGGCTTTAGTTTGTTTAGTGACAGTTTTGTAAGTTACAATCGGTGCTGGCAGATATATATAGTGGTCTGTCCTTTGATAGTGCTGGGGGGATTGGGCTTCGGTGTGCTTTACGACCTGGTCAATATTGCGGCTGACAGGGTAAAACGATTCTACAAAAGGAGTTTTTTTAAGCGTTATCGGTTTTCGATGGAAGCGCCGAAAAGGATGCGACTGCAGACCAAGATAGTTCTTAGCGTAAGTGCGTCTCTTATAATTTTGGGGATGTTAGGCATACTTTTGTTTGAGCGTTACGCAAGAGCGGGTGGCGATATTGCAAAGCCCGACATTCTGGGGGCGTTGTTTCAATCGATAACGGCCAGGACGGCTGGGTTTAATACAGTCGATATTGCAGAACGGACGGCATCGAGCAGGTTTGTTTTGATTCTGCTTATGTTTATTGGTGGTTCGCCCGGCTCAACTGCAGGTGGAATCAAGACGGTAACATTGGCGGTGATAGTAATGATGGTTTTTGCTGCCCTGCGGAAGCGTCAGGAAGTCGAGATGTTTAAGCGTTCTGTTCGAGTAGTTATCGTTGGCAAGGCAGTTACTGTTATGCTGCTTTTTGCTTTGGTTTTGTTCGGAGCTACATTGGCTCTGAGTATCACAGAGAGTGTGAGCAGTTCCACAGAAGATGCTCAGAGGTTTGAAATGTCGGATATTATGTTCGAGGCGGCTTCTGCTCTGGGGACTGTTGGCTTAACGACGGGAAAAACCGCCTTTTTGACAACCGTTGGGAAATTGATTATTATTGTTGTAATGCTTATTGGAAGACTCGGGCCGTTAACACTATTGGCGGCACTTACGTTTAACTTGAAACCGGTTAAGTATAATTATCCGGATGAGGCGGTGATTGTTGGATAAAAAAGCAAAAATCAAAATGCAAAGTGCAAAATTTTTGATTTTTCGGGAGCAGTTATGAGACGGTTTGCTGTAATAGGATTGGGGCATTTCGGGAAGAAACTGGCTATCGCTCTTGCGATGAGCGGAGCAGAGGTTATCGCGATTGACAAAAACAGAGAGCAGATAGAGCTAATCGGAGACC
>CAZMSP010000035.1:0-17289 GCA_964568985.1 uncultured Pirellulales bacterium
ATAATCGGCATCGGCTGGGTCCTCAAGGATGGCTATCCACACGAAATGAGGGCTGCTGACTACGATGACTGGGTAACAGAAACAACTTCCGAGGACGCAAGGCCGATGCACGGCCTAAACGGCGATATCCTTGTCTGGAATCCCGTCACCAAACGCCGACACGAGCTGACCTCTATGGGCATTCGAGTTAACGCAGAGACGCTCAAAAAGCAGTTGGAGATTTCAGGCCAGCTTGATTTCCTAAAATTGCCATATCACCGGGCCATCATCAACAATGAGATTCCTCTGAGCATCGGCGGAGGCATCGGCCAATCCCGCACGTTTATGCTTCTATTGAAAAAGGCCCACATCGGCGAAGTCAGCGCCACCGTCTGGCCAAAAATACTAAAAGATATGTGCAAAAAGAAAAACATCCACGTCATAGATTAAGCGACGGCCTGCTCTTTTCAATACTGCTCAGGGATAAAAATCGGGTACATTGGGTTTGTTATTGGGGTGGGATTATTTTGACGTTTGAGCTTGCCCCTGAAAATAAATTGGGGCTTACTTTTAGTCCTGCCAGGTTCCTAAGGGTACTTTAACAGCTTTGGATGCTTTTGCCCGCCGTCCTGTCTTGCGTCGGGAGGCGCGAGAGCCGGCAGATTGCTTAAGCGATTGAGGCTTAACCACTTTACGGTAGCCCAGGGCCGTTATCACCTCAAGGACTTCGGTCCAGGTTGGAAAAGGTCTTTGATTTTTTCTTTTGTATTCATCAATAGCCATAAGAAAGTCGAATTGCTCATCGGACATTTGTCCTTCTTCAGCGGCTTTTCGCTCATCACTTAGTCGTTTGCCTGGTCCTCGCTGAAGGTCCAGTCCCAAACGCCGGTCAACGACATTTTGTCTGCGGTCTTGACCGTTACGGCGGTCTATTGGAAGTTCTTTATCCATTTTTATTATATCCTGTAGTTTTTTGTTTTTTCAGTCATAAAAGGGATTCGGATTTTGCTATATTGCAAAATCCGAATCCATATTTAATTATCAGCCCGGCAAAACTTGTCTGACGACAGGCAAGATTTGTCCGAGCCGGCTGCCTTGCCATTGGCCCCTCTGCTTTATTGCTTGACTCCCCATCGGGGCAGGCGAAAGCAAAAACAGGGGCTCAAAACTCATCCTCAAAAAGCTGGCTGTCGAAATCATCTTCTTCCTCCTCTTCTAATGCGAAATCATAGAAGTCGTCGTAGGCATCCTGCGACTCAATTACGACATGTGCTTCATCGAGGTAATCTTCGGGAACCATAACAGCGATGTCTTTAGAACCTATCGACTGTTCATCCGGTTCGTTAACGACCACAGGGATATCGTTGACTTTTAGGAGGCTTTCATACTCTCTGGCCTGCTCCAAATCCGAAGTTACAGTCACGACAACAAGCCCTTGTGGATTGGCCTGTGCTTTTTGAGTTTTTTTGGAACGCTTTGCCATTTTATCTCTCCTCAGCAAACCTGCTTAGGTCATACTCAATATATCCTAACTAAGCTAATATTGGTTCTGAAAAATCGCTCGTCCCACCATTCTAAGGGGGCAGCACTCGTCCACATATCTTCGTCAAAATGAACCGACTAAATTATTAAAAATTGCAAGCCCCAATTCTGTTTCGGGGTCAAGCTCATAAAAAGTGTAATTTATCGGTTGTTTTTTCGCTTACAACCACTTTTTTGCCTATCGGCTCTCTGAGAGCATAAATTTAGCGTTTCAAAAGATTTTTTTGTTGCAAATTTTCTTGCTTATGTGTAATAACAGGCCTTGGCAATGTGCCGGGTGGCACGGGCTTCCAGCCCGTGGAAACACGGACTATTAGAATTTTAACTTTTTTAGCTTGGAGGTTTTTACCTATGGCAAAGGGAAAAGAGTCTTTAGTTGTGGCCAGTAAAGTCAAGGCCTACATCAGGAGCAAGAAAATGATGACATCATCTGATGCGCTCGGGGCGCTCAATGATAAAATCTACGGTATTCTTGATGGTGCCATTGCTCGGACCAAGGCCAATCGTCGCAGCACAGTTAAGCCTCAGGACCTGTAGGTCATTAGAGGTTCTTGTAGTATTTTATTTCTGACAGGATGGATTTGCTGTGCGATAACATCTTTTGGTTGCGTATCTTACGTTTGCGACAGCGTTTTTAACCGAGGCCGTCCCGCACCAATTGCCGCGACTCGACTGAGCTTGTTGAAGTCTAACCAGAGCTTCTATTACTGCTACTGCACAGGGCTTTGATAACCCGATACAGCTCAATTGGTGCGGGACAGCTTTTTAATTGAATATGCACATTTTCAAGAGCAGCAATACACAGCATTTATGACCTGTCCTGCTATGATTTGTGCGCGTGTTTTCGCAAAGAAGTCATTAGTCAACGCTTGGCTATTGGCCTATAAAATACTGGTTATCAGTGCCAAAACTCACTTTTTTTAGAAATTTATTGAACATATCTGCCTAAAAACCCGATTTATAATAACAGGGAACAAGGCAAACGTAGCATTTTTAGCCTGCTCGAAGTTAAGGTTGCATAATTTCTTGCCGATAAAGTGGTTACCAACGATGGACAGCACCATTAGGCGGTCAGGAACTTTAGATTTGGCTAGTTGTAACATTAAATTGAAGAGGAACAATCTGCCATAACATCTTCGGATGTAGATAGTTATGAAATTGAACCGACGGGGGAATGTATGAAGATTTTCATGTTGGGCTGGGAGTTTCCTCCGTTTATCAGCGGCGGATTGGGCACAGCTTGCTATGGACTTACGAAGGCATTAGACCAGCTTGGAATAAGCGTAACTTTTGTTTTGCCAAAAATTGTTGATAGCGAATATGCTACTCATGTTAAGCTGCTAACCCCTGGTTCCCAGGTGTCCGCTGCATCCTTCAAATTCGGTGAGCTAAAAAATGTAAAATTCCACGCAATCGACTCCCCGTTACAGCCGTATTCAACCCCTGATGTTTACCAGCAGCGTATCGAAGAAAATTTGAGACGAAAACAGCAAATCCGTGGTGGCTTTGTTAGTTCAGCCAGTCAGCTTTTTGGCGGCATGCATTATAGCGGCGATATGTATGCTGAGGTCTGTCGTTATGCTGCCGTTGCTGCTGGATTAGCCAGAGATGAGCAGTTTGATATTGTTCATGCGCATGACTGGATGACATACCCTGCGGGAATTGCGGTGGCCCAAATGAGTGGAAAGCCGCTCATTGTACATATTCATTCAACCGAATTTGACCGCAGTGGTGAGCACGTGCACCAGATGATTTATGACATCGAGCGGGAAGGTATGGAGCATGCTGATAAGGTAATCGCGGTTAGCCATTACACCCGCAGCATTATAATCAGCCGCTACGGCATCAGCGGTGATAAAGTTGAGGTTGTGCATAACGGTGTTGACCTCAATGACCATTGGCCTTTGGCGGAAACCGGTATCAATAAAGATGAGAAAATTGTCTTATTTTTAGGCCGAATTACAATGCAGAAAGGCCCTGAGTATTTCCTGCGGGCGGCCAAGAAGGTTCTTGAAGTAATGGATAATGTTAAGTTTGTTATGGTTGGCTCTGGCGATTTGATGTATCGAGCGGTTGAGATGGCGGCAGAGCTTGGCATAGGCCACAAGGTCCTATTCACCGGCTTTTTGCACGGTGAGGATGTCCGCAGGATTTATAGGTCGGCCGATTTATATGTGATGCCGTCGGTATCGGAGCCGTTTGGAATTGCTCCGCTGGAGGCACTGGATAATGATGTCCCTGTCATTATAAGTAAACAGAGTGGAGTATCAGAAGTCTTGAGACATGCTTTGAAAGTTGACTTCTGGGATGTCGACGAGATTGCCAACAAGACTGTAGCGGTGCTGAAATATCCTCCGCTGGAGATGACGCTGAGAAGTCACGGCAATTTTGAGGTAAGGAAGCTGCGCTGGAAAGATTCAGCGGCAAAGTGTGTGAAAATTTATGAACAGACTATGGTCGCAGTTTAATCGCATCGCGCATGATGTGTGATGGTTCGTTTGTAATACACTTTTACGAGATACGACAATGCCTTCAGTATGTTTCTATTTTCAGGTGCATCAACCCTTGCGGTTAAGGCACTATACGGTATTTGACAAAAACGACCAATATTTTGACGATTATAAGAATGCTTTCATCTGCAGGAAGGTGGCAAATAAATGTTATCTTCCGACAAATCGATTGCTGCTGGATATAATACGGCGATTTGAAGGCAGGTTTAAGGTAGCATACAGCATAACCGGTGTATTACTGGAGCAGTTTCAGCGGTTTTCACCGGAGGTTATGAGTACCTTTGATGCCCTGGCGGAAACCGGCTGTGTGGAATTCCTCGCTGAGACATATTATCACAGTTTGAGTTTTTTATATTCACGGGATGAATTCATAGAGCAGATCAATAAGCACGTCGAGGCCATTGACCGTTTTTTTGGCCAAAAACCGAAGATTTTTAGAAATACAGAACTGATATACAATAACGATTTGGCTGCTCTTATCGAGTCTATGGGAAGATTCGATGCGATAATGACCGAAGGAGCAGACCATATCCTTGGCTATAGAAGTCCAAATTTCATTTACCGGCCGAAGGGCTGTAGTAAATTGAAGCTCTTGCTGAAGAATTATTCTCTCAGCGATGATATTGCCTTTAGGTTTTCTAATCGTGATTGGCCTCAGTGGCCGTTGACGGCGGATAAATTCGCTCGTTGGATAAGCGATGTTAATGGTAATGGAAATGTGGTCAACCTGTTTATGGATTATGAAACATTCGGTGAGCACCAGTGGGCTGATACCGGAATATTTGATTTTATGCGGCATCTGCCCGATGAGATTCTAAAACATCCGGACAACAATTTTAAGACACCCAGCGAGGTAGTTCAATGTTATGAGCCTGCCGACACCGTTGATGTGCCGCACATCATTAGCTGGGCTGATACTGAGAGGGACATATCAGCTTGGCTTGGAAACGCTATGCAATCCAATGCCATTCATGAGCTTTATCGCCTTGAAAAGAGAATCAAAAAAACAAAAGACGATAATATCATTGCGGACTGGCGAAGATTGCAGGTGTCAGACCATTTTTATTATATGTGCACGAAATACTTTGCCGATGGCGATGTGCATAAATACTTTAATCCTTATGACTCGCCTTACGATTCTTATATAAACTTTATGAACATATTGGATAATCTGCACAGCCGGTGTTTTAAGCACGCCTGTAGTGCATAACGTTTGGCGTATATCTGCTTATTATAATATGCCCTATTCGGGGGGAAACGGTGTTAACAACTGCACAAAAAGCCGATGATACAGCGATTGTCTCCACATTGCCGAGCAGTCCAAGTATTGAAGACTTGCTGGCCAAGGAATGGTTATTGACTAATGAACGTGGAAGCTACGCTTCATCAACGATTATTGGCTGCAATACCAGAAGATATCATGGCCTGCTCGTCGGCTCGCTTAATCCACCTACCAACAGGATAATAGCACTGTCGGCCTGTATGGAGATGGTGATATCTGAGCAGAGGGTTTTCAATCTTTCCACATTTGAGTTTCCCGACAAATTCGCCCCGCAGGGCTTTGACTATGTAAAGTGTTTTCGCCAGGATACGGGTGTGCATTTTTATTATGAACTGGATGAAATTCAGCTGACCAAATCTATATATCTTGTTCGTGATACTGATACAGTTGCATTGGTGTATGATTTTGCCCTACCGCGTCGGATTAAAGAGCACGTGGACTTCGTTTTGCGCCCATTTGTGGCTTTGCGTGATTTCCACGCCCTGCAGAAATCTTATGCTCCGTTGTGTTCGAGCTGGCTTGGCAGTGCTTTGCTTGTTCGCTATGATACGTCGCACAGTTGTAAGTTGCTTTTGAGTTGTCCGTCTGCGAATTTTGAAAAAGATGAGCAGTGGTGGTTTAATTTCGTATATCGAAATGACAGAGAAAGGGGACAGGACTTTGCCGAAGATTTGTGGACGCCCGGCTTTTTTAAGTGCCGTATAGACTCGCCGACCAGAATTATTCTCTGGGCGAACCTGAGCACCCGCTCCAATCCTGTGGATATGACTGGTGCCGACATTGATATGGTTCGCAGAGAGCTGCTCACCCATCAAAGCAGTATCTTGAACGGTACTCTAAAGAGAAAAGATAGACGGCTCGCAATTCTTTATTTGGCTGCCGACCGGTTTGTTACAAAGCGCCAGACAGACCACACCGTAAGGACCACTATTTTAGCTGGATTTCCGTGGTTTGCAGACTGGGGCAGAGACGCTTTTATTGCTTTGCAGGGCTTGTTGCTTTCGACCGGCAGGTTTGAAGAGGCAAAGTCGGTTTTGACCACCTTCGCCCAGGCGGCCGATGAAGGTATGATTCCGAGTCGCTTCGATGACAATAGCGATACTACTTACTTTAATAGTGTCGATGCCTCTCTTTGGTTTATAAATGCAGCTTTTCAATACTTAAACGCTACCGGCGATTCGAAGGCATTCACGGAGGAGCTCCTGCCGGTAATCCGCTGGGTTATGGACTCTTACTATAAGGGCACACGCTTTTGCATCCACGCCGATGATGATGAGCTTATAACCGCAGGCAGCAGCGATACGCAGCTCACCTGGATGGACGCCAAATATGACGGCGTCGCCTTTACGCCTAGGTACGGCAAGGCGGTCGAGGTAAATGCCCTGTGGTATAATGCGGTTTGTAATCTCGCCCAGTTTTATGCACAGCGTGATGTAGATGCGGCGAAACATTACAAGGCTCTGGCCGATAGAGTTGCGGCAGGTTTCTGTGAATTGTTCTGGAACGAGCGTAAAGGGTACTTAAACGACTGTATTTTGCCGGATGGTTCGGTTGATGACAGTCTTCGCCCGAACCAGCTCTTTGCTGTTTCACTTGCCTTTAGTCCTTTGTCGGCTCAGCAGCAAAAGTCGGTCGTGGATGTGGTGCAAAAAGAGCTGCTGACCCCTTACGGCCTGCGCACGTTAAACGTTCAGGACAGCCGCTATAAAAGCACATACACCGGCCCACAGCAGCAGCGTGATGAGGCCTATCACCAGGGCACAGTTTGGCCGTTTCTGATTGGGCCGTTTGTTGAAGGCTATTTGAAAGTTAATGGTTCCAGCCGAAAAAGTAAGAAAAAAGCTGCCGAATTTATCGAGCCGTTGTTGCAGCATCTGACTGACGAAGGCTGCCTCGGAAATGCCTGCGAGATATTTGATGGTGATGTCCCTCATAAGCCTCGTGGTTGTTTCGCACAGGCCTGGAGCATCGGCGAATTGGTTCGGGCATATCATTTGATTCACAGTTAAAATTCACAGAGCCGCGACCGTAAGGGAGCGGTCATTTTTTCCATCATCAAAACTCTTTTGCCATTTGTTTGGCCTTTTCGGTAGCTTCATCTCGTTTTTGTTTTGCCACCTCAGGCCCGGCCGCGAGGGTAGGTTCAACCACGAGCGAGCGAATATCGCTAAAGCCGATAAATGCTAATATCAATTCGAGATATTTTTTTTGCAAATCGAATGCTTCCGCCCCGGAACTAGGTTTGTATTCACCGCCGCGTGCGTATGCGATAAAGATTGGCCTATTTTTTACTAATCCTTCGTAGCCGCCATCTTTATTGACGGTAAAAGTGTAGCCCGGCTGAAGGATAATATCTATGTATTGTTTCAACCGGTAGGGGATTGAGAAGTTCCACATCGGCACCGCTAAAACGTATTTATCCGCAGATTTGAATTCTTCGATTACGGAGACTATTTCTCCCCATATCTTTTTGTCCTCTGCAGAATGTTCTTTATTGTGCATTATTTTGTATTTTGCACTGGCCGCCTTGAAATCGAACTCCGGAAGCTTCTTTTCGAAAAGGTTTATCGTTTTGATTTTGTCGTTTGGATGGCTTTGTTTGTATGATTCGACAAATGCCTCCGCGACAGCTTCTGAGTATGAAAGCTCACCCATCGGCGACGCCTTGAGATATAGTAGATTACTCATAACATTCTCCTTCCGACCCCTTGTCATTGCGAGTGAAGTCCTGAGCCTGCCGAAGGGCGAAGCAAAGCAATCTCATCAATTTCAAATCTTAAATCTCAAATCTTTTTCAGTATGACAGCGGCTGTTTGTCCGCCGTAGGTGTAGCTGCAGCACAGGGCATAACGAATCTCTGCCTGTCGCGGCTCAGTTTTAATATTCAAATTACAGCCGTCAGCTTTTTTATCGCAGTTTTTCGCAGCAGGTATTTTCCCATTGGTCATCGCGCAAACCGCGGCAATAACATCAAGTGCCCCCGCAGCAGCGCCGGTATTACTCAGCATACTTTTAGTCGGCCAGACAGGGATATTAGCCGCTGCATCACCAAGAGCTGTCTGGATTGCCGTTGCTTCAGCCAAATCATCGTCGGCTATCCCTGTGCCGTGAGGGATAATCAGGTCCAAATCCTCCGGCTGGATTTGTGCATCTGCCATCGCTTTTTCTATCGCTATCTGAATGCCTTTGCCGTCTGGTTCGAGATGTTCGTATGCTGGATTGATATTATTGCTGTGGCCGAGACCTGCTACTTCGGCATAAATTTTTGCACCTCGTTTTTGTGCGTTTTGCAGGTTTTCGAGTATTATTACTCCTGCTGCTTCACCGAAAACAGAACCCTTTGCATCGGCATCGAAGGGTCTGCAAGCCGACGTTGGGTCGTCGTTATTTTCGCAAGTAGTTCTTTTAAGCAGACACTGGCGAATCATAACAATAGGATTTACCTTCGCTTCGGCGCCGCCGGTAAGGGCAGTGTCACTGCCGCCGCGGCCGATTATCTGCGATGCTTCGCCTATCGCCAGATGTGCAGAGGCCTCGGCGCAGGTGATAGAGTTGCTGGGGCCTTGAATATCATGGATTATACCTATATGGCAGGCAAGCATATTCGGCAGATATTTTAATAACCATAAAGGCGTTACCATATCAAGGCCATCTTTGCCCCACTTATGAATATCGAATTTACCATCGGTAATGCTTGCTGCTACCGCAGGAGCTAACTCAACCAAATCACAGCTGATTAGCCCGGCACCGAGATTGATTGCCACACGCTCCGGGTCGACCCGGCCTTCGCAGCCGCTTCGGCGGAGTAGGCTATTGACGTTTTCCGGGTCGCCTGTGGTGAGCGCAGTCGAACCGATGCCTTTTGTGATAAGCCCGCTGTCGGTCAGAGCTTCGTGTGCTGCAATGACCGCCAGTTCGATGTCTCTGGACATCAGTTTGGTGGCCTTGCGATGTGTCTTTGGTACGTATTGTTGTATTTTGTATTCCGGGACTTGGCCGGCTAATTTGCAGCTAAAGCCCACAGGGTCGAATGCTGTAATTTTATCTATCCCACATCTGCCGGCGCAGAGGCCGTCCCACATATCGCCAACGCTTAATCCGAGCGGACTTATTGCACCCAGGCCGGTTATTACTACACGAGCCGAACTCACTACTTTTCCTCCGATTTTGACTCGCTGGGATTGGCATTATCTAAAAGCACATCTCGCAGGAGTGATTCGAACATGCCTGTGAACACGAAGTTTTCTTCGGGAAATTTTTTACCGGCAAGATTCTGGTCTATGTGGCTGAACATCAAATCAATCTCGGCTATTAGCTTATCCGAGCTTGTAATCTTGCCGGTTGTACTTGCCGCTTCCGGAGTAATAGATTCGATTTCCGCTTCCAGCTTTAAGGTATCGCCCGGCTTTACATAGTGGAAAAAGACAGCTTTTTTTATCTTTGCAAGGATAACCTTTTCCTGGAATTTTTTTGCCTCGCCAACGAGTATCCCTGCTGTCTGGGCCATTGCCTCAATCATCAAGCACTCCGGCATTACAGGAAATCCCGGGAAATGGTCGTGCAGGTGCTCTTCCGCAAGCGTTACATTCTTAATAGTAACAGCTCGCTTGCCGCTTTCGAACTCGATAAATTTATCTATCCAAATCCAGCGCATTTTACGCTGGGGCGCCTTTTGCCCCACACCAAAACTGATGACCTGCCTATATTATTTAGCGGCAGGCTCTTTGTCAGTAGTCCTGCCGCTAATATTTCAAAAGCCCCCTGTGCTACTAAGCAGCGTTTAGCTTGGCTTCGATGTAATTTACAATCGCGCCGACAGTAAACAAATTACCTAATTTATTGATATCAGGGTCGTTCTCAAATGTTGACAGGTCAATATGCGGTATTTTTTGCCTCAGCTCATTCAACCCTGTTTCGGTCAGTTTTCCGTTGCTGATAAATCCAGAATTATTCATCAGACTCTCAGCAGGGAATAACTCTTCCCTCGGGATTTTTATTCCGAACGCTTTCTCTAATCGAAACACTATGTCCAAAAAGTCGATGCTCTCGGCCCCAAGGTCTCTCATTAAGGCCGAATCAGTTCTAACTTCATCGTCGTCTACTCCTAAAGCATCGACTAAGACTTCCTGAACCTTGCCGAATACTTCATCCCGATTCATTGCCATATTTCTACCTCTCGTACTTTTAATCTTGTAATAATCTTTTTCTACGCTCTTTGTTTTAATTTTTTCTTTTGTAATTACTTCTTTGTGTTCCTCTGTGGCTATTCTTTAATGCCGCAATAGTTTCCAGCGTTTTTTCATATTTTCAATGACCTTGGCATCTACATCTGCCAGAGCCGAATTTTCGTCAGCGAGGTTAAAGTGCCTTAATCCAAACTTTACCTCGACGATTCGTTCGTCGCCTGATAAACCGAAGCCGACAAAGCTACTGATGTTTTCTTCGATAGTCTTGGCCTGAACAGTATATTCTATCTGTGCGCCAGGCGACAAAAAACTTTTATATCTTACATTTCTTGCCTCTTCAAGCAATATCATACTATGGGCAAAATTCTCTGTCTCTCGAACCAGCCAGGATGCTGATTCAATCAATCCTTCCAGCAGCAATACCCCCGGTAGTACCGGAAAAGTGGGAAAATGGTCAGATAGATATTCCTCAGCCAGGGAAACGTTCTTGACTGTTTTTATCTGTTTGCCGCTGTCTAATGAAACAACTTTGTCAATTAGTATAAATCTCATAGTACAAGTCGCCGACGCTCCAAAGCTATGGCGACGGAGCGATGTTACAATCTATTAATAAAAACTTGGGTTTTTGGTATTGTAGTCAGATAAAACTTTTTTTCCAGTCTTTTTTCGCTTTTTTTGTTTTCTTAACCACGGATTTACACTCGTCTCGGCGAAGACGCTCCGAGCCGTAGCCGGACCGATTTCGTTGATTTTTATCTATATTTAACTTGTGCCCCAGGTATTCGAGAAATCTGTGGCCAAAACAGTGGTTGAAAGAGGAAAGGCATTACTTGTTTTCTTCGATGGCCTGTTTGGCAAGGGCGGCGGCGCCGATTATGCCGGCGTCTTCGCTCAATGTTGCAAAGCAAATTTCTACAGTCTCTTGCCTTAAGGCCCAGATGTGCTCGTTAAAATAATCCTTTATCCGGTTCAACAAAACATCTCCAGCAGCAATCATACCACCTGCGAAAACAATGCGGGCCGGCTCGGTGCTGTGCAACATGTTAATACAAACCAGCGCAAGGGCTTTGGCGGTCTCGTCGGTTATCTGTTTAGCTAATTTGTCACCGGCTTTTAGATGGTCGTAAACATCCTTGCAGGTGATTTCACCTTTCTCGTCGATGACCTTTTTCAGACTTGAAGGCTGACCTTTTTCAACGGCCTCGGTAGCCCTTTTTGCGGTATTTGTCGCCGAGGCATACGCTTCGACGCAGCCCCTTTGGCCGCAATTGCACAATCTGCCTTCGGGATAGATTATGATATGGCCAAGCTCAGCAGCATTATCACCAGCCCCAGCCAGTAGTTTCCCTTTATTGATAATGCCGCCGCCAATGCCGGTACCCAGCGTGAAAAATACCATATCCTCAACATCTTTTCCCGCACCGGCGGCAAATTCACCGAAGCAGGCAACATTGGCATCGTTCTCGAAAACGATTGTTTTTCCGCCTAATTTGTCACTGAGCATCTGGCGAACAGCGATGTTTCTGAAAGTTGGGAAATTCGTGGCAGCTTCGATGATTCCTTCGCTGTATTTAGCCGGGCCTGGACAGCCAAGGCCGACTGCAGGCACATCCGCCATAGTAAAACCGGCTTTGGCTACGGACCGCTCGGCTGCTTTGGCCATATTCTCTATTATAGTATTGGCGTCTTTCTCGGACTCTGTAGGCGCCGATATCTTGGCTAAAATTTTTAACTGCGAATCGAAACAGCCAACCTTTATAAACGTTCCGCCTAAATCAATACCGACAAAAAGCTTACTCATTGCTTTGTTCCGAAGATTTTCAAATCTTGATTGTTACTACTCTGCGAAGTACGAGCGTCAGACAAGTTCAATCCAGATATCCAAAGGGGTGTTTGTTGTGCCATTTCCAGGCGGTATCTACTATTTTTTCGAGCTCCGGCAATTCGGTTTTCCAGCCAAGCTCCTTCATTGCCTTTGTTGCGTCCGACGTCAAAACTGGTGGGTCACCAAGCCGACGGCCTGATTCAACCACCTTAAAATCTTTGCCGCTGACCTTTTTAACTGTATCAATAACCTCTCTGACAGAATAGCCCTTTCCGTTGCCCATGTTGTAGATAAGTTCGCTGCTTTGTTCAAGTTTATCCAGTGCCAGCAGATGGGCCCTGCACAAATCGTCAACGTGAATATAGTCCCGAATGCAGGTGCCGTCCGGCGTGGGATAGTCGGTTCCATAGATAGTGATATGTGGAAGTTTTCCCATTACTGTCTTGATAACCCGCGGAATTAGATGTGTTTCAGGACGATGGTCCTCGCCGAGAGTGCAGTTGCTCCCGGCACCGGCGGCATTGAAATAGCGCAGAGATGCATACCGAAGTTTGCCCGTTTGATTCTGGTAATGGCACATCGTTTCAACAGCCAACTTGGTTTGGCCGTAAGGATTGATTGGCTCTTTCGGTGCATCCTCAGTAATCGGCACCTGTCTGGGTACGCCGTATACCGCGGCACTGCTGCTGAAAACAAATTTCTCTACCGTCATCTCCTGCATTGCTGAAAGCAGGTTCTGAGTGTTGGAGACATTGTTTTGATAGTACTTCAAAGGAGCTTGTGCCGATTCAGCAACTTCAATCAGGCCGGCAAAGTGCATTACCACTTCGATGTTATATTTGCGTAGTGTCTTGACGAGTAACTGGTAATCAGCTAAATCACCTTTGATAAACTCAGCGGAGCCGACTGCGGCCATATGGCCTTTGCTGAGATTATCAAAGACAATCGGCTCATGGCCTTGGGCAGTTAGCATTGCCGTCATGTTACTGCCGATGTATCCGGCACCGCCGCAAACTAATACTTTCACTTTTTGTCCCCCGTCGCTCGTGACTCGTGGCCCGTTTTGGACACGATTTGTTTTTCGATTCTTTTTAGAACTTTCGTTGCAAGCTGTTCATCCTGGCCCAGATTGACCCAGGTGGCAGCTACTTCGCGGTCAGAACGTAGTTGAAGCCTCTGTTTCGAATCAGAACTGTCTGTAAACATTCCAGCTGCGTGCGCCCTGCTGGTGGATTGGCGCTGCGGCAGGGATAATCTGTATACCTGTACATCGCAGTCGATGCACAGTTTTTCTTCGTCCCGGCTGACATTTAATTCGACAATCCTTCTAATAGTGTGCAGGTTTGCTAAAGCTGCGGTTTCGTCGCCGACGTTGTCCTTGCGCCAGAATTCGAAGAATTGTGCACCCGGCAGTGGTTTAGTTCTCATAAAACCAGTATCAGGGTCGGCTTTGTCGATAGTAAAGTGCATTTTGACCAGAACATCTTCGGCTGCTTGCATTGCCACTGCCTTATCCATATCCGGCACGCATATTTGCTCGACTACCTCATATTGCTGCTGCTTGGCACATCCAGCCAATATGATTGCACAAGCTATAAAGGCGTAATGGACTTGGCCATGCCTTGCGGCAGAGTACTTTTTATTCTTCATTTCAGGTTCTCCCGAATTTCGGCTGATTATATAGCCAGTGCGCTTTTAACTCAAGAAGGAATTGCTTTTTTCAGGGAAATCGAGACGTATTTGGATATTTTCTAAATCAGTTAGCCGGTTTTTTATCCGCCTTCGCAGTCGCCGACGCTCCAAAGCTATGGCGACGGAGCGAAGACCACGGCTTTTAGCCGTGGACGCCGTCGTCCATAGCCGGACTTTGGCGTCGGACGATGAATGCGAAAAGGATAACCCTCCGAAGCCTTGTGCGTAGGAGGGTATGCTTCGGCGGATTCCGCCGACCTCGCTCCGCCGAAGCGGCTACGCAAAGGCGAGAGCGATGGATGTACCACGGGCTCGGCCCGTGGGGCTCCATTTGGAGCACCAGGCAAAGAAAGGCAAGCTTTAGAGATTGACGGCAATTCCTCGGCTGGCGAGGTATTCTTTCATTTGTCTTATAGTGTAATTTCCAAAGTGTGTGATTGATGCCATCAGCACCGCATCTGCGCATCCCTCAACGATTGCATCGTATAGATGTTCAAGTTTTCCTGCCCCGCCGGAGGCGATTACTGGTATATTGACTGCATCGGTAACAGCTTTATTCAGCTCGTTATCATAGCCAGCCTGTGTGCCGTCGGCGTCCATACTGGTTAATAGTATCTCTCCTGCACCTAACTTCTCGGCCTTGACAGCCCATTCGACAACATCGATGTCAGTTGGTTCTGTTCCTGCTTTTACACAGACCTGCCATTTGTCCGCCTGTTTTTTTGCTCGACGCGCATCAATGGCAAGGACGACACATTGACTGCCGAATCGCTGGGCGGCTTCTGTAAGGATATCAGGGTTTTCAACAGCAGCAGTATTTACCGAAACCTTTTCAGCTCCGCTTCGCAGAAGCTCATCGATTTGCTCAACTGTTTGTATCCCTCCTCCTACGGTGAACGGAATGAAGACATTTGCCGCGACCTTTTCTACGAGCTCAACGAGTGTTTTTCGATATCGAATGGTTGCGGTGATATCCAGAAATACAAGCTCATCGGCCCCTTCATCGCTGTATCTTGCGCCGAGTTCCACGGGGTCGCCTGCGTCACGAAGATTTAGAAAATGAACGCCCTTAACCACGCGATTATCTTTAACATCAAGACAGGGTATAATTCTTTTCGTCAGCATATTTTCAATCCCTTGCCACCAGGGTTATCTGATTTCCAATTTTTAAATTTCTTCTTTTATATAATCCGTGCAATCTGTGGCTAATTCTGCTCGCAAATTTCAGCAAAGTTCTGCAGAACCTTCAAACCTGTTTTGCCACTTTTTTCAGGATGAAATTGCGTGCCGTATATATTTGCCTTCTGGATGGAAGCCGGCATATCAAAGCCATAGTCAGTATAGGCGATTTTTGCCCGGCCGTCAGCGACATCGGCATAAAAAGAGTGTGCAAAATAAAAATGTTTTTCTTTTCCTAGTCCGGCAAATAAATTCATACCTTCGGGCAGTTCTACCAGATTCCAGCCCATATGTGGTATTACCCTGCCGGCTGGAATAGGAACAACGCTGCCTTCGACCAGCCCGAGGCCTTTGTGCCGGCCGTATTCGCTGCTTTGGTCGAAAAGCATCTGATAGCCGACACAAATACCCAAAAGCGGCTTACCTGCCAAAGCGACCTCTTTTACCCGCTCGGCAAGCCCACCCAAAGCGCTGACAGCATAGCCGAAAGCTGCAACTCCAGGCAAAACAAGACCGGCTGAGTTTTCGATTACTGCGGGATCGTTACTAAGTTGCACCTCACAACCAATATGCCGAAATGCGTTGCATACGCTCTTAACGTTACCAACATTATAATCGATAACAACTATCATATTTTATTATTTGACTCTTCATCATTTATGATGATAATAGTCGAACACAACTGTACATAAAATGGTAAATAATAATCAGGAAATAGTAAATAAAAAACTTGTAGTGAGCTTGCCTGCCCTGAGCGCAGTCGAAGAGCCGAACCTATGTGTGGAATAGTTGCCTATCTTGGTAAAAAAGCGGCGCAGCCAATCCTTATAGAGGGATTGAAGCGTCTGGAATATCGGGGTTACGATTCAGCTGGTCTTGCGCTGCTTAGTAGCGGCGCAATAAAAGTCAAAAAAACCGGTGGTAGAATTAGTGCCCTGGAAGAGATTTTAGACCCGCCTGATGCCGCTGAGACATTTGGCATCGGCCATACTCGCTGGGCGACGCACGGCCAGCCCAATACCATCAATGCACATCCACACCTGGACTACACCGGTAAAATTGCTGTCGTTCATAATGGCATTATCGAAAACTATTCCACGCTAAAGACTTGGCTGCAAAATGAAGGAGCTGATTTTGCAAGTGAGACCGATACGGAAGTGATAGCAAATCTAATTGGTTATTTTTGTACTAAAGCCGACCAGGAAGAGATGAAGCTCGGCGGACAAAACAGATTCGAATGGGCGGTTCAGCGAGCACTTCGCGAGCTGCATGGCACCTATGGCCTGGCTATCGTCTGCTCGGATTTTCCAAATATACTCATAGGCGCAAAAAAGGGCAGCCCTCTGATTTTAGGTGTCGGTGAGGATGAATACATACTGGCCTCCGATGCCGCTGCAATCGTCGAGCACACCACTCAGGTAATATACCTCGCCGACAATGAGATGGTCACCGTTACCCCGGAAGGATTTCACACCAAAACTATTGACAATGTAACCATCACCAAAGACCTGGAACAGATTGAATTCTCTCTGGAGCAAATTGAGCTGGGTGGATTCAAGCATCATATGCTCAAGGAGATTTTTGAACAGCCAAAAGCACTCAGCACTTGCATGGGTGGCAGAATCGACCGTCAGGATAATAGGATTAAACTTGGAGGTATAGCTTCGTATCTGCGAGATTTAACCCATACCAAACGACTCATCTTAACCGCCTGCGGGACGGCGTTTCACGCCGGTTTGGTCGGGGAATTTTTGTTTGAGAAACTGGCACGCATCCCAACGGAGACCGAATACGCCAGTGAATTTAGATACCGTAATCCAATCATTGGGGAAGGTACCGTCGTGATATCGATAAGTCAATCAGGAGAGACACTTGACACTCTTGCAGCCGTTGAAGAAGCAAAGGAACGAGGTGCAACTGTCCTGGGCATTGTTAACGTCGTCGGCTCTTCAATAGCAAGGGCTACCGATGCAGGGATATATCTGCATGTTGGGCCGGAAATTGGCGTCGCCAGCACGAAGGCCTTCACTGCTCAGGTTGCCGTCCTGACAATGCTGGCGATTGAATTAGGCAGAAGAAAACATATAAGTAGCG
>CAZMSP010000036.1:0-16986 GCA_964568985.1 uncultured Pirellulales bacterium
ACCCGAACAATAACCAACAGGGCTGGGACCCGGAAAAAGAAAAATACTGGATGCCCGTTGATTTATACATCGGCGGTGCCGAACACGCAGTATTGCACCTTCTGTATTCGCGGTTCTGGCATAAATTACTTTATGACCTTGGTTATGCCAGCACAAAAGAGCCGTTCAAAAAGCTTGTCAATCAGGGAATGGTTCTTGGCGAAGACGGCCAGAAGATGAGCAAGTCCCGCGGCAACGTAATCAATCCTGACAACGTCGTTGCTGATTATGGTGCTGATTCGATGCGGCTTTATGAAATGTTTATGGGGCCTCTGGAGGCGATCAAACCCTGGAATATGCAAGGGGTGGAAGGGGTGCATCGATTCCTGCAGAAAACCTGGCGAATGATATTAGATGAGGATACTGGCGAGCTTGCTGAGGCGGTAAAAGATGCCCAGGCAGATGAACAAACACTCCGGCTGCTGCACCAGACCATTAAAAAAGTTGGAAGTGATGTTGAAAGCTTCGGTTTTAATACTGCTATCAGCCAAATGATGATTTTTGTCAATCATATGGGCAAGCAGCAGGTAAGACCTAAATCTGTTGTTGATAAATTCATTTTAATTCTTGCTCCCTTTGCACCGCATATTGCTGAAGAACTCTGGCAGAAAATGGGCCACACCGACAGTCTGGCTTACGAACCCTGGCCTGAATATGACGAGCAACTTACTAAAGAGAAGGAAATCGAACTGGCGGTACAGGTAAACGGCAAGATAAAAGACAGAATAGTTGTCGCTGCTGATACTGATGAAAAGCAGATAGAAGCTGAAGCACTTGCCAGAGATAAGGTAAGAGCTGCTATGGCTGGAAAGCCAGCTAAGAAAGTTATCGTTGCCAAGCCCAGAATAGTCAGCATAATCACATAATCATAATCGACCAATGTGTACTGAAATTGAAGCGAAGCTAAAGGTTGAATCATTAGAAGAAATAAAGCACAAGCTGAACGAGCTTAGTGCTGAATTTTTACAAGAGCAGTTGCAGACAGATTACCACTTTGATGATGCAAATATGACCTTACAAAAAAGCGACAGATGTCTTCGATTGCGGCGGCAGCTTGCAGATAAGAACGAGAGATTTTTTTTGACCTGTAAAGGTGCTAAAGAAAAAAGCTCATTCAAAAAAAGGCAGGAAATAGAAATCGAAATAACAGACAGCGATTCGGCCCGAAAGCTGCTTTGTGCTTTGGGCTATGAAGAGGTGCTGGTCATTGAAAAAAGGCGTCTTGTCTGGCAACTGGGCGATTGTGAAGTCGCACTTGATGATCTGCCGTTAATAGGTAACTTTGTTGAAATAGAAGGTCCCGATGAGGAAAAAATCGCTGATGTGCAAAGGAATTTAGGATTATCCGACCTGCCGCACATAAAAAAAAGTTATGCTGGTTTGATAACAGACCGGCTTCGTGAGCTCGGAAAAGAACAAAGGGAAGTCTTTTTACAAACTTAAACCCATAACTATGAAACCAGATGATGGTTATATTACCTATATCGTAAACCCCAAGTCAGGCGCCAGCAGCAGTAAACCAATCGGGCGACAGTTTGAGCAATACCTCATTGAACGAGGATATGAGGTCAAGGTTAGTCTGACCACCTCACTGGACAATGCCTGCGAACTGGCCACCGATGCAGCAGTTGATTATAACTGTGCTATGGTCGTTGCTGTTGGTGGTGATGGTACCGTTAGAGAGGTTGCACATGGCCTTGAAGGCAGCGACAAGTCCTTGCTGATAGTGCCCTGCGGCACGGAAAATTTGCTGGCAAATGAATTGGGATTTGATGAAAAATTGAAAACAATAATAAAGGCGTTTGAGGCCCAGTACATTCGGTCCTTAGACCTCGGAAGTGCAAACGGCAAATGTTTCACCTCCATAGCCGGTTTTGGATTTGATGGCCAGGTGGTCGAGCGAGTCAGCGAACAACGGGCAGGACATATAGATTACTTCGATTACTTCTGGCCAATATGGAGAACGTTCTGGAATTACAAATTCGATGCAATGAAAGTACAAGTGGACGGCGAAGAGATTTTCGATGGTCCCTCACTTGTATTTGTCGGAAATATCTCAAGATACGCCATGGGTTTGCAGATATTGCACTATGCTGATTTCAGTGATGGATTACTCGATGTGTGTATTTATAAATGTGCATCTCAGCTGTATCTTCTAAAGCATTCGTTTATGACAGCTTTGAAACAGCACGCTTACAGTAGTGATGTTATCTATCGTCAGGGCAAAGACATTGTTGTAAGCTCTGAGGCCGCTGATATCAGGACCGAAATTGATGGTGACCCCGGGCCGGCTTTGCCGGTACAAATTAAGGTGATACCACAGGCGGTCAATTGCATAGTACCGGAGGGTGCCAAACCGGCAGGCATAAGAACAAGAATTATAAGAGCGATAGGATGAATTTGAATATATGAATAAAGTAAATTTCAAAATTGGAAATGTTGAAATTGGTCTGGATGCACCCTTATTTGTAATGGCAGGTCCCTGCGTCATTGAAAGCAAAACCTCTTGTCTGGATATCGCAAATAGACTTGTCGAAATTGGTCAGAAGACCAATGTTGGAATAATTTTCAAGGCAAGCTTCGATAAGGCCAATCGCTCCAGTTTGCACAGCTTTCGCGGTCCCGGCATAGAGAAAGGGTTGGAGATTCTTGCAATGGTTCGTCAAAAAACTGACTTACCTGTTATGACCGATGTGCACGAACCCGCTCAGGCCTCAATTGCCAGTAAGGTTGTTGATTGCCTTCAAGTCCCTGCTTTTCTATGCAGGCAAACCGACTTGCTTTGCGCCTGTGGGCAAACAGGAAAACCCGTAAATATAAAGAAGGGGCAATTCCTTTCGCCCAATGAGATGAAAAATGCGGTCGAGAAGGTTCGTTCCTGCGGAAATGAAAAAATCATACTTACCGAACGTGGTACATTTTTTGGCTACAATCGTCTGGTCAACGATATGACAGCCATCGACACGATGAAGAAGCTGAGAGTTCCGGTTGTTTTCGATGCGACTCACAGTACCCAACTGCCCGGCGGACTCGGTAATGAAAGTGCAGGTCGGCCGGAATTCTCTCCCATACTGGCCAAAGCAGCAATAGCAGCCGGTGCAAATGGCCTTTTTATTGAAGTCCACACCCAACCGAAAAAGGCAAAATCAGATGCCGCCAGTATTATGCCTATTGAATGGCTCGAAGATTTACTGAAAGTGTGCAAAGAAATATTCGAGGTCGTACGTGGATAAAGTTCCTGAGCAGAAGAAATATCTATATGGACCAGTGCCTTCGCGGAGATTAGGACGAAGTCTTGGTATTGATATCGTGCCATTTAAGCTCTGTTCGCTGGATTGTGTCTACTGCCAGCTTGGCAGAACTACTGAAAAGACCATAGAACGCAGCGACTTCGTGCCTGTCGAGGCGGTCTTGGCTGAGATAAGGGACAAACTGGCCGGGGGGTTAGAAGCTGATTTTATGACTATCAGCGGTTCTGGTGAGCCGACGCTGAATTCTCGGCTGGGTGAGTTTATAGAAGGCATCAAGAAAATTACCGATATCCCCGTAGCTATATTAACCAACAGTACATTGCTATACAGACCGGATGTGCGCGCTGATTGTGTGGGAGCTGACGTCGTGGTACCCTCTTTAGACGCCGGTGATGAACAGACCTTTCAAAAAATAAACCGTCCACACAAAGATATTAGTATTGAAAAGCTAATTGAAGGTTTGTGCGCATTTAGAAGTGAATTTACCAGACAGATATGGCTTGAGGTGTTTTTGGTTGAAGGTTTGAATACTGATATGGCGCAAATCACCAAAATCAAGAATGCTATAGAGCGAATTCGTCCTGACAAGGTCCAGCTTAATACAGCTGTACGACCTACAGCCGATGCCGATATCAAGAGATTGGATGCCAAAAGACTGCAGGCAATAGCCATACAAATAGGGCCAAGGTGCGAGGTTGTGGCTGATTTCTCGCCACACCAATACAGTAAATCTAACCAAAATAAAGCTGAAGATGTATTATCAATGCTGAAACGCAGGCCTTGTACGCTAAACGATATATGCTCAAGTCTCAATATTGCCCACAATGAAGCCCTGAAATATATCAGCCATTTTCAGCAGCAAGGACTCATTGATTCAGAGCAAAAAGACGGAACAATCTTCTTCATAGCTAATTAGAAGCAAAATCCCGCTGCCACAAGGTGGGATAATAATTTATCCAGAATATTTCAACATTCACGTCCATTTTGTCAAGACGAGGGCCTTATTGGCCGATAAAAGCTAAGTAAAGTTTTCTGCAGTAACGATTTTATCGTATCTGCTCTGAAGAAAATTTGAGTTTGTGCTTAAGTTAACTGCTTTTAGACCGATAAAAAAATATGGATATTTTGACCCGGCATCTAAAAGTTAAAACCATCTACGTCAATGAAAAGAACGAAGCAACAACTGGTTTTAAATAAGGGAAAAGAGAAGTACATTTTTCGCTACGAGAATGGTCAGGAAGATAAGCTCCTGGATGCTCTTATTGAACAGGCAAAGGATAAGCGAACGGATTTTGATTGGTTTGACGCTGCGGTACTGAGTTTCAAACTCACTCAATCGCTTATTGGCCAGGCAAATGAACTCTTACACGAAAATGCAGATACACAAATGCATATGAAATAGTAAAAGTGGATAAAGGTAACCGTTGTTTTACAAACACTGTGTATAAACAGGTATTGTTTTTTACTGAATAAATTAGGTAGAGAAATTATGAAAGATAACACAATTATCGAAGAGTTCTTAAATTATTTGAAATTTGAAAAGCGGTTTTCTGAACATACAGCCAAGTGCTATGGTGCCGATTTGAGTCAATTTGGCAATTTCCTTATTGGCGCTTCCGAAGCCGGCACAGCAGATACTGAGTTGACCTCAATATCTCAACATGGCGGCACGGCTACAGCAGTCGCGATGGAAACCAAGCCGAAAACTAATCATTTACTCCTAACAGTTCAGACAAACTCCGTTAGAGCTTATTTGGCATATCTTGGTGATAAGCAATATTCCAAAGCGACCATCGCCCGAAAGCTCGCCACGCTGCGAAGCTTTTATAAGTTCCTCATTAAAAGAAACCAGCTTAGCTCTAATCCGGTGACAGAAATTAGAACACCAAAGCAAGATAAAAAACTGCCACGCTTCCTTGAATATGAAGAAGTAAAAAAATTGCTCGAGACACCTCCGATGGACAACTGGTTAGGCGCAAGAGATAGAGCTATACTGGAGACACTGTATAGCACCGGTATGAGGGTTAGTGAACTTGTGGCACTAAATATGGACGATGTAGATTTCCTTGGTGAGGTTGTACACATCAGAGGCAAAGGCAAGAAGGAAAGAATTGCACCTATCAGCTCATCTGCATTGCAGGTAATTCAGCACTATATGGAGTTCAGAAATAAACGGGCACAAAGCAACGCTAATTTTGACTCGAAAGTTTTGTTCGTGAACAAACATGGCCGCCGTCTCAGCACACGTAGCGTTCGTCGCAAGATGGACAAGTATCTTAAAATGGCCGGATTGGACCCATCAATTAGTCCGCATACATTGCGTCACAGCTTCGCAACACACATGTTAAACAATGGAGCAGATTTGCGAAGTGTTCAGGAGCTGCTCGGCCATCAGTCATTATCGACAACTCAGGTTTATACCCATCTTACCACATCAAAAATAAAAGAGGTTTACAAAAAAGCACATCCAAGAGAACAGGATAGCGAGCACGATAATGGGGAGCTGTAGAAACTGACGAATGAACAACCGATTGCGAATAAAAAGGCCGCTTTTCAAAGCGGCCTTTTTTTATTGAATCCTAAAATAATCAAGTTCAACTCCAGATGCTGAAATTCCATCCGAAGACTACAGAGCCTTTAGCTAATTCAACAGCACACAGAAAATCAGAAAAACAATAAAAAACTTGGCAAAAAATCTTTAATTTTTTGTTGTAGTTGGGGGGGGGTAAGCCTGTAAAATAAAAATTCAGCGAAGTGAGTTTATTTGAATTTACAATAATTAGGAGATAGGAGAAAAGCAATGACTGCGAGAATCCTTTTCACGTCTTTTGTCCTGTTTAGTTTCGTCTTTTCCGGTATGGCAGAAGTATGCCTTGCTGACGTATCAGCTGAACTTGAGCAGGCAAAGTCAAATATCATTTCCTTAATCCAGAAGAATAATTTCGCTGAGGCACGGGCTCAAACGCAGAACTTGATTGCCGATTTTAACGCACATCTGGATTTAGCATGGGAACTTTACTGGATTGCAAGAGAATTTGAATGGCGGCTCGAACTGGAAGATGCAAACAACATCTATCAGTAAATAGTACAGAACCATCCTGACAGCTTGTACGCGAGCAGGGCAAAGTTAGGTATTGCAAGAGTGGAGGTGATGTCTCTTATTCTGTACTACAACTGTGACCTCGCCAAAGAAGCCCTTGATAAGCTGGTTGCCGATTTTGCAGGACATCCGGATTTGCCTTTTTGTTATTATTCTCAGTTAAGTCCTTTACGTTGGCATGTCTTGAGGATTGCGAACCATGTCAGCACATGGACCCGTACTGGAGGTGGTGCGTCCCTGACCCCCCTTGCCCGTGCGGTTGTACGGAATGCAGGTATGTAACAGAATTTAAGGAGTACCGCTGCGTATCAATATGTGGTGAGAACGAGTTCTGCTGTCATGCCTCCCCCTGCGGTAGCGGCTGCCATTGCTGCCCAAAGGGTAAAACCTGCTGCGAAGTAGGCTGTTGTGATCCTGACGAATGCTGTGATGATGGTACATGTGTTGATAAATGTACAAATACCGGCCAATGTGATTACGGCGAACTACCAAGTGGCCCATATCCGAATTGTCAGGCCCTTCAAGACCCTGTAACTGGTCGTTGCGGCACGGCAGAGGGCTTGATATGTAAACATTTTGTAACAATAGCGGTAAATGATGCGGAATGTGCAGATTGTGAACCGGGTTGTGACAAAGAAAGAATCAGTCCATGTATAGAGATAATTCCATATCGTTGTACAGAGCATAGTTACGTGATATGGTACGCTTGCTTATGTGACATGAAGTTGGATGAACGTGAATATAGGGGTGATCATTATGAATGTGCAGACTGAAGTTGTAGTTTTTTGGTAGAAAAAAGCTAATTTGATAATGAAAGGGGTGTAAGGATTATGAATAATCTAACGGTAAAGGTTGTGAATGTTGCATTTTTGGCTTTTATGTTTTTGGTGAATGCTGGCGCAGCCAAGGAAACAGCGTCTAATGAGCTATCGGTAGACGAACTGAAGGATGTGGCACAAATGATGAGAGCAGTCGAGGATGGTCTACTCAATGTTAGAATCGACTCGAACTCTTGGGTTGAGCACAGTACTTCCTCATCAGGGCCGTGGGAACAAACACCTATCTGCTATTCATCAACCGCATACTTTGAAGGCATCTCGAGCAGCCGAGCGAGGATTGATTTCCACAAAGACGTTGCGCCATGGAAAAACGGTGCAGCCCCATATTTCCAGAGGAGCTACTCCGTCAGTTTTGACGAGGTACAGGGTAGCCGCAAGGAGATTTCAAGCTCTTACAGCGGAAAGACTTTTGATAGAAATAGGGGGTTTATTTTGCCGGAAGCACCTTGGCAATTAACAAGTTGCGGCCATATCACAGGTATAGATGCTTCTTTGTTTTTTTATTACCGTCATATGCCTGAGCCGTTTCCTAAGAGGTTTTCTGCTAATTTTGAGGCCGCTGCTGATCCCAACTCTTTTTTGTCGGCTCTGGCTTCGGTTGCCCCTAAATGTTTGAACGTCAAACCCCTCAAGCATAAGGTTTTTTTTGAGGAACTTGAAGGCATACAGTGTATAAAACTGGCTTGCATGGGAGATTCATCCCTAGCCGAGGTTTCGCCTTATTAAGGCTTGATGATTCGCGAGAGGACCAAGACGGAAATGAGTCGGTAAAGTCTTCAATAAATGTGACAAAGCTGGAAGAAGTAGCCAAAAACATATGGTGGCCGATGGAAGCCTATTTTGTGCGTTGTCCTTCTGAGATTGACAAACCTTGGACACGTATTGTCTACCATGCTTCTAAAGTTGTTGCAAATGACCCTAATTTTGATGAGAGTATTTTCACGATTCCTTTTCCCGACGGTTACTTAATTGATGACAAGGTTTCTGGCAAAAAGTACCGAGTCGGAGAAGAACCTAACGCTCCAAAAAAGTAGCCAAAGAAGTAAGCAAAGTGTTGATTATAAGCCTTAGCTTGCTGTTAAAGAAAAAAGTCAATTATCCGTAGCAAATAGTCTCCTTCCAAGAATCCACAATCTTTTTCATCCTGTGTTATAATATAATATGGGTAAATAGAGAAAAGTTTGCTCTTTGACAAGTTCAAAATGACCGCGTTGAGATTCTGCTTTTTAGCTCTGGGTAATTTCAGTATTATTATTGGTGCCAATATATTCTGGCACAAGCTCTTTTATTTTCCTAACTATCTCTGCGTAGTTCTGCGTTTGGGCAATAGTAACCAGCTCATCTATAGCTGTGCGAATTTTATCCCTATCCTTCGGAATATTTTTCCAGATAGCAATTTTCGGATGTCTTGTAAGCTGCATATCTTCGCCTTTTATCGAGAGCTCTTCAAAAAGCTTTTCTCCTGGTCTGAGACCTGTGAAGACCATTTCGATATCTTCTCCAGGCCTGAACCCGCTAAGCGTAATAAGTTCTCTGGCCAGGTCCACAATTTTTACGGGTTCGCCCATATCAAGCACGAAAATTTCGCCACCTTTTCCCATTGCTGCCGCTTGCAGAACAAGCTGGCTGGCTTCCGGAATGGTCATAAAATACCGCTTCATCTCAGGATGTGTAACCGTTACTGGGCCGCCATCGGCAATTTGCCTCTTGAAGATAGGCACGACTGAGCCTTCAGAGCCCAGCACATTGCCAAACCGCACGGTTACGAAATGTGTTTCACTGGTTCTATTTAGGTCCTGAACATACATTTCTGCAATTCGCTTTGATGAGCCCATTATGCTGGTCGGATTAACGGCTTTATCGGTGCTGATTACTACAACATTTGTGGCGCCATATTTATCCGCGGTATCAGCGATGTTTTGCGTACCTACAACATTGTTTTTGATGGCCTCGCCGGGATTAAGCTCCATCAAAGGCACGTGCTTGTGAGCAGCAGCATGAATAACAACCTGAGGTTTATACTTTTTGAAGACTTCCTCTACACGTACTCTGTCGGTAATATTGCAAATAATCGTTTCTATTCGGGCTTCGGGAAATCGCCTGTGCAATTCCCGCTCTATATAAAATAGCGGATTTTCAGCCTGCTCAACCAGCAAGAGCAGCTTCGGTTTGAAATTACACACCTGCCTGCACATTTCAGAACCGATAGAGCCACCTGCGCCGGTAACGAGAATTATTTTATCTCTCAGAAAACCTTCTATTAAATCCAGGTCAAGCTCAACAGCCTCTCTACCAAGCAAATCATTAATATCTACATCTCGAATCTGAGAAACACGGAACTTACCCGAGGCGATATCTGTAAGTGACGGCACCGTACGAAAGCGAATCTTAGCACCTTCGCATACCCGGATAACGCGCCTTAGCTCCTTATGACTTGCTGAAGGCATCGCGATGGCAATTTCTTTGATGCTGTGTTCCTCACAGATTTTAGACAGTTGGTCAACCCTACCAAGCACTTGTATTCCATGAATATAAGTACCTTGTTTAGCAGGGTCGTCATCGATAAAGCCAATCACCTCATATTCAGCGACCGGCTTTTGGTGGATGTCGCGCAGAAGTGCTTCACCGGCATCACCAGCACCGACTATAAGAAATCGCCTCAATCGGCCGGCTTCAGCAGTGCGAAATTCCTCAAAGTACAGTCGTATCAATATTCGCAATCCGGCCAGCAGTAAAATCGTGCCAAAAATATCGGCCACGAATACACCCTGGCTGACCTCGCGTATGGCCTGTAGCTGTTCATTCTGCTGTAGCTTTTGAATAACTAAGGTTATACCCTTCAGCTCTTCAGTAGGGGTTGCAACAAATCCCATAAGCATCATAAATAATGCATACCACAGGGCCACGATTATCAGTGTGCTGACAAGTGAAGCTCGCAGTATTCCGATAAGGTCAGATATGCTGGCATAGCGCCACCAGCCACGGTATTGCTTGAAAAGTCCGAATATAGGAACCTTAATTACAAGAAAAAACAGCAACAGAGGTGGATATTGATTTACGAGCCAATCCCGTCTGAACTCCATAGAGTTCGCTAGCAGGAAAGAAAGCATCAAAGAGGCGGCGAAAACAGCTATATGAGCAAATATAATAAGAGGCTTACGGTGTGTAAGCAATATAGCGGGGCGAGAAAATGACCGTTCTAAACCGTCTTGATTTCTGTCTGTTTCTGAGTCAGGCATAATGTACTATTTATCGTCATATTCGCTACCCCACATAATCACTCGTAACCTTAATTCTATCAACAGCTTAAGCATCTGTCAAAAAATATTCTTACTTACGTCTCTTACGTCTGGCGATTGGGATGCTTAGGAAATGATGTATAGTGGATAGTATCCCACCATATTGGTGGGCTAAAAAATACATAGCGAATGTGGGATTTGCCAGCCGTGGGCGAGTTTAAAGCCCCACCCCTACTACTCTGCGAAGTACTCGCTACGTAGCATGAGAGCTTTCTCCGCAAGGAGTCCCTATGACTAACAAGGTTTACTACGTCTCCTCTGGCTGTGTCTCTTCAGGTTTGGATTCCGTCTTAGTTTTTCCCTCATCAATGGGGATATAAACATCGTCAAGCTCTGTTTTATCAACCCTGTTGCGCATAAGTACATAAATTATAGTATTGGCGGAGAAACAAAAGCTTATGACAAAAGAAACTACTAAGCCAATAACGACCAATAAACATAAGTGTACCAGGAAAGCTGCGATAGATTGTGTCCAATTAGCAGTTGTCAAACTCGATGGACCAAGCAGGTTCCAAAAGCTTGGCCCAGCCCAGATCGCTGTAAGCTTGCTGTTGTCGCCAAAGATGCCAAACTGCAATAACAAATGGGTAACCGAGAGCAGCAAAAAAGCAAAAAACCGCACAAACATATAACAAATTGCGCCATAGACCGCCGCTACCGCCGTGTAAAAGCCCATCTTCCACGGTTTTGAATACACGTAACTGAAAGAACGGCTTATTGCATCAAAACAATCCGAACCGTCACATGCCACAGCAGGAAACATAAGGTTGAAGCCGGCAATGGTACCAATGAGTACAACAGTTATCAACGCCCCTGCAATCAAAGCCAAAAATGCAAAGATGCCCATAATCAACTCACCAAGCCTTGGTATATTACCTATCAACCCCAGGAGAAAGATGAACACACCTATAACGATAATTATGATAAGCGGTGTCAGCGGTGCGGTGAAAAAACTTGTGAATTTCTTCGCGCTGAAACGTAGTGCCTCGGTCAAGCCTGGTTTTTCTCCCCGTGCAAATTGCAACGCTGCAATTCGGCAGATAGCTCCTCCGCAGATGGAAATCACAGCAAGTTTTAAAGCACAAAAAATAATACAATAAATATAATGGTCTTTGAAAGTCAACCCCACCGCTGTGAAATAGCCAGCGATATTTTCAGCTACACCCAGAACATTGAATGCAAATAATGATGCTAATGCACCGTTAAAGCTTTCGATAGCAATTTGCCAGAGTTTGGAATATACACCGCTTTCGCCTTGTGGACCTGTTGCGGCGACAACTATAAGGTCCATAATCCAGCCCGCAAAGCATATAACAGCCACTGCTAAAAAGGCGATTGCCAATGTTTTCCAGTGAATAGCAATGCGGAACGTCTGGAATATTTTTGGAAAAAGGAGGTTGTCAAAAATTGTCGAAGATTCTTTTTCGCCAACCATTTTGCTTCCTTTCAAAAAAATTGACTACTGTTATTGGTTTCGTAAAGAACTGATATCAATATATAGCATATTATCAGCAATTTTCAACATATTTTATAATATTTTTTGGTATGGCCAAGGAACATCGTATACCCATGGTGAGGAGCGAGGTAATTTGGTGCAGGGTCATTGCGTTACTATCGTTTATGTCTAATAAAAAGGGCTGGTTATTTTAGCCAGCCCTTTATCTTTATCTGTTAGTTTTTCTACTCAAGCTCTAACTTAACTGCTTCTATAAATTCCAGCCATTCATCTTCGGTTATGACCTCTCGTACCTCAGGATTGAGCCAGATGGAGGCAAGCCAGAGCGAAAATGTTGCAAAAGAGGTTATAGAGCGCCTGCCAAGGGATGAATCAGAAATGGAAAGTATGATTCAAACCGGTTATTCGCTGGCACAAAATATGAGCTGGGATTCGGTGGTGAAAAACTATCTACTGAAGACTCTGCAAAAAACCCCGCAGGAAGTACACATCTAAGGTGTCTACGTAAAAACATAGGAAGAAAGAGATTACACATAAGTCAGAAGACAGGATACAGGATACAGAAGACAGGAGAGACAGAATACAGAATAGGATTCAATCGTGTCTCGTCCATCGTCATCAGCCATTGAGTTTTCTTCTCATAAGAACCGCTCCCAGGGACAGAAAGCATAAAGTCGCTGGCTCAGGTACTATAACGCCCTCGACTCTCAAAATAGCTCTATCTAAGCTAACAAAACCGTGCTCGATGTACCCACCATTTAATATGATATATTCTGTATAACCAATTGTGATTGTATCTTGGCCGTCGAGCAGGTCTAACCAAGATGATGTTCCCGGTGGTATTTCAGATAGGCAGTCGAATGGCTCTGGGTCCGGATAAGTTGCTCCCCCCCCAGACCGTAGTTCTGCGCAGAGGCGGATAACTCAAACCTGCATAAACTCCTACATCGAGCGGGTATGGCTCATCGGGATTGTCATAGAGTATAGCCAATCCAGCGGTTATCTCGCCGGACCAGTCGATATATACGCTGTCTATCTCCACGAATTCCATGCCTAAATCGAAGTCCTTTTGCCAATACGGCGAATTGATATCATACTCTGATGGACAACCAATACTGAACAAATCAAGTTCAACAATATCTGCTCTGGCCGGGCAAACCCCAGATAACATTACTACTGCCATAATTGTTATTAACTCTGGCGTAAGCCATCTTGACGATTTCCTAAACATGACTTGGCCTCCTCAATATAAACTGTATTATACCATTTTATCCAGAATTTGCAAGCAAAATTCAAGCTTTTTGAATACTGCTGTTTAGCGGTTGTCGGAAGGGGTTTTGGTGGAATCAGCAGGTGGTACATCGGACTGCTGCTGATGCGATTGTGATTCGAAAATTATCTTATATTCGGCATCCAGCCAGGCACCCAAATCTATTAGCTTGCATCGCTCAGAGCAGAAAGGAAAGAACTTTGCCTGGTCGGCTCGTTTCTGATGTGTTCCATTAACGGTCTTATGACAGACTGGACAGTTATGTTTCATATTTTTATAATTGCTTGAGCAAAGAATCCCCCTTGTGTTATCTTACAACCCTTTTACCGCATGACGGCCTGACTGTTACTACTAAGTACAATTCAAAGCTGGCTTTAGTTCTGGAAAGATTATTCCCTCGATTCGTCCTCATCTCCATAATCCTGCAGCTCCGGCATTGATTGCTCTTGCCCTTGCTCTTTTACAAGACCCTGTTCCAATATTCGGGCGTATTCAACACAGTATCTGGCCCAAGGACCGGCTTCGAGCCGTGTCTTAGGTATCGGCTTGCCGGTTCCCTCACAAATCCCATAAGTCCCTTGCTCGATACGTTCCAGCGCATCGTCGATTTCTTTAAGTAGTTTCCTTTCACTTCCCATCAGGCCCAAAGCAAATTCCTGTTCATAGTTGTCAGTCCCAATGTCAGCCATATGGATTGGCATACTTGACAGATCTCCGCTTGCATCCAGACGGGATTTCTTCAGCGCTTCATCTTCAAATTCGTTTACATTTCTTAGGATTTCCCTGCGCTTTTCCAACAGCATTTTTTTGAAATGCTCGATACCGGCAGCAGTTAAACGTTTTGTCCTTGCTCGTGTTGAGCTTGCTTTTGTTTTTGATGCCTTTTTACGTTTTTGAGCCACTTCTTTGTCTACCTTTGCTAATAATAAACCTTATTTTGACTATCTGTTAAACGTAGTATTATAATATATAAGTACATACGAAGTACAGCAATTATTTTATCCAAAATTGTAATGCCAGGCTGCGAATAATAAATATCGCAAATAATTGTACAATCCAAAGTGTTTAAGAGTGTTTAAGCGACATAAGTTCTTGAAAAATAAGGACTTAAATCAACGATTGCTCATTTATTTCTACCAGCAGCTATCAACAATATCCATAAAAACTTCGTATTATGTCCGATTAAACTGCTTTTGAAGCTCAGCTATCGAAAATTTTATGGTTGTGGGTCTGCCGTGTGGACAGCGACTTGCAAAGTCTGTTTTTTTTCTATCTGCCAGCAGTTGTTCTATCTCACTATCGCTTAGCTTTTGTCCGGCCTTTACTGCCGCCTTACACGCAGCCATATTCAAAACTTCATCAAGCAGGCCTTGCGCGTCAAAACTTGCTCCTTTATCAACGAGCAAATCGATTAAATCCCGTACAAAATCGACCGGCACTACCTTTGACAGCAGGGTTGGAAACGCCTGGACAGCGTAATTCCGAGGACCGAATGGGGCAAGCTCGATTCCAAGTTTTTCTATCAATTCGGCGTTGGATTTAAGCACATCTATCTGTGCCTCGGTCAGTTCGAAACTTTCAGGTATCAGCAATCTTTGTGATTCGAGTTTACTCTCTCGTATTCGCTTGGACAAAACCTCATATATTATACGTTCGTGAATTGCGTGCTGGTCGATGATAATAAATCCGTCGTCGGTCGGTGCAACGATGAAGCTATCATGAATTTGTATGAATTTTCCTTCTGGTTGAAGCGTTTCATGCTTGATATCCTTGACTTTATATTTCGCCATCCACTCTGCATCTACCGGCTCACGTGTAAATTGCTGTTGTGTTGGGATGGGCTTGTGTTTTCTGAAGAATTCAGCCATCGCATCGGCAATTTCCCGGCTTCTATGGCCTGCTGTAGGAACCTCTGCTCCGGCCGAACTTACTGCCGTCGGTAACTTTGCCTGCGTTTGGAGATCCGTTGATAAAAACTTTTCCCGAAGAGTCCCAAGGACCTGTGAATGTATCAAATTGGCATTATAAAAACGCACCTCAATCTTTGTGGGATGTACGTTCACGTCATAGTCATCATAGGGCATTTGAATAAACAAAAAGACCACAGGAAATCTGTTCGGCTCAATGCTGCCTCGGTATGCCTCTTTGATTGCATGCGAGATAAATTTGTCGCGGATAAATCGGCCATTCAGAAATATGTATTGAAATTTGTTGCTCGTCCTTGAATCACTCGGCCTACCCATCAAGACAAAAATATGTACCCCTTTTTCATCATTTTCAACATCAAGCAAGTTTTCACCAAGTTCGGATGAGAACAATTCACTTATTCGCTGTCGAAGACCCTGTTGGCTTACCAGCCGATAAAGCTCTCTGCCATTATGAATTAAAGTTAAATCCAAATCGCCTCTTGCAAGTGCAATATGCGTGAACTGCTCTATGATATGGCTCATCTCAGTATTTGCTGTTTTCAAAAATTTACGCCTTGCAGGCAGCTTATAAAAAATATCTCTGACCTGGATTGTAGTACCGTAATCTGAACTGGCCGGGCCAACGCTGGCTTTATTTCCGCAATCTATCTCAATACTATTCCCAGAAGTTGAATCTTTCCTTCTGCTCACAGCTCTGACCTGTGCGATAGAAGCGATGCTCGCTAATGCCTCACCTCTAAAACCAAGCGTAGATATAGCTTGCAGGTCTTTACTGGTTTTGATTTTGCTTGTGGTGTGCGGCTCAAATGCTTGAGCCAAATCTTCGGCATCCATCCCGCAGCCGTTGTCGGTAACCGAGATTAGTTTTCGTCCTCCATCCTCGATAGCTACCGTTATCTTTGTCGCCCCTGCGTCGATACTGTTTTCCATCAGCTCCTTGACCACGCTGGCAGGGCGTTCAACCACCTCACCAGCCGCTATCATATTCACCATATTTTGGTCAAGGACGACTATTTGCCCCATTGTTCTATCCTGCCCCCACAAAGTGCAACCGAATATCGAATTCCTAACCTCAAAGTTTGGAATTCCTTGTTCAACCTTTGTTATTCTTTTATCAGACTTTTGCCAGTCATTTCTTCCGGTTGTGGCAATCCCATCATTTCCAGCAGTGTTGGCCCGACGTCGGCCAATCTTCCTCCTTCACGCAGTTTTCTTCCCTTATAGCGCTCATCGAACACAATCAACGGCACATCGCCAATGGTGTGAGCGGTGTGCGGGTTATCAGGGCTGCTATCTATCATTTTCTCGAAATTGCCATGGTCGGCTGTAACAATTGCCCCTCCACCCATGCCCTTGACCTTGTCTAAGATTTTACCGACGCACTCATCCACCACCTCAGCCGCTTTAATCGCCGCTTCCAACACACCTGTATGGCCAACCATATCAGGATTGGCAAAATTGACTGTTATCACATCATATTTATTCGAGTCAAGTCTGTTTAGTACAATATCCGCAACTTCATAGGCGCTCATCTCGGGCTTTAAGTCATAAGTTCGAACTCGCGGCGAAGGCACAATTTGTCTGTCTTCGCCCTTAAACGGCTTTTCGGTGTAATCATTGAAAAAGAAGGTAACGTGTGCGTACTTTTCTGTTTCGGCACAGCGAAACTGCTTCAACCCCAGAGAGCTCCAGTATGCACCTAAGATATTTTTCATTTTTGGTGGTTTTGGAAATGCTACAGGCGCGGGTATTGTTACATCATATTCGGTCATACATACAAAATATATATTAGGTTTAGTAGTCC
>CAZMSP010000037.1:0-16820 GCA_964568985.1 uncultured Pirellulales bacterium
ATCAGGATATTGCTCTATTATCTGATTGTAGAGCTGCTTTGCTTTTTCGAATTCATTCTGACCTTCATATCTTTTTGCTATCCAGTAAAGCGCCCATGGCATATCAGGATGGTTATTAAAGTCGACAATTAGTTCATCAACTGCCGGCTCAGCGGCAGTTAAATCCCCCTGCTCGATAACGTCGCCGACATTTACCCTTGATACGCCCAGCCTGGCCTTATCGGCCCAGGGAGTCTCAGGACAGCAATCTATTACCCGCTGATAAATGCTGTTTGCATCTTTTAGCTTTATCATCCATTCACATTCCTGTGCAATCCAGTAAAGTGTCTCCGGCAAATCAGGATGGTCATTGAAATCGACAATAAGTTTATCAACAGCTTCTTCGAGTTGGTTGCTATTTCCCGAGTTGATAAGAGACAAGGCTTGTGCTCTTGAAAAACCTAACTTTGCTCTGTTTGCCCAGGTGCTGTCAGGATGGTCCTGTATTATTTGCTGATAAAGATTTTTTGCCTGTTCATATTCTCTTGCCCATCGATGTCTTTCAGCGAGCCAGTAAATTGTCTCCGGCAAATCCGGGTGTCCTGCGAAATCGGCAACCAGCTTATCAAGGGCTTCTTTGGCGAGGTCACAGTTGTAGTACAGAATAAGAGACATAACCTCCACCCTTGCAATACCTAACTTTGCCCTGCTGGCGTACGAACTATCAGGATGATTCTGTATTATTTGCTGATAGATGTTGTTTGCATCTTCCAGCTCGAGCCGCCATTCAAATTCTCTTGCAATCCAGTAAAGTTCCCACGCTAAATCCGGATGTGCGTTAAAATCGGCAATCAAGTTCCGCGTTTGAGCCCGTGCCTCAGCGAAATTATTATTCTGGATTAGGGAAATAATGTTTGACTTTACCTGCTCAAGTTCAGCTGATACATCGGTTCGACTGAGCTCACCGGATTCAGCAAGGCATTCTTCTGCCATACCGGAAAAGATGAAACTAAACAGGACAAAAGACGTGAAAAGAATTCTCGCAGTCATTGCTTTTCTCCTATCTCCTAATTATTGTAAATTCAAATAAACTCACTTCGCTGAATTTATATTTTACAGGCTTACCCCCCCCCCAACTGCAACAAAAAATTAAAAAAATTAAATTTTTTTTGCTGTAACCGTTCACGGGGCAAATATACTAATTTTGAGCTGATATGGACGATTTGATTGACTATTTCGTCAAAAAATCTTAAAATATTTCTCTTGGCACAAAATCGGCCATAATGAACCATAAACACCGTTTTAACCTTGTGAACGGTTACATCACTATAGTATAAACAGGAATCGCACGGATGCGAAAAAATATTCGTTGATGACAGCGGCAGTGTTACAGTATAGCGCAGCCGGCCAAGCTGTCGCGGGACATGGGCGAGAGTTTTATGAAGAGACGAAAAACTTTGCGTTCGCCAACAAGCAATCACAAGTCCATCCCTACAGCCAAATGGCGTTATTTGCCCCTGTTAGTTCTTGTAATACTTTCTTCGTTCATAGCGATTATGCGTCTGCACACCTACGAGGAACCGGTCGAAAGAGATATTGGAAACCACGCGGTGATTGGCCACGAAATACTTCACGGACGCAAGCTTTATTCTGACCTTTGGGATAGCAAACCACCTGCTATCTTTGTTACTTACGCCGTCGCAGACGTTTTGGTTGGTTATGGCCCCGGCTCGGTCTATCTTATTGGGGTGGTGGCCGCAATTATAACGTTGTTAGGTGTATACTGGGCCGGTTCCGCCGTAGGGCGTCCTGTGGAGGCGTATGGAGGAGTCCCCGGCGGCCTGTGGGCTGCAGCTTTTTGGGCCTTTATTTGCAGCGACCTTTGGCTTTGGGCTAATCAGCCAAATACGGAAGTGGGTATGAATGCCTGTTTGGTTTGGGCTTTTGCACTTATGGTGCGGGCAGATACTAAGAAGTTGCAGATATGGCGATGGCTGGTCATTGGCGTGCTTTTTGCCATTGCTACCCTCTATAAGCCTGTTGCAATCACTTTCGCCGCTTTCCTTAGCGGCTTTTATCTGCTGGTCAACATACGTCATAGCAGCGACAGAAGGATAGCGTTTTTCCAAATTTGTCTTGTCGTAGCGGCTGGTGCGGCGGTATGGGGTGCGGTTTTGGCATATTTTGCTGCCACCGACCGTTTCACTATTTTCTACGATACGATTTTCAAATATGGCAGGTGGTACGCAAAAAGCAGAGGCAGCAGCATTTTTGAGAATATCTATAAAGGGTTCAGTTACGAAAAATTGTTTTCTTCATACATGAAAAGTACGCCGGTGCTCGTCATTTTTACTGCTGCAGGGATAATAC
The DNA here is from genome assembly GCA_964568985.1 of uncultured Pirellulales bacterium. Lineage (GTDB taxonomy): Bacteria > Planctomycetota > Phycisphaerae > Sedimentisphaerales > Anaerobacaceae > CAZBWE01. Next base: position 2,350 of record CAZMSP010000037.1, read on the forward strand.
TTGGACTCTGGAAAGGTTGCCGACGTGACTGGTTGCTGCTGCTCGGATTTGCTCTTGCAGCGCCTTTTGCCGTGGCCCTTCCCGGCAGATTCTACGGGCACTATTATCAGCTCTGGCTCGGTCCTCTTGTGGTGGGTACCGGTTGGGCCCTGACCACGCTCGGCCCCAAAGGCAAACCCGGCTTGACACTGGCTCGTAGTATAGCAGGTGCAGTAGGGCTGATTATTCTGCTTATAATTGTCCTGCCACAATATAAGTTCTCTGCCGACCAGTGGTCGGTATATAAGCAGGGCCCGCAGTATATCTTCTCCAAGCAAGTTGCAATCGAAGTCAACAAATTACTTGAGCCGGACGAGGCATTTTACGTTTTGGGCATCACGCCGGAGATGTATTTCTGGTCTAAACGTCGTCCGCCAACAGGAGTTATATGGTCCACCGATATGGTGGACAATCCATTAGCCGAAGAGCACACTGCACGGGCTTTGGAGGACCTTGAACGAGAAAAACCAGAGATACTCGTTATCAATATGCTTTACGCCCAGGTACCACGCGACCATCCCGTGGTAAAATGGGCAGAAAAATGGTATAGGCCACTGCCTGGAAATCCTGACCGAGGTCCTATGCGTTTCGGCGATAAGCAGCTTTTTCTTTTCCGTATTTTTGTTCGCCGAGGTGGCAAATTGGCGTCTCGTTTCGGGACTACGGCAGGGCCTACGCCCTGACGAGTGGGACTGTAAAAGCCCAGGGAATAGTTAGTCAAAGGATATTAATATGAAAAACCTAAACCCTATGGAAAAGAATACTATTAACGGTTATTTCTGGGTTTTTGGCGGTTTGCTCTGTATTTTGCTTATATCGATAATGGCTCGGGATATCAACCGGCCCTTCATCGGCCTGCATAGTTGGGGCGAGGCACATCGCGCCTGGTTTGCCAGGGCCCATCTGAAATATGGCCTTGGATACACCAAGGGTTTGAATACCTGGGCTGTGGGCGACCCACCCAGAGAGAAACCAAAGCACTATCTCGACCATCCTCAACTAAGATTTCTTCTTCACTCGGCAGGCATGGCGGTCTTTGGTATTAATGAGGCAGCTCTGCGAAAAGTGGGGATAATAATGACGGTAGTGAGTCTGCTGCTCCTGCTCAAGCTGCTGAGACATTTGGTGGACGAAAAAACCGCGATACTGGCGGCCCTTTTCTTCGTCTTGTTTCCGCTGACCGGCTATTTCGGGGTCGGCGAATGGCTCTTTCCTTTGAGCTTGTGGGTTTTTTGGTGTTACCTTGTCTTGATAGGGTCCCTGAAAGATGGCCCCCAGCCCACAAAATTCCACAAGTGGGCACTGGCTATTTCACTCTTTTTGCTCTTGCAATTGAGCTGGGAAGGATTTTTCGTCGCCCTGGCTATTGGCGTTCACTATGTCTTTCGGTGTATTCACCATCGAGAGCTGCCGGAGAAGACCCTTCTGGCAATATTGATTATCGCACCTCTGTCCAGCCTGGCCTTGAATTTTGCAGTTATGGCGGCAGGGCAAAGCTGGGATTTCCAGAGAATGCTTGAGCTTTATAAATGGAGAGCCGGAAAGGGCGAAATGGCGGAATTCAGCTGGGATAAGTGGCTCGCAAGGTTCTGGGAGTTCGCCATTATGAATTTCACCCTGCCGGTTTTGATTCTGGCGATTGCTTATTTAACTTTGGGCCAGTTATTCACATTTGCCTCCCCAGCTTCGCAAAAGCATAACACAGAGATTTCAAGACGGTTCCCACAGTTCTGGCTCTTCCTCCTACCTGGCGTCTTTCAGCTATTTCTGCTAAAGGGAACACTCTGGATGCATCACTATTGGGAACGTCCCTTCGCCCCCTTTATTGCTATAGCCGCCGCCCTGGGAATTATGCTTCTCGCCGACTTCCTGGCCAAAATTCGCCCCTTGTTTGCGAAAATAAGTACGGTAGTACTTGTGGTCGTTATTACTGTATCGTGCGCAAAAGGACTGAATTATTATTACAGCATCCGTCACTTCTCACCTGAAAAGGTTAAACTTTTTACGATGTTAAACGAGCTTATCCCGCCGGACAAGATGTTGTTGAGCTTTGAAAGTTTAAAAGTCCAACAGCACAAAGCAAAGGGGTCACATTATCGCCCGGAAATTGCCTGGTATTTGGACCGTGAGGTCGTTCAAGCTGCTACGCTTTCCGAGATTCAAAACTATGCTAAAACTGGCAGGTTTCCTTTTTACTTGATGCCGAGGACGTACTATGATAGGGAAACGTCTGTTTATCTGACCAAACTGAGCAATGAATTGCAACAGCGATACAAGATGACATACGTCCGCTCTGACCCGGGCGGGCCGGACCAGGCGCCGATGCTGCCCTATAGGATATTTGATTTAAACAGCACGGTGACCGATTCGAGATGAGTAGAACAGCCTAATTTTTTTGAATAATCTGTTGGATGTAATTGTTAAAAGCCGGAGTGGATTATATCAGAAAGGTGTGGAAATGACCGGAAAGATTGAAAGCACCCTTGTATGGACACAAGAAAAAATAGCAACACCGGTTATAGTAGGGGTTATTCTGGGCTTGCTGATTCTTTCAAGTAGTTGCGGAGTCTCACACATTGACCCTCAAAGTTTAACAGGCCCCATCTTAACCGAAAAGGGCGACACAAATATCATTATTGAAACGACACAGTATTATGATGACAGAAAAGCTACAGTGATTTTTACAGGAGATGATTGGTGTGGAGAGGAAAAATATCACAACGCATTTATGAAAACCTGCGATGCGGCCCAAAAATATAGAGTAGTTTTCTCGCCCGCCATTCTACCTGGTGGATTGTTCAAACGCAACTATCCAAGCCTTAAAAGCTGCCAATGGAAAGATATACAATCCCAAATAAATGAAGGATTTATTTCGCCAGTTTCTCACAGTATGAGCCATCCTAAATCTTATACCGAAGGGGGCACCAGCTACGAGATAGAAATAAGCGGCTCGAAAAAAGCCATAATAGACAATTTAACTCTTCCTCAGCAGAATTGGTTTAATGGTTCGGAGTACTTGGTAGGTTGGGTAGAACCATATGGTAGATGTGACAGTAAAATCATGGCTACACTTGCTAAAAGTAATTACTTGATATCAAGAAGTACGGTTCTATACCAGTCATCTTGGGGCCGATGGGATTATGTGCATGGCTTATATCGTTGCGGCTTAACAATAGCTATTCGTCCTCAGAACAGCCTGTCTATGCTAAATAGCTGGTTTGACAAAGCTTATTCTGAGGGAGGAATATACCATTGCAATATGCACCCCGCCAAGGATTTTGATTCGAAAAGAGAACTCCTCCTAAATCACCTTGCACACATTGGGAACAGAAAAGATATTTGGTATGCAGGATTCGGACAGGCATATATGTATCACTACCTTGAAGATAAAGTAAAACCTGCCATACATATAATTACAAATACCAACCACGAAATAGTCATTAAAATAAGCGTCCCCGGAACAGAAAGAGAGAGATATGGGTTATCGTATCCGATAACCTATAAAGTACCTGTCCCGAATAGCTGGCCGGATGCTTATGTTTATTGCAAAAATGAACCCAACGATAATTATGTCCTGATGACGGAAAAAACGAGCAGCGACTTCTTCAATGGAATTGATGCCTACAGAAAGAATCTGTCTGAAAACAAAGTGTACATTTCCAAATGCTTCCCTCAAACATCAAACCGGTTCTATTTGAAAATAGAAAAAGCGAACTCAGGTTTAAACCACCCCTGACACACCACCATATATAACCTTGATTCAATTGCAAAAACCTTGTATCGTTAACGAAACGGACTGTTTCAATTCTCAGTTAAATTTCCAGATTGTGGTTCTTTGAAATCTGCGGGGGATTTATGCCAAATCCACACTGTACAGATGCCACCTACAATGAACAAGTAACTGATTGTTACTGCTCTATCTATCATTGCCGCCAGGATGCCCACTTCCAATGGCATTCCAACAACTATTGCACCGAAGCTGAGCACAAGCTCTCTAATTCCCAATGAACCGGGAGTCAGCCCGATGAATATAACGACAAACCCCAAAGCACCGAGCAAAAAGTATCCTCCGACGTGGATATTTTTACCCATACTGCTGTAAATAATCCAGAGACGTACAGCAACAAGCAAAAAATTTACACATAAGAATGCTGCCACAGTGAAAATCGTTTTCTTTTCTTTCGAAACTTGGCTTCGGCCGGAAAGGAAATTTCTTAGGGTAGTACTTAATCTTCCCTGTCCTGTGGGGATAGGCAGGGGTACAAATAGAAAAAGCAATGATATTATAAATACAATTGTTAAAATGACGGCCAAAATTTTCTTTTCATATCCGTTCAGGCCATAAATAGCTAACAAAACAATCAGGCATATGATTGCTGCTGTGGCAGTCATTAAAAAGGTGATAAACAAAAAAAAGGTTGCAAAATGTGTATAAGTGAGCCCGTAGTGACGTTTTAGATAATTCGCTCGAAAGACTGTACCAAATTTCATTGGGGCATAATTAAGTAACAAAGATGCGTGATGTAGCTTTACCATATCCCAATAACCGGTCTTGGTTTTCAAGGCATTCAGCAAACATTGGACCGCACGCGCGCTACTTAAGACATTTAAGAAATACAGGCAATACATCATAAAAAGCTGCTTTGGGCTTAATCTTAACAGGGCCTTTAGCTGTTCCCAGTGCTTGGCCAGATACCACAATAGAAACGCCAATATTATCAGCGACAGGATGTTTTTGAACCACCTATTCATATTGATTTGCCAGTGAAATTAGCATTCCGTAATAAATCAACAATTGCGTCTATCTGAATCCTGGCTCGGTCTAAGACATTCGGCAAATTAGACTTAATCATATCGCGAATCTGTCGCTCGTTTTTGATTAGCCGACCGAAAATACTTTTCATATTTTCTATCGAAAGCCGCGAATAGTCGAATGCGTAATCTCTCAGTCCGAATATATCCAGTACCTCAAAATATTTGTGCCCCCATCCACATACCGCAACCGGCACACCCATAGCTAAAGCGGAAATCATACTGTGAAAGCGAGAAGCTATAAAAAAATCGCATTTGCCAATGATTTTTCTAAGTGACATAGAATCCAATTCTTCGGCAACCACTTTGACGTGAGGTGTTTGACCTACTTGCTGCATAATACTTTTAATAACGGGTAGGTCATTGTTTCTTAGCTTATTGCTGTTTGGCCTTATGCTGTGCGGTACCAGAGCAACGCGATAGCCTTGGTCAACAAGATAGGTAACGAATTCTGCATTGATACCAATATAGTCAACTTTGTGGGATAGACAATTCTTATACACTACGGAACTTGGGCAGATACCTATCAGTCGGCGGGTTTTAGAGCTGAAATCTAAGTAAGCGGCAACAGAGGCCGAAAGCGTGTCCATTTGTTCCACTTCATTCAGCAAAAAAGTTACATCTGAACATTCTGGAGCATCCTGTATTCCGATGGTTCTCAGGTTTTCCACAGTGCTCTTTCCCCTCGCAGCCAAGTATCGGCACCGAGGCAGCAACCAGCGAGCTAGGATCCGATTCAACCAATTTTCGAATGGGCCACAGGCTTGTGATATCTTCACTACATCTCCGCCAAGCATCATTTTAGGCAGAATGGTCAGCACGTTGAAGGGTAGATACAATTCTCTGCCGTCTGAAAAACTTATCCCAGCTACATCTATGAGAATATTACAACGTTTCAGAGCTCTTGTTTCTTTGAATAAAGAGGTTACCGGTATCCGCAGGGGATGGAGAATGCGCTCAAGCAGCGCAAATGGAAACATCTTGAATACGAGGGCGGCTGGACCAGCGTTGACAAAATCAACCTTTGGGTATTTGTGCGTAAGAGGTCTGTCCAATTTGATGTAAGGACTAAAAACCACAAATCGCAGCGCCGGCAAACGCTCCTGCAGGGCTCTGATTACGACTGTTACCATCGCCTCAGAACCTTTGTTCCCTGAAATTGAACCTCCTATAATTCCAACAACCTTTGGCATATCAAAGCCCTGAAATGAAAATGTTATTAGAAATTCTGTAAGAATTTTAGAAACAGAAAATATACAAAAATGATTGGTCTTGGAATTTTGAAAATCCAATCCCGGCTACGTGGATTTTGCGAAAGTTTGTAGTTGACCATAATAATGTGAGCGGCAAGCCAGTCATTCCACCTCACTTTTTCCTTTACCGTATCCTTGATGGACACACCGTACCACTTGCCGACTTTCGACCGGGCTGTTACATTATAATGATATATCAATGCTCTTTTTTGAGCCCGAAAAACAGTTTCCGCGTCAATCCGGCGGCCGTTGAGCTTATTTTCGCAGAGCATTTTCTCAAGTATTTCGGTAGCATGGTTGTTGCGAGAGATTACAATTGAGTGTTTAATGGGGTTGGCTTTCATTTCCCGCAACCACGCATCACCTATACTAAAGTCTGCCTCATATCCAGTATGGTCATGGCAGCGAAGGCATCGACCAAGACAGAAGAAATTAACATTATGATAGTAACTAAAATGCCAGAAAGGAAAAGAGAACTCTCGGCCATTATGCAATCTGCCCTGCATATTCCCCCGCCAGCTGCCTTTTCTAAAGGCAAAATCAGCTATCTGCGCCGGGTCAATTCCCTTCTTCTTCAGCACCGCACTTAAGAGATAGTCCTGGCAGCTATGTCCGCAAAATAAAGCGATTATATATTTGATGTGGCGGGCAAGCTGACGGTCTTTTTCCATCAGTCTCCGCAACACCGCAACGTGACATGGGAGAGCAACCACAGCCACCTTCCCGGAGAAAGTTCTGAGTAATTCACGTGTTTTGCGAACCAGGGGTACATCTATATATTTGCTTGTGCGGGCTGAGAGAATATCCTGGCGGTCTTTGGCCAAAATCACTTCGCATTCAATACCTTTGTTAGAACATTTGATTCGCGTTACAACCGCACCGTTGATTTGCTTCGCCTCAAGCAAATGTAACAATAAAGCCGAAACTGCTCCGCCGGAAGCTGCCCCGAGACGTACCTGCTCATCACTGGCATAAACAAGATATGCCTGCTCAATGTTGCCGATATATTTATGCCCTGTCTCTTCGGTAAACTTCATCTTAACTTCGAATCGTACAACTAATTAAGTTTTTCCTTTTATCATATCCCCGTTTACACAGAGGGAAAACTGCTCATTTTGTAAAATGCACATTTCTGACGCGGTTCATCGCCTTTTAAGCAAAAGTATTTGTGTTGCTTTATCCGCCTTAGGAATATAGTCTCTTAACAAATGGTCAACACTATGCTCTTTACGAATATATTCCCAATCCCGGAAGGTCAGAAAAGCATAGGTATAGTTGCCTTTGAGTATATCCTCATGGCTGCCGTCAATGAACTGGTCATAAGTAAACTTCTGATTAAAGAAAATATTAAACATCCAGCAGTGCGCCCTTACCTCGCGGCCCAACATCCCGGAGCTCTTGTAGATATCCTTCGAAACCAATATTTTGACATCCTTGTCGAACCGAAGCTCATCGGCAAAAATACGATAAGGTTCATACCGCCATTCGCTCTTCTTGGCCACAACCTTCTGTTTCAAATATGTCAGATTAGCTTTTAGTGGGTGGTAAATGATGAAAAAGAAACAAACAAAGGAAACAAAAAGGGCAATTAGCCCACGTTTTTTTGAAAGCCCCCCCACAATAACCAGAATTGTCACCGAGATTGGAAGTATGGCGACTGCGTAGAAAATATCCTGCCCTTTCAGTTGGAAATAATCGATCAGATTATCTACAGAAAAAGCCATATAAAGACAAACAATAATAAGAGCCGCCAGAACCAGTGCAAATTCTATCGCCAGTCTCGGGATACCGCGATTACCGCTCTTTTCAGCCAAATAGCCCCTTATATTGAAGTTAAAAAACTGACTTGCCCAGATGCACATCCCGGGTATTGCAGGTGTAAAGTACCGCCAGATTACGTGAAAACATCCTCTTACATAGCTGATGAACATCACCAATATAATGGGTAATACCCACGCTATTTTTTCCTGGGTCGAGAATTTCCTTTTTGATACACCACACCCCGTAAGAAAATACAGCAATAGACAGGCAAAAAAGGGCTTAGTTGAAATATAGGTGTACCATGACATACTACGGTCAACATTGCGGTGGTATGCACCTCTGTAGTTAAATTTTAGAAGCTTTTCAATATTCGAAGGACGGATTGAAAAAATCGGGTCTTTAAGAAATATCGCATCGAGAATCATCAATATTATAAATCCCCCCAACGCACCAATGCAAATCCATCCTATGTCACGCCAAAAGTGTCTTGCGCCACTTCCGCTTTCAGGCCTCATTAAAATGCCAATGAGCAATACAATCAGACAGATGCCGCTTTCTTTCGATTTCGTCGCCCAGAAAAATATCAACCCAAGAATGATAAGAACAGCATTTCTGTGGCTTTTGGTTCTTAACCCGATATATAAGTATATAAAAGTCGCAAGAGTAACTAAAAACATGACTGTAAAATCTGAAAATGTGCAGCCAGCATAATATGCAAAAAGTTCATTCGAGCTTAACAACAGCACAGCCAAAATGCCAATTAACCACCCTCCTTTTCCTGCAAGGAACCTGGCGCACCAGTAAACCAGAACGCACGTGGAGAAAAACAAAAAGCTCCAATAAACCTTGGTGCCGGTTAAAGCATCACCGGTAAGCCAAAAGAAAAACTTTTGCAGATAAATATGACCATAGCGGTTCAGCACCCACGCTTCTTTTGTTGTATACTGTGAGACGTTCATATAGAACAGATCGTCCCACTCTATAGAGGTTCCAAGATAGCCAAAGACCCATATAGCAGCAAGCAAGGCAACGACCGGGGCTGCAAAGTACTCAGGCAGGGTTATTTTGGACCGCCCTTGCTCCAGTTCCAACTGAGCGTCAGCTTCTGAAACCGTTGGTTTCTGAACCGGACCTTTGTTTGAAACTTTGCGTTTGTTTCTCTTCATCGCTGTCTCTTGTATATCAAGCAACTGCTAACCGCGGGCAATATCGATTTACCCGGATGCCTCATTAGAGTTCTGCTTCGTGCCATATTCCTGCTTACGTAATAAAAATAGTTGCTCATCCTGCAAAATACGCAGCCGATTTATCATGCCTGCCAAGAGGGCGGTTATGTAGCAGATAAGCGAGACAAAACCGAAACCACCAGCCAGGAAAGCCACAAAAATATATGGTGAAAACGCGCCAGTTGCCAAATAATGGCATATTACAAACACCCCGCAAAATACGGCTAACAGCAAAAATACAGCGCTGATTGCGCCGAAAACACGCGTCGGCCTGTAATCTCGATATGCTCTTAGAATTATGAGTAAACTGCTCCAGCAGTGTTTCCATAAATTTTCCGTCAGTCGGCTTTTGCCGATTTTGCGAACACCTCTTACCTTCACTGGCACCTCAACAATCCGCAGTCCACGAAAAGCCAGGTCAAGTATAACCTCATGTGTATACGTGTGCCCCCCCAGCAACGTTGCCCGCAGAGCTGCATCTCGGCTATATGCTCGGAATCCACACGAAACATCAGATAGCTGCTGACCTGTTAGTTTATTCACAACATTGGCTCCTACTTGGTTGCCCCACTTCTTAACCCACGGCATCTTGGGAATCAACTCAGGCTCTGCGAACCGGCTGGCAGTAACCATATCAGCTTGTCCATTGATAATTGGCTCAATTAGTTTCGGGATGTCTTGAGGGTTAAACTGGCCATCGGCATCAATGTTAACAATGATATCGGCACCAAGGCCAAGTGCCCTGCTGAGCGCCTCCCTGAAGGCAACCCCCAGCCCCTTGTTATGGGTGAAGCTGATGACCCTTGCCCCAGCTTCAAGCGCTACCTTGGCTGTATCATCGGTGCTGCCATCATTTATTACCACAACATCAATATTACGTACTCTGGGGATGTCTTTCGGTATAGCCTCTATTACCTGTGCCACCGTGGCAGCTTCATTAAAGGCCGGAATAGTAACAGCCACCGAAACTGGTTCTTTATGATTCATTTTTGTAACCCCATAAATTAAAGGTTCAATCCCAAATATACTGCCACGTTCTAAAAACATCATACCAGAAAATATATTCAACCTGCAACACATTCTCTAATTTTCAATTCTTGTAATTAACGCACTAAATTATATAATAAGTCCTGTTAACTATTACGGGAGTAAACTATGGCTAAAATCACCAAACTCGACGACATCGTATCGCTGTGCAAGCGAAGGGGGTTTATATTCCAATCCAGCGAAATCTACGGCGGTCTGGCAAGCTGCTATGACTATGGCCCGCTCGGCGTTGAATTAAAGAACAACGTCAAATCCGCCTGGTGGAAAGCGGTTGTCCAGATGCGGGATGACATAGTTGGCCTGGATTGCAGTATCCTGATGCACCCGTTGGTCTGGAAGGCCTCCGGCCATACCGACCAGTTCGCCGACCTCGTCGCTGAGTGCAAAAAGTGCAACGTCAGAACTCGTGTCGACCATCTTGAAGATAAAGCTACCGAGCAGCCAGAAGAGCACACCGAGCATATCGCTATCAATGCGGCAATGGCGAAAACCCACGATTTAAGCAGCAAGGTATGTCCCAATTGCGGTACGGTCGGCCAATTCACCGAGCCGATGCCCTTCAAATTAATGTTTGAGACGCAGATGGGCGCTAACGTGGATGACTCAATGACTCTTTATATTCGGCCCGAGACCGCTCAGGGTATCTTTGCCAACTTCGCAAACGTCCTCGACAGTACCCGAGTCAAGATACCATTCGGCATTGCCCAAATCGGCAAGAGCTTTCGCAATGAGGTAACTACCAAGGCCTTTATCTTCAGAACACGAGAATTCGAGCAGGCAGAGCTGGAATTCTTCTGCGAACCCGGCACAGACGACCAATGGTTCGAGCACTGGAAACAGCAGCGGTTCGACTGGTACATCAACCTCGGCATAAAAAAAGAGAACCTACACTTCCGCGAGCACGAAGCCGATGAATTAGCCCATTACGCCAAGGCCTGCGTCGATATCGAATATAAATTCCCCTTCGGCTCCGGCGACTGGCAGGAGCTTGAAGGCATTGCCAACCGCACCGACTACGACCTCAGGCAGCACCAGCGAGGTATGAGAACGCTCAATAAATGGTTTGAAAACGAGCGGGACGTAACAAAAATCGAATTAGCCCAGGAAAGCGAAGGTTACAGTAAAGGCCCGTTATCCTATTTCGATGACCAGCAGAAGAAACGATACATTCCATACGTAATTGAGCCAAGTGCCGGTATAGACAGAAGCGCACTTGCATTTCTGGTTGACGCATACGATGAGGAAGAGGTGCGAGGCGAGCAGAGGAACCTTCTGCGATTTCACCCAGCGCTGGCGCCGATAAAGGTCGGTATCTTTCCACTGGTTAAAAGAGACGGTATGCCGGAAATAGCCCGTAATATCTACAATGACCTGAAAAAGCATTTCAATTGCTTCTATGACGAGAAAGGTGCGATTGGCAGGCGTTACCGAAGACTGGATGAAGCCGGAACACCATTTTGTATCACCGTGGACGGCGAGACTCTACAGGACAGCACCGTTACCGTCCGCGAGCGAGATTCGATGGAACAGGTCAGAATATCGACCGACCAGCTTCTAAGCCACTTGCGGGAACAACTGGATATGTAAAATGGCCGAAGAAAAACAGGAAAAGAAAAAACTCTGGCTCGTTAAGCAAATCCTCAGTTGGATTAGCTTGGGACCACTTGCATTATTAGTTATTTTGGCCATTATCTTTCAGGCGCCTTGGAAAGTAACAGCACTTTTGGTTATTTTCTTTCTTGCCTGCACTGTGCTGCCCAAACCTTATCGCAAATGGTTCTGGCTCTCAGCCGGTGCCGTCGTAATAGCTCTTATTATCTGGGTCTTTCTGCCTGAGGATAATGAGGGCTGGCGGCCTTACACATTCGATAAAGAGTTAGCGGCCCTCGAAGCCAAATATGCAATCCCTGACGAAGAAAACGCAGCAAGAATCTATAACAAATTATTAGAAGATTATAATGAAGCCGCATTCGAGCCGAATTTTCTCGACCCTAATCTCGAAGATTTAACCAGAAAGGAACCCTGGTCAAGCAGAGACTATCCTGAAATAGCACAGTGGATTAAACAGCACGAGGGCACAATCACAAGGCTTATCGAGGCCTCCAAGATAGAAAAATGTCGATTTCCAATTAATGCCGATCCAGTAGCATTCAGTCAGTCGATGGAGCGATTAAGTGCGATGAGGCGTTGGGCATTTTTGCTCTGCCGTGCGGCCAACAATGACCTTGGCGAAAACCGAATAGACCAGGTTATTGAAAAGAACCTTACCGTACTTCAAATGGGAAAACACCAATGCCAACAAATAACAATTATTGATTTGCTGGTTGGAATTGCTATTGAGGCCCTTGCAACCAGCCAGTTTAAGACCTTCATTGTCACGGGAGATGCCACTGAAGAACGCCTGAGCGTTATCGAAAATGCTCTGGCTGAAATTAAACACGATTGGAGCTATGACTTACCCCGGGTTCTCGAAGGTGAAAAGCTGATATTTAAGAATTTATTGGGGATGTTTTATGTGGTAAATCCGAAGGGCAAAGTGAGACTAAGTCGTGATCCAACAGTGGCAATAAAGTCACAATTTCCTCAATTTCAACAGGAGGTTCCTTCGTTAACCTATTGGCGGAAAAAACTTTTAAAAGCAAGTACCATATTGGGTTGGTTCTTTATACCTTCTACGCCCCAGAAAGCCGGCAAAATTATCGATGAATCCTATGAAAAGAACTACCCAATGGCTAAGCCTAACTTCGACTGGGAAAAAGAGCCGGAAGAGTCCTCTCCAATGCTTAGATTCAACTACCGGTATTGGGTTGAGCATATGACAAGCATAATTGGTCCCATGTATTACCGGATTCACGATTTATATCTTCGACTTGCTTGCGATATTCGAGGAGCCAGGATTATAATTGCCTTAAGACGCTACAAAAACAAAACGGGCTCCTGGCCGGAAAGTCTGGATGAAGTAAAAACACTCACAGAACCAGGAATTTTTGTTGACCCTTTTAATAATGACTCTTTTATCTATAAACTTACTGAAGAAAATTTCACACTCTACAGTAAAGGTAAAAACAATATCGATGACGACGGAAAACGGGGTAGGTGGGGTGAAGAACAAGCTGGAGCAGATGACTGGCTAATCTGGCCACGAAAAGGACGCAAAACTCAAAAGGGAAAAGCCAATGACCAGCGGCAATAAAACTTATATTTCCGAATTAAAGAACAACGTGGCTCAAGAAGTTACCCTCACTGGCTGGCTGTATAACAGCCGGGCAAGCGGTAAGATTCAATTTTTAATCATCCGCGACGGCACCGGCCTTTGCCAGTGCATCGTCGAAAAAGGCAATGTCCCCGATGAGCTTTTCGAGCAATTGAAACATCTCGGCCAGGAATCATCGCTAACAGTAACCGGCACCGTCCGGGCTGAAGAGAGGAGCGTCGGTGGATACGAGCTGGCAGTAACTAATGCGGAAATCATCTCGCCTGCAACAGATTACCCCATCACTCCCAAATCGCATGGCACTGATTTTTTACTCAAAAATCGTCATTTGCATCTTCGCTCGCAGCGCCAGTGGTGCATCGGCAAAATCCGCCATACCGTCATCGACGCCATCCGCAGATTCTTTAACGATAACAGCTTCACTCTAATCGACACACCTATCCTGATGTCAATGGCAGGTGAAGACCAGCAATCTCTTTTTGAGGTTGACTATTTCGGAACGCCGATGTTTCTTACACAGACCGGCCAATTGCATCTCGAATCGGCGGCGATGAGCTTCGGTAAAGTCTATTGCTTCGGCCCGACCTTCAGGGCTGAAAAAAGCAAAACCCGAAGACACCTCACAGAATTCTGGATGGTTGAGCCCGAAGTCGCCTTTATCGACCTCACCGGCCTTTTGGAATTGGCTGAAAATTTCGTTTCATTCATAACTGCTCAGGTCCTTGAAACGAATAGAAGCGAGCTTGAAACTTTAGGCGCTGACATCGCTTCCCTTGAAAAAATCCAGCCGCCCTTTTATCGGCTGACATACACCGAGGCCGTTGATATCCTGACCGGCCAAAAAACCAAAGATTTCCTCGCGAAAGAATTACAGGAATTGCAAAACCAAAAACAACAAATCGAGACTAAAATCAGCGAACTTGAAAACAAACAGACAGGGCAGTTAAAACAATGGCAGAAGGACAAAATCGCTGCCGAGCTAATCGAATTGCGTTCAGACATATCAGAGGTAGATACGAAAATTGAAAATAATCCCAAGCACGCTAAATTAGCAGCCGAATTTCAATGGGGAAAGGACCTCGGCGGCTCAGACGAAACCATTATCTCACAAATGCACGA
>CAZMSP010000038.1:0-16623 GCA_964568985.1 uncultured Pirellulales bacterium
GATTTCATAATAATATCAAAATCTTTTTCGCATTACAATAATCCCGGATTTTTTACTTTATTTTTTGTCCTGTTTACCCTGCTTGCCCTGCGAAGCCCGTTTCTTAGGGCGAAGTAGGGAGCTTGTCGAAGGGCTGACCCTCTATTTTCTCCATTTCTCCTATTTCCCCAGTATGGTATCCCCAGATTTCCCCTCACTTTTTCAACAGTCCTACTGTCCCTATTTATTGTTACGATTTTAATACTACCAGTTTCAACTGGTGGGTATTTACTTCATAGTTTGTGATTCGAAGAAAATTCCGGTATTATGGCTGGAATGAATAATGATTATGATTATATTAGGCTTTGCGTGGTATGTGGTATTCGTACTGTCACTGAGCTTTCACGAGGCAGCGCATGCATTTGTCGCGACGAAGCTCGGCGATAAGACCGCATTTTACAGTGGAGTTTTCATTGCCTCTTTCCTTACTTCGTCTTATATAACTCAAAAATAGTCGCTATTACTGCATCATATTTCCAAGTCGGATGCATCGCCGCCTTTTTCTTTCAGCTTATTGTAATATATCATAAACTTCTCATTAAGTGCAGATATTGATTTAGTTATACTTTCAATCTCAGATGTTATCTGTTTTGCTTCAGTATCCGACACTTCGGCAGATGAAATGTTCTTGAACTTGGCAAGCAGCTTTTCAATCTCACTTTCTTTGGCTGCGAGGTCTTCTTTATATTTCATTGCCATTGAACGGAGCTGATTTATGTCCATTTTTTCTACTTCGGCCTTAATCTCGCTGATGGATTTGTTTTCGTCGTTCTTTTGGCTGCATCCGAGCAATACCAGTGAGCATAGCAATAGTAGAAAATAGAGGGCAGTTTTCTTTGCGGTTCTCATCTTTCAATCCTTTCAAATATTTGATGGGATTACCCCCGTTCTTGTCTTTGACAAGAAGACACGGGGGCAAGGTTAAGCTATACGCTTTCTCTAACTATTTTTGCACCGACCGGATTTAGCCTCTCTTCGATTCTTTCATAGCCACGGTCGATATGATAGACCCTGTTGATGGTCGTAGTTCCTTCAGCGGCCAATCCGGCTAAAACCAATGCCGCCGAGGCCCGCAGGTCCGAAGCCATTACAGGGGCAGCAATTAATTTTTTTACGCCGGCTACAATGATGGTCGGCCCTTCCTTTCGCAAATCGGCTGCCATTCGGCTTAACTCAGCAACGTGCATAAACCTGTCGGGAAAGATTTTTTCGATTATGATACTGTTGCCCTCGGCAAGTGACAGAAGGGTCATAAACTGCGCCTGCAAATCGGTAGGGAAGCCCGGATATGGCTGAGTGGTAATATCGGTCGGCTTTATGGAAGCATTACGAACAACGATACATCCGTCATCAGTCGGCTCAACCGTTACCCCGATACTTCTTAACTTGTCTACAACGGCCATCATATCACCGAGCCGACAGTTGTGCATCTGTAAATGGCCTGCTGTAATAGCAGCGGCGACCATAAATGTTCCGGCCTCAATTCTGTCCGGAATTACCTCGTATTCGGCTGGATGCAACTGCTTAACTCCTTCAATAACCAGCCGAGGTGAGCCGATGCCCATTATCCTTGCGCCCATTTTATTGAGGCAATTTGCCAAGTCAGCTATTTCCGGTTCACATGCAGCCGATTCAATAACAGTTCTGCCCTTTGCCAGTGTCGCGGCCGTAAGCACGTTTGCGGTCCCGAGGACTGTCGAGCCGAATGGGCCGCCCATAAAAATTTCCTTGCCTGTCAAACCATTTTTGGCTTCTGCTATGATATAACCATTTTTAATATGGATTTTTGCACCAAGTTCCCTCAGTCCTCTGATGTGAATATCAATTGGCCTATAGCCAATAGCACAACCCCCGGGCATTGAGACTTCTGCTCTGCCGCAGCGAGCAAGCAGCGGACCGAGTATGCAAATACTGGCCCGCATCCTGCGGACAATCTCGTAGTCCCCTACAGGACTATCAATTACCGTTGAATCTATACACAAATCGCCGTTTTTGTCTCTGGCTACCTTACAGCCCAGCCCTTCGAGCAATTGACTACATACATCAATATCGGAAAGATGCGGTACTGCTGAAAGGACTGATTTGCCGCCGGCTAAAATACCTGCAGCCATTATCGGTAAAGAGGCGTTCTTCGAGCCATTCACAATAACGCTGCCGGAAAGTCGAACAGGTCCTTCAATGCGGAATATGTCCATAATTCATTATCCTTGAAAAGATACGACTAATGTAATACAAGAGAGCTTTATTTTCAAGCCCCGTTAGAAGTTAGTTGCGAAGTCTGACTCGGACAGGTTCGCCCAACATTCTAACGGGGCAAGGTTCTCAAAAGATTGGAACAATGAATATTCTTGAGATTATCAAACAACTCAACAACATCATAAGCATGCCGGATATTATCATCTGCCTGCCGGGAATAACATTATTAGCTTATTGGCTGCTAAAGACATCTCTGGGCACAAATGCTTTAGCGGATTCCGTACCTCGTCGAAATAATATGCCCCTTTATCTTCCATTTATCCCCTTTCTTATCTGGTTTGGTGTTGTTTCGCTTGCAATATCAGCTACCAGATGGCTTCTACCGGATTTGCCTGATTGGCAGAGCGATTTTTTGGACAATCTTATTCTCTGTATTGGCGCGATACCAACAATAGCTGTAATCGTTTTTTTAGTCAGAGCCACTTTTGCCCGCAAGCTGAAAGGATTTGGCCTGAATTTGAAAACAATCCACAAAGACTTTTTAGTCGCTTTTATAAATCTGTTGTCAATCTGGCCTTTGATGTTTGCAGCGTTAATTGTAACGATATTTTTTGGGAAACTTATCTGGGGACCGGATTTTAATTTAGAGCAACACGAGCAGCTAAAAACGATAACAGAATACCCGCAACTGTCACTGAGAGTTTTGGTTATTATCACAACGGTTGTGGTAGGACCTGTACTTGAAGAGATGCTTTTTCGCGGCCTGCTCCAGACAACAGTACGCTCCTATCTTTCGGATTCCGAATTTCGGATTTCGAGTTTCCGGCCAGAGCTACGGCAAGGCCTTCGCCTTGACGAGTGTCGTCAAGGGGCATGGCTTGCAATTTTAATAAGCTCCGGGTTATTCGCAATTGTACATGCAAACGCAGGGCACTGGCCGGCACTATTTATGTTAGGGCTATGTCTGGGCTATTCGTATGAAAAGAGCGGCTCGCTGCTTCGGCCTATATTTATCCACTCGTTTTTCAACGCAATTATTATAATAGTGGTCTTGCTCGCCTCGGCGTAGCCATAAGCGAAACCGGGATTCAATAGCTCGCCATTGGCTTTTGCATAATTGTAATAGGATTAGTCAATGGGGGCTTTGTGGTTACCATTGAATAGTTTTATGCGGACAAAGATTTGCGTAATTGGTGCAGGGCCGGCAGGCCTGATGGCGGCGATTTCCTCTGCTGGAGCAGGCTGCCCGACAATAATAATCGAGGCCAATACGAGCGCCGGCCGAAAGCTGCTCCTGACAGGGGCAGGACGGTGTAACCTCACACACCAAACCGAGCCGGCTGAGATTGTCCGAGAGTTCGGCGCCAAAGGTAGATTCCTGAGTTTCTGTCTGTATCAATACCCGCCAAAATACGTTCAGGATTTTTTCGCAGGACTGGGACTTCGACTGAAGATTGAAAAAGACGTAGGTTCGGCAAGCTCACTACAAGGCTGTGTATTTCCGGCCAGCGACCGTGCCAGCGATGTAAGGGACATTCTCGTGGAGCGGGCGAAAAAGCTCGGCGTAAGATTCCTGTACGACAAGCGAGTCAAAAGTATTGCCAAAGAAAACCGCACGTTTATTATCCGCACCGAAAAAGAGCCGATCCATGCAGAAAAGCTTATTGTCGCGACCGGCGGGCTATCGTGGCCGAAGACCGGCTCAACCGGCGATGGTTACAGATTTGCAAAAGAGCTGGGACACACAATCACCGAGCCAAAGCCATCTTTAGTGCCGCTTGTAACTCGTGAAGACTGGCCGAAACAGCCCGCCACACGAATGGCGGGCAAGCTTGCAGGGACCGCTGTGGAAGATGTCAAAGTGTCAGCACACATCAATAAGAAGAAGATTACCACGGCCGGGGCGATTATTTTTACAGAGGATGGTATAGGCGGTCCTGCGGTGCTGGATATGAGCCGACATCTGGCCGATTATCTTCCAGCCAGCAGAACGCCCGTCGGCATTTTGCTGGATTTGGCGCCACAGGTTAAAGAGGCGGAGCTTGAAAGAAAAATTACAGAACTCATAGCTATAAATCCCAAAAAGAAGATTGTCAATATCCTGACTGAATTTGTGCCGAAGCGTCTTTCAATTGTCCTGTGCGGGCAGGCCGGATGCGGCGATGAATTTGCGGCCGGTCAGCTTAAAAAAGATGTGCGAAGAAAGCTGGTGCGGATTCTCAAGGCCTTGCCGATTTCTGTTGTGAGCACTCGACCGATAGATGAGGCGACGGTTACACATGGCGGGGTAAGTGTCGCAGAAATTGAGCCGAAGACGATGGAGTCGAAGATTTGTCCGGGCTTATTTTTTGCAGGCGAGGTAATTGATGCCGACGGCCCCTGCGGCGGATATAATCTCCAGATGTGCTGGTCAACCGGCGCCTTAGCCGGCTCCTCGGCCGCAAAAGGACTTTAGCCACAGATTACACAGATTTTACAGAGCGATTCAATAGTATTGTTATTCCCGCAAAGGCGGGAATCTATTTTTTCTGTGAGGCACAAGAATAACAAATCAGCCGGACAATTTGGTAGATTTGAGTCGATTCTGAACTTAGGACTGCGTAGGTTTATGCCACTTGACAAATGGTCGCCAGCAGAGTGAGATGTCATCGAGTATTAAAACTTGCCATTAGCTCTTACTTAGTTTTTGTGCCTATAATTGGGATCGTGCACTCGTTGTTGTTCAACAAGATTAACCTCCATTTCATAGAGCTTCTTATGACAATCTTCTACCTCGATTCGTATATCAGTGATGTTTTTAAGAACAGATTCGTTTTCGTGCGTGACGGCTATATATCTGCTAAGAGGATTATCATACGTTATGATGGGATTTTCAAATCTCTTGAGTATCGGGATCTCATTCACTCCCGAGGAGACCTCCTCGTTTTTTGGGAGATCTGAGACAAGGAAGTCTCCACCGGTTACCCAAGCTAATGGTGTGATGTACCAAATATTATTACTCCTAACTTGTACACTCATTGTCTCTGGAAATAGGTAGGCATTTTTAGCGTGAGAATTTGATATTCGCGCGAGAATGAGTAATGCAAGTGTATCGTTAAGTGTACTCCTTCCTGTGAAAGTGTATGGCACAAACAATTTGAGTTTGGGTTCTCGGTTCTCCCACCAATCGCATAGTTGGGTAACAGTTAGTATTAGCGCTGCGATAGAACCAGTGGTGACCAATATCTGCCATACACGGGCAGCGCGCTTATGTTTCTCGTTGCCAGTTTCCTCTTGCACTTTTCTGCTCCTTCCTTACTAATTATCTATTTCGTTTTTTATCTGGTTCAGCAAATTTATTGCTTCGAGCGGTGTTAAATTATTTATATCTGTTGAGGAAAGTTTCTCCAAAACGGATTTGTGTTTCTGGACGAAGAGGGTGTCCTTGTCCGGCTCTTTTGTCTTATGACGGGAAAGATGTGAGCCGGTGGCTTCTTTTTGGAAGGCCGATTCCAGTTCTTCCAGGATTTCCTTTGAGCGTTCGAGGATGGGTTTTGGCACGCCGGCAAGTTTCGCTACGTGGATGCCGTAGGATTTGTCCGTCCCGCCGGGTAAAATCTTGTGTAAAAAGACGACCTCATCAGCCCATTCACGAACGGCGACGTTGCAGTTCTTGACGTTCGTAAATAGTTCCGCTAATTCCGTCAGCTCGTGGTAGTGCGTAGCGAATAGCGTTCTGCACTTTATTTTGCCTGCAATGTGCTCTGTAATTGCCCAGGCAAGAGCAAGGCCATCATAAGTGCTGGTGCCTCGGCCGACCTCGTCGAGAATTACCAGCGATTTATCGCTGGCGTTGTTGAGAATATTGGCAGTCTCGGTCATCTCGACCATAAAAGTAGATTGGCCTCGAACCAATTCATCAGAAGCGCCGACGCGGGTGAAGATTCTATCGACCAGGCCAAGCTCGGCGTCTTTAGCGGGGATAAATGAGCCGGTCTGAGCCATCAAAACCAGAAGGGCAACCTGCCTTATATAAGTGCTCTTTCCGCTCATATTCGGCCCTGTTACAACAAGAATATCGCCGCTATTACGGTTCGACCGTCCTGAGCTCACCGTCGAAGGATTGTTAAGCTCGATATCGTTGGGCACAAATTCCGAGCCGAGCGATTCAGCGAGAACGGGATGTTTGCCCTCGTTGATAATAAGCTCGGTGCCATTGGTCATTTTAGGCCTGATATAGTTTCGCCGTTTCGCAAGATACGCAAAGGTGGATAAACAATCACATTGAGCGATGGTATCAGCGAGGGCCTGCAAACGGCTTACATACTGGCTGGCCTGCTGTCGGATTTCCTCAAAAAGCTGTTGCTCTAATTCGAGTGCTTTTTCATCGGCGCTTAGGGCCTGGGTTTCGTATTCTTTCAATTGCTCGGTTATGTAGCGCTCTGCATTTTTGATTGTCTGTTTGCGAACGTAGTCAGCGGGTACCTTATCAGCAGATGAGTGATTTACTTCGATATAGTAGCCGAAGACTCTGTTGTAACCGATTTTCAGATTGCCGATGCCGGTACGCTCGGACTGCTCTCTTTGATAGTTTCGCAGCCAGCTTTGGCCGTCTCTGGAAATCGAACGAAGGCGGTCAAGCTCTTCAGAAAAGCCAACTTTAATCACGCCGCCATCGCGAAGATGCGAAGGGCAGTCCGGCCGAATTGCCGATTCGAGAAGCTCTGCTAATCCGTCCATACTGTCGCATCGGCCGGCAAGCTGAACAAGCAAATCAGCAGTGAACTGCTGTAATGTTTTTCGCAACTGCGGTATCTGCCGAAGAGTGTTTGCCAGGGCGAGCAGGTCCCTCGGAGTTACGCGGAAGGTGCTGATACGCGCTGCGATTCGCTCGGTATCGGCGATTGCGGAAAGCAGTTTGCGAGTATCGGCTAATTCTTTATCTGATTCTTTTAGTTCCGCGACGGCGTCCTGACGAAGCTCGATGGCGCCGAGTTCGCACAGCGGCATACACAGCCAGTACCTGAGCATCCTGCCGCCCATAGCGGTTATTGTCTCGTCGAGGCAATCCAGCAGCGAGCCGGCTTTGCCTTCGGTGCGGATGGTCCGCAGGATTTCAAGACTGCGAAGAGAGCTCTGGTCGATTTGCAGAAATTTCTGCCGTTCGATTTTTTTCAGGTTCTGTATATGGCCGAGCGTTGTCTTTTGCGTTTCGTTGAGATATTCGATGATTGCGCCGGCAGGCGGGATAAGGCCGTCGTCATTGTCGCAGATACCGAAGCCTTCGAGTGTGGCGGTGCCGAAATGCTTTAGCAGGCGCTGTTTTGCCTGGTATGGGTCGAAATACCAGCCGGGCCGTTCCGTTATGATAGCGTTTGTTAACTGAGTGATGTCTCTTGCCAATTTTCTTGTCTCTGCTTCAAATAGCTCACCGCGCCTGTCGGGCAAAAGGCACTCGGCAGGAGAAAGCCGAAGCAGCTCATCGAGCAGTTTATCTTCGGGCAATTTCTGGGCAAAAAAATGGCCGGTAGAGATATCAACCCAGCTAACAGTGGCGCTGGCCTTGCTGCCGAGATTGACCGCACAGAGGAAGTTATCTTCTTTTGCGTCGAGCAGGATATCGTCCGTCAGTGTGCCGGGGGTAACTATTCGAACGATGTCACGCTTGACAACGCCCTTCGCGATTTTAGGGTCTTCGACCTGCTCGCACACGGCTACCTTATAACCGGCCTGGAGCATTTTTTTCAGGTATCCTTCGACCGCATGATACGGTACGCCTGCAAGAGGTATGGGATTGTTGCCTTTACTTCTGCTGGTAAGGGCCAGGCCGCATACCTTCGAGCAGGTTTTGGCATCTTCATAGAAGGTCTCGTAAAAATCGCCCATGCGAAAAAACAGTATGCAGTCAGGGTATTTTTGCTTGAACTGATGGAACTGCTTCATCGCAGGCGTTAGTTTTTCATTTACCGCGGCCATAGCGCAGATTATACACGAAGCCGGCCATTTAACAACTCCGTTATGATTGAGGTTGCCTGCTGGCTGGATTTGGCGTTTTTGAGTTTTTCGAGGAGGGCTTCCTGTCGGTTGGTGAAACAAACAGGAGTGTGTAAATCGAAATCGGCGATGCCACAGATTTGCCGGATTTTTTCACAGAGATTTTCGATGCCGGTACCCTCTTTGGCACTTATTTGCACTACGTTTTTGAGGTTTTCAGGTAGCGAGTCAGTGTTAAAGTTGGCAGGCAAATCAATTTTATTTAAGACAATCAAAACCTTCTTGTTGGCGATTTTTTCGAGCAGATGTCCATCAAGCTGCTCTGCAGGCTGGCTGTTATCCAGAACTAATAAAACGAGGTCGGCCTGCTGTAGAATCTCAACACTTCTTTGCTGAGATTCTTTTTCAATGACATCCTCAGGAGTTTCGATGAGCTTTTCTTCTAACCCGGCGGTGTCAAATAGTTCCACATAGAGCGGTTCTATCCGGCATTGGGCACTGACCCAGTCGCGGGTTGTGCCTTTAATGTCGGTTACGATTGCCTTTTGTCGGCCGGCAAGAAAATTAAGCAGTGTGCTTTTGCCGGTATTCGGTGGGCCTACTATGGCGACTTTACAGCCGAAGATTATGAGTTTTGCAGTGTGGGTATCTTTGAGTATCTCGTCGGCTTCGGCTGAAATTTCACTAAGTGACAGTGTGTTTATATTTTTCTGCCACTGTTCTATCTTTTTGCTCAAGCCGACATCGATTTGGTTGGCGATTATCTTGGCACCCTGGATGGTTTTTGCTTTCGGCTGGGTAAGCTTTGCTTCGATAGCGATTGTATTGAGGTCTTTTTGTGCCGATAGGATTTTGGCCAAAAGCTGCTCGGACGTAAGCGGCTTGGCACCATTTTTAACGAGTAGCTGCATTACCATCTCAACAATGAGGGGGTTACCGTGGCAGTGTATAGCGAAATTGTCAGGCCCTTCGCAGCCGATATTAACCTGGTCGATAGTCTTAGTGCCGTCGTGAACCGTTCCGAGCAGGATTTTGCCGGGTTTAAGAATTGGCGGTTTTGCTGTAACCTGCTTGAATATCTTTTTGATAATAGCTTCGGCCAAATCACCAAAAACCTGAACCGTTGCTATTGCACCGGTTCCCTTGCCGGTCATTACAGCAGCAAATGTGCTCGTAGATGATTTAATAGACACGTGAGTATGCACCCCCTACCTCAATTTTTCCTCGATATATTTTTGATATGCAAGAACGATGCCCTTTATGACAAGATTAGGCACGTAGTTGTCTATAAAATTACAGTCGTCCTTTATGGTTGTAGCGCCGGAGCCGGTGATTATCGTTTGTGGCCATCTGCCGATTTGCTCAGCATAGCGTCTGACGACCTCTTCAAGTGCGCCGATGATGGAATAATACAGGCCACAATTAATTGCGTCGGCTGTATTTTTGCCGTAAGGAGCCTTGGGCTTTGTGACCTTGATATTCGGCAGTTGTGCGGTGTTTTCTTTCAGGGCCCTTGCACTGATTTCAAAGCCCGGGCAGATGACACCTCCCTGGAAAATACCACTTTGGTCAACGAGGTCGATGGTAACGGCGGTTCCGAAATCGGCAACGACTACCGCATCTTCGACAACATCATAAGCCGCTGCCGCTGCAACGACTCTATCGGTGCCGACCTTGTCGGGTTCGTCCACCCATAAAGTCATCGGCAGGGGGATGTCTTTGCCTATGAGGTATATTTTCTCGTCGAGGTTGTCCTTTACTATGTTCCGGATGAACTCCGTCCAGGTGAGTTTTACACTGCTTACGACAATTACGCCATCGCGTTTTTTCTCTTTAGAGCTTTCCGCGATGGGGATTTTGTCCCATGCATCCTTTAGGTAATCTGTCAGCTCTTCCTGCCCCTGCCCAGAAAAGGTCCTGATGAATTGCTCTTCACCATCAAGGAAAAGACCGATGTTGATATTCGTATTGCCAATATCTACCGCGATCATATTCATAATTTATTGCTCTGTTGCATTTTTAGCTTCTTTAACTTTTTGCCACAATAGCTCGGTCAGCTCTTTTATCCCGGAACCGGTAACTGCTGAAATTGGGTAAATTGTCTTATTCAGCTTTTTTCTCAAATCTGCAACCGCTTTCCCATCCGGGTCGAGGTCTATTTTGTTGGCAACTATAACTTCCTGCTTTTTAGCCAACTCTCTGCTGTATTGCTCCAATTCGTTGCGGATAGCATTGTAGTTATCCATAGGGTCGGAGTCATCTGTAGGCATTATATCAAGAATATGTACAATAATGCGAGTTCTTTCGATATGGCGAAGAAACTCAAAGCCAAGCCCTGCACCGTTATGGGCTCCTTCGATGAGGCCTGGTATGTCAGCCATAACGAATCTGCGAAAATCGCTTAATTCGACGATTCCGAGCACCGGCTCGAGCGTAGTGAATGGATAATCGGCAATTTTCGGCCTTGCGGCCGAGCAGCGGGAAATAAGTGTGCTTTTGCCGGCGTTCGGAATGCCGACCAAGCCGACATCGGCGATGAGCTTTAATTCAAGCCGAATATTTCTCTCCTGGCCTTTTTTGCCAGGTTCCGAATTTCTTGGCGCTTGATTGGTTGCCGTTGCAAAGGCCTTATTGCCCCTACCACCCTTTCCGCTGCGACAGATGCATACCTTCAGTCCAACCTTATCAAGGTCCTTTAGAAGCAGATTCAAATCGACATCATAGATAAGGGTGCCCGGCGGGACTTTGATAATTAAATCGTCGCCGGCTGCTCCGTGTTTGTTGCTGCCTGAACCGGGCTGGCCGTTTTGCGCCTGCCAGTGATGTCCGCCTGCAAAATCCAGTAATGTATCGAGATTTTCCGCCGCCTGAAAATAGACATCGCCTCCTTTTCCGCCGTCGCCGCCGTCAGGACCGCCCTTAGGGACGAATTTCTCCCTGCGGAAGCTGACACAGCCGTTGCCACCGTCTCCTGCCTTGACCCAGATTTGTGCTTCATCGATAAACATTTCTCGATACTCGATTCTCGATAGCCAATCCTCGTATAAAAAAAGGATGGCGTTTACTATACCATCCTTTTCCATTCATTTAGTAGTTTTATTATTTATCAGACGATGTGGACTTTTCGGCCCTGGAAACGCACCTGTCCATCTGCGGTGGCAAATAATGTATAGTCCCTGCCCATGCCGACATTGCTGCCAGGGAAGAATTTAGTTCCACACTGGCGGACAATGATTGAGCCGGCAGTAACATTCTGGCCGGCGAACAGCTTTATGCCTCTGTATTGAGGATTGCTGTCTCTGCCATTTCTTGTAGAGCCCTGTCCTTTTTTATGTGCCATAATTAGCCACCTATGCTCTTTTAACATAAGACCGTAATCACGTATCCTTATATATCGTAATATTAACCGCCTTGTTTGCCTTTGTCCAGTAAATTTTTAAGATTTGTATTCAGATTTTTTGCGGTTATTCCGCTTTTAGAATGGCCTTCATATCCGATAGCCGCATTACACCTTCGGTAGCCAGCTTTATTTTGCCTTCGGAATCAATAAAAAAGCTGCAGGGAATCCCCCTTATCCGATTGTAGGGCGCCGACATGTTAGCCTCATCCACAGCAAAGACCGTATAGTTGATACTTTTATTTCGTTTTACGAAATTCCTGACCATTTCAGCAGTGTTAGGGGGCCGGATTGTTATGTAAGATATGGCCAACATTGCCAATTTGTCCTCGCTGATGGTGCTTCGTAATTCGATTAGGTGTGGGATCTCCATCAGGCAAGGCCTGCACCAGGTTGCCCAGAAGATGAGCATAACGTTTTTACCACGGTAATCGCTTAATTTGTGCTGTTCGCCTTTGATGTCAGTCAAAGTAAAATCAGGTGCAGTTTTGCCATGCCAGAATTGGTAGGCAGGTCCCCAGGTTCTCGCAGACCTGATGACATCGCTCAGACTTATCTTCGCATCGGTTTTTGGCTTGCTATCTGGTCTTGCAATCTCTCTCACGCTGTTAGGAACCGATTCAGATGGCGTAATTTCGTTGCGATGACGTTCTATGTCGTTTTCCTCAGCAGGTTCCTTTTTACATCCTGCCAAGATTATTATCACAACGAATACAGTCACTGCCACCCAAATATTTGCTCGTTTTGTTTGCTTTGTCATTTTAGGTTCCCTTAATGGCTCTTGATTACTACCAACAGTATATCAAAATTGTGCTACTGAGAAAAACTCAATTTACAAACTTTTCGCTTATCGTGCTATGGAAATTCGTTTGACAAAACGTGTTTTAATATTAGCATAAGTATAAATATGAAATATTTCTATACTTTACAGCATCAAGCAAAGAACATTTTAGCTTTTGAGCCCGGAGTATAAGGGTACATGCAAATCTCCGGATTTAGAATATAAGGCGGCGTTAGTAAATGAGTATATTATTTTTCATTTCAATAGCCCTTATTTTTGGTTTTATTGGCGGCAAGATTGTCCATCGCTTTAGATTGCCTCGGGTTGTAGGCTACTTGGTAGCTGGTCTTATCTTCGGTCCATCTTTTCTGGGTGCTTTTAGCTTGGACTCGTTGGAGCAACTAAACCTATTCACGGATTTTGCCTTATCCTTAGTAGCTTTTATCATCGGCAGCGAGATGAAGTTGAGCACACTCAAAGAAATGGGGAGAGGTATCGGAATTATTACTATTTTAGAGTCATTGGGGGCTTTTCTATTAGTCACAATGGGAGTTTATCTCTTAACCAAGAAATTATACTTGGCCCTTGTATTTGGAGCTTTGGCACCGGCTTCTGCCCCGGCTGGCACAGTGGCAGTTTTACAGGAGTGTAAGGCAAAAGGCCGCTTGACAAATGCACTCTATGCAGTTGTAGGCTTAGATGATGGATTGGCAATTATGATATTCGCAGTCGCTGTGGCACTATCAAAGCTTCTTTTAACTGGTAAAACAATGTCTATCGGGTCTATTTTTCAAGGCCCCATTATGGAAATAGTAAGTTCAATTGCTCTTGGTTGCTTTGTAGGCATTATTACTGGTTATTTCACCCGATGGTTATCTACAGCGGAAAGCGTATTTACAGTTACGTTAGGTGGTATTTTAGTATGCACCGGCATAGCCGAATATTTCCATTTTTCTCTTATCCTCGCAAACTTAAGCCTGGGATTGGTATTTGTTAATTTGTTTTCAGCAGCAAATAAAAAAGCCTATCGAGCAATACAATCTATTTCTTTGCCGGTTTATATAATCTTCTTCTTCCTGGCCGGTGCGCATTTACAAATTGCTCTTCTACCAAGCATGGGATTGTTGGGATTAGTATATCTGATATGTAGGTCGTGTGGTCTCATTGGCGGTGCTTTTTTAGGCGCCACTGTGACTGAACAACAGCCGGTGATTCGTAAATATTTGGGCTTGGGAATTCTTTCTCAAGCAGGTGTGGCTATAGGGCTTGCGCTTCTTGTATCTTATGAGTTTGGTTCGTTAGGTCAAGAAGGCCAACGCTTAGCCATTACAGCGATAAACACTATCGCTGCAACTACAATTATATTCGAGATAATTGGACCAATTGGGACCAAGTTTGCCATTACAAGAGCCGGGGAGATAGGGGCCAATATAACTGAGGACGACCTTATTGAAACATACAAAGTCCGAGATGTGATGGATACGAAAGTTCCTGTTATTTCTGCCAGCACGTCCTTGAGCGAGGTTATCAAAGTGGTTAGCAGTACCGACAGTTTTTATTATCCTGTTGTTGATAATAATAAAAAACTAATTGGTGCTATTACATTGGACGGCATCAGAAATACTTTTGCAACACAGGAATTAAACGATTGGCTGGTAGCACTTGATATTATGGAGCCGATTATCAGTAAGATTACGCCGGATATAGCGTTGTCCGAGGCATTTGAGAAGGCAAGACGGCTTGATATAGAGATTCTGCCAGTTGTAGATTTGACCGAAGATAACAAATTTATCGGCATTTTGAACTGCCGTGCGGTTCGACGTCAGCTTTCTGCAGAAGTATTGTCCCGGCAGCAAAAAGCCGATACTATAGCAAGTCTCCAACATGCGTGATCCGCATGAGCTTCAAAGGCTATATTACCATGCTTTATTTGTTTGCTAATATAAGCATCGAGCCATTTGGCTATTTGAATTTGGTCTTGTTGTTCGGCCTGGTTATCTTGGGTGGCACATTTGGCGCACGTCTTTTTCAAAAGATTCGTATTCCTCAGGTTGTTGGCTGTATCGTCGTCGGAATACTCCTGGGTGATGTTCTTAATTTAATCACACCGGATATTATCGAGAAACTCAAGCCCTTTACAATGTTTGCTTTAGGTCTCATAGGATTTATGATTGGGTCGGAGCTTCGCAGCGATGTATTTAAAAAATATGGTAAGCAATTTTTCATTATCCTTATGTCCGAAGGTATAGGGGCTTTTTTGTTAGTGGCGATTGGAGCTTCAATAGGTGCGTGGTTTATAACCAGGGATATTTCTGCGGCAATTGCAATGGGTCTTATGTTCGGAGCAATTGCCTCCGCGACAGCGCCGGCGGCCACAGTAAATGTGTTATGGGAATATAAAACGAGAGGGCCTCTTACGGCTGTGATACTTGCTATTGTTGCGCTGGATGATGCTTTGGCACTGCTGCTTTATCGGGGTGCTGCAACAGGAGCAAAAGCACTTATGGGTACAGGCCATAGTTCAGTTTTCACAGCTATGAGCGTGCTGTTTGGGGAAATTGTCGGCGCTATAATATTAGGATTTTTGGCGGGGGTAGCACTGTATTTTTTATTAAAGTTTGTTAGAGCCGAGGATAAAATCCTGGAATTTGCACTGGCGTTACTTTTGCTTGTTGTCGGCATTTCGATGATATTCAAAATTGACCCGATTTTGCCTGCTATGACATTGGGTATTTCGCTCGCCAACTTAATGCCGCGTCGGAGTAAAGGTATTTTTGAGCTTGTTGGAAAATTTTCTCCTCCGATTTATGTCTCATTTTTTGTCTTGGCCGGGGCGCATATAGAGTTTAGCACCTTAGGTGCGTGGGTAGTTTTAATGATAGCGGTGTATATTTTATGTAGAGTAGCGGGCAAGGTGATTGGGAGTTGGTTTGGTGCGAAATTTTCTGGCGCACCATCTGTAGTTCGTAAATACCTGGGAATTTGCCTGCAGTCTCAGGCCGGCGTGGCTATTGGCCTTGCTATATTGGCCAGCCAGCAGTTTGGTGCAAACCTTGGTCATACTATTATTATGGTTGTTATGACAGCAACATTTGTGACGGAAATAGTTGGGCCGATGCTTGTTAAGGTGGGAGTTAAAAAGGCAGGTGAAGTCGGCCTCAATGTCACCGAAGAAGACCTGATAAAAACGTATAAAGTTGCCGATGTTATGGATACCAAGCCGACAAGCATTCCACAAGATTTGTCGTTACAGCAGATTCTTGAAATATTCAGCACAACTGATAGTGTATATTATCCAGTGGTTGATGGTCAATCCAGGCTCACAGGGATAATTACAATCCCTGACATCAAGGAGATGTTCGCGAACAGAGATGTTGCGGGATGGCTATTGGCCTGTGATGTTGCTGAGCAGGTACAGGACAAAACGACACCTCAAAAACCGCTTGAAGAGGCGATAGAGCATATGAGACACTATGACCTGGAGAGTATGCCCGTAGTGGCTTCAGACGATAGTGATGAGCTTGCCGGTGTTTTGGACTATCGCAAAGTGCTTCGTAAAATAAGTGCTGAAGTTTTACACAGGCGTAAAACGGCAGATGAGACAGCTGTAGCGATGGGTTAGCACATCAAAGGCGGGCCAATGGTGGGTTGACAGTTTATGGTGAAGTCTTGAAGAAATTCTCCGGAACAACACAGGGCAATAGACATCGGGAAACGACACCCGAATTGTCTTTTCCGAAAAAGAAACGGCTTGTCAGTAACAGGCAATTCAAGGCCGTTTTAGCCCATAAGCTGTGTGTCAGCGATGGGCTGCTTACACTGTATATAGCAGAGAACAATTGCGGTTATGCGCGATTGGGTGTTTCTGTCGGCAAATCTCAAGGTGGCGCGGTCGTGCGTAATCACTTGAAAAGGTTGTTGCGGGAGGCCTTTCGGCAAAATCAAGGCCAAATTCCGGCTGGTTTTGATTATTTACTCATGATTTCTCCTGATTGGCCGAAAAAAGAAAATATGCCAGCAATCGCCGGAAAGACTGTAGGGCAGCCGACATTTGAGCAGGTAAAGGCCTCATTTTTGGCTCTGGTGGCTGCCGCGGTAAGCCGGATAAAAACGAAAAAGTAATAATCCGTAGAATATAATCGGTTTTTAGGAGAAGCTTTGAGCGGGAAAAGTAAATTAACGCCGATAGGTGCAGCTGCAAAAAAAGCTGGCATTTCCCGGCAATCTCTGCAATATT
>CAZMSP010000039.1:0-16537 GCA_964568985.1 uncultured Pirellulales bacterium
GGTCTTCCTTTACCGCTACCGTTCATCCTTGATACAGTTGCGGATTATAACTGTTAAAATCAAATTGTCAAGAAAAAAATGTAGAAATTATAGGACTTTTTGCGTTTTTTGTGTCATTTCAGGAAAGTAAAAGATATGTAGGCAAAGAATTTAGAACTGAGAAGTTAAAATTGAGAATTAATGAGACAGGAGTCAGAAAACAAAAGACGGAGGACAAAGGATGGGCAACGCAATACGCATGCCGCAAGCTTGTCCTGAGCATAGTCGAAGGAACGCAATACGAAAATTTACCATTCGGCTTCTACGTAGGGGCCAACGTAGCCTTTCTTGGGCTTTGGACGGGATTTAAGAATGGCTTCTGCAATTGCAATGTCGCTTTGCCGGGTGATTTTGATATTCGAGGAGTCCGTTTCAACAATCGATACCTTATGGCCCAGGGCCTCGACAAGCTGGGAATCATCGCTTATTTTGCTTCTGTCCAGATTTTTGAGATTTTCGTATGCTTTTTTGAGAAGTGAGGCCTCGAAGACCTGCGGGGTTTGGGCCTCATAGAGACCTGCTCGGTCAACGGTTTTGATAATTACATTATCCCTCGCTTGTTTTATAGTTGCCGTAAGAGGACAGGCCAGCAGCGCTGCACCTGTTTGAGAAGCAGTGGCGATAACTTTATCAACCCATTCTTTCGTTACGCAGCATCGCACAGCATCATGAACGGCAATAAGGTCTATTGTTTCCTTGATAAGTTCTAATGCCTTATTAACAGTCTCAAAACGTTCAGCGCCGCCGAAGAAAATTTCTACATTAAAGAATTTCAGATTGGTACCCCACTTTACGTTCACCAGCTCTTCATCTTCTTTGCTGATACCCAACAGAATCTGTTTTACGTCTTCACGGTTAGCGAAAATTTCGACGCTTCGCAGAAAGGCCCCTCTACCTGCTACATCGACGAACTGTTTTTTTCTCTTTCCGCTTGCGGCGAGCTTACCTGTCTTGAGCGTAGTCGAAAGAGTCGAACCGCCGAACCGGTTGCTGGCTCCGGCAGCACAAATAATCGCAGCGATATTTTTACCCATAACAAAAACCCTTCGTGTTTAAAACTCGATACCTTGTCTTGCTTCTATTCCCTTGTCAAACGGGTGTTTGATATTTTTCATTTCTGTTACCAGGTCGGCCATTGCTATCAATTCATCGGTCGCACCTCGTCCGGTCATAACGATTTCCACAGATGGGTCTCTCCTATCGATAAGGCCCTTTATATCATCCAACTCGGCCAGGCCTTTTGAAAGGCAAAACACAATCTCATCAAGTATCAACACGTCATAGAATTTTTTCTCTGCGGTCTGAGCCAGCCGTTCAAGGGCTTCGCTAATTGCAGCCCTGGCCTGTGCAACCTTCTGTTTATCATCAAAAGATTTGGCCATATCCCATTCAACGTCAAGTGCTTCAACCCTTATTCTTACAGCACCGAGCTGCAGTGCAAATCGCTCGCCGATATCAAGCGACGGTGGCTTTAGGAATTGATAGATGAGGACCTTATTGCCCTGTCCGGCTGCACGCAGAGCCAGACCAAACGCAGCGGTGGTTTTTCCTTTGCCGTCGCCGGTGTAAATCTGGATAAACCCTTTTTTCAGCATAGCAGTATATTAAGAGAATAAGAGACAGATTAAAAATTAAAAATAGGAAAATTCCCCCGCAATAGATTACGAAAGGAACGAACCCCACCGATAAAACGGCCTTTTTAAGCTAAAAAAAACTTAACTTTTTTGCGATTTACTATTATACTTTGGCTTGTTTTGTGCTAATCTATCTTCTGAGATAGAAATAAGCTTGCGCGACAATTCTTGTTCGCCAAAAAGTTTTTTGAGCAAATCGTTATGTTAGTGGTATTGATATAAGACAGGAAGATTAAAAATGAACCAGCAAGTTATATCAACGACACTAAACAAGATGATAAATCATAAGCACCTTAGAAAACTATTGGCCAAGAAAATCGACGACTATATCTATAAAAGCATTGTCAATGACGATTCAGAAGATTTGAGAGAGGTGCAGATAAAAAGATACCAGTTCCTCTCAGCAATGCTGCATTGTGTGATGAGAAATGTGGATAAGGCCTATGTCTCACCTGAAATTATAAGAAAAATTATTGATGTGCTTGTTGAAAATAATCTTATTCGCGAAGACCAGAGTTACGAACAGGCCGTTGAAAAATTCACACAAAAATATGGCGAACCGCCTCCGAGTTTCATCGTCTTCTCTCCTACCCAAATATGTAACTTGAGATGCATTGGCTGTTATGCATCTTCAGCAGCAAATACGCCGGATACGTTACCTTATTCTTATGTAGATAGAGTAATCAGTGAGGTCCACGACTGCTGGGGCTGCAGGTTTATAACTATCAGCGGCGGTGAACCGTTTATGTATAAAAGTGAAGGTAAAACCCTCCTGGATATCTACCAAAAGTACAACGATATGTTCTTTTTGGTATATACTAACGGCACACTTATCAACGAAGAAGTTGCTGAATGTCTTGCAAAATCGGCAAATGTTACGCCTGCAATTTCTGTTGAAGGCTTTGAGAAAGAAACCGACCAAAGAAGAGGCACCGGCACACACAAAAAAATCCTCAGGGCCTTCGAATGTTTGAGGCAGGCCGGCGTTCCTTTTGGTATTTCCGCCACGGCTACAAGTAAAAATGTAGATATAATGCTAACAGATGAATTTTATGATTTCTATTTCCAAGAGCAAGGCGCCTGCTATATGTGGCAATTCCAACTGATGCCTATCGGCAGAGGCAAAGACGAGATGGGTTTAATGGTGACTCCGGAGAAAAGACTGGCGTTATATAGAAAATGGGAGAACCTGCTCGGCGAAAAGAAATATTGTCTGGCTGATTTCTGGAACAGCGGTGTGCTGGCTAGAGGGTGCATTGCCTACGGCAGAAGCGGCGGATACATATATATAGACTGGCACGGCAATGTAACACCATGTGCCTTCATCCCTTACTATGTGGATAATATTTATGATTTATACAACAACGGCAAAGCACTGACTGATGCACTGTTTTCCGACTTTATGAAAAATGGACGAAAATGGCAGAGAGAATACGGCCTTGATAATTGGAAACATCCGAATAATTGGCTAATGCCCTGTTCTATAAGAGACCATTACGAAATTTTCAGGAACTCAGTTTTGCCACAAGATGCAAAACCTGAAGATGAAAAAGCCAAAGAAGCCCTTGAATCTGACGAATATTTTGAGATATTAAAAGATTACGATGAAGAACTTAGTGTTTTAACCGAACAAATCTGGCAAATTGAGTATTTAGATAAGGAGCCTGCTCTGTCCCACACAAATTAGGTGTAAGCTTGAGTACAACGAACGGTCTGTCTAAACTGTGAACTCAAAACCCAAATTATGTTTTGTTTACCCGATTTCGCGGACGCAGGCCTTTAATAATACAAGCTGTTGATGGCTCTTAATAAGTGCGGGAGAAAGGAACCTAAAATGGCTATAGAAGCACCGATAAGTAAATTCAAAAGGACAAATCTGAAAATCTATATCGTTGTTTGTATTGCCCTCGCTGTTTGGTGCGCTTATGACGGATACTTTAACAAAGACTGGATAAAAGAGCATACCAATCACGACGGCAGTCCACAACCTTACTTAGTTTTCAATCAAAAGGCACCATTTTTCTTTGGCGGTGCTGCAGTGCTTTTAGGTTTGTACCTGTTTGTAATAAAGAGCAGGAAACTTGTCGCTGATGACAATGACCTCATCATTAGCCCGAATGAAAAAATTGCATACGATTCCATACAAAAAATAAATAAAACCGGCTTTGACTCAAAAGGTTATTTTATCATCACATACAAAGACAAGGATGGCAGAGAAATCGACCGCAAAATAAGTGGTAAAACATACGACAATTTAAAAGCTGTTTTGGAGCATCTAATAGCAAAAATTAGTTGAAAACTATCGCAATAAAATCTAAAATTTAATTAACCGTTAAACCGCAATATGCTGACATCGTAAGCAGTTGCGGTTTATCTTTGTGATTTTTAACAACATAAGAGGAGACAGATACGAATGAATACCTGCATTGTTGGCCTGCAGTGGGGTGATGAAGGCAAAGGCAAGGTTGTTGATATCTTTGCTGAACAACACGATATCGTAGTCCGATACAGCGGTGGCGCTAATGCCGGACATACCGTTATCATAGGTGACAACAGATTCGCTTTACATCTGTTGCCAAGTGGTTCGGTTCGGCCGGATATTGTCTGTGTGATTACTAATGCCGTGGTAGTTGACCCGGACACCTTGATAAAGGAAATTGAAGCGCTCGCCCAAAAAAATATTACGCTAACAGGACGCCTCTTTATAAGTGAGAATGCACATATAGTCCTGGATTATCATAAAAAAGAGGACCAATTACGAGAAGAATCGCTCGGCAAAAATAAACTTGGTACAACAATTCGAGGTATCGGTCCTTGTTATGCGGATAAGGTCGGCAGAAGTCACGCTGTTCGTATGTCCGATTTCAGAAACCTCGAAAATCTCAAGGCCAAATTGCAAACCATTGTTGAATACAAAAACAAAACCTTTGCAGCTCTTTATAACGCTGAGCCGATAAGTGCCGATGAAATCTTCAAAAAGTGTAAATCTTATGTCGATAAGCTCCTGCCGTTTATAACTGATACAACCGAATATCTGCACAAGTCAGTTGTCGAAGGTAAATCTATCCTCTTTGAAGGTGCGCAGGGGACACTATTGGACCTGGACCACGGCACTTTTCCGTACGTAACCAGCTCAAACTCAAGTGCACTTGGTATGCCGGCCGGCTCCGGCATACCAGCTAAGATGGTTAATAAATTCATCGGTGTAGCCAAGGCCTACACAACGAGGGTTGGGGCGGGCCCATTTCCTACTGAGCAGGATAACGAGGTCGGTCAATATATTCGTGACAAAGGACATGAATACGGCACTACCACAGGCCGGCCCCGCCGATGCGGCTGGTTCGATGCAGTAGCTGTATCTTACTCCGTAACAATCGGCTCTATCGATACGATAGCATTGATGCACCTCGACACACTCACCGGCCTGAAGGAAATAAATATTTGCAGGGCATATAAAATTAACGGAAAAGAAACTACCTTTTTCCCAGCAAATACAGCCAGACTCTCACAGGCAAGTGCCATTTATGAAACTGTCCCCGGCTGGGATGTTGATATAACCAAAGTAAATGATTTTCATGATTTACCTGCCAATGCCCGGAATTTTGTTTGTCTTGTTGAAGAAATGGTCAAGAAATCTATCACAATTATCGGGGTTGGACCGGAACGAACCCAGACGATATTCAGATAACTTCATAAGTCAGAAAACAGTGGATAAAGGAAATGCTAAACGCAGTATGCCATGGAAAGTTTCGAAGAAAAACTTGAAAAGACAGCTAAACGTCTCGGTTTAGAGACCAAACAGATGCCCCGTCATATCGCAATAATTATGGACGGCAACGGCCGATGGGCACAGGAAAGAGGCCTGCAACGCGCTGAGGGACATAGCGAGGGCGGAAAGACGGTCCATAGAATAGCTCAATGCTGTGTCGATTTTGGCATCGAATCTTTGACTTTATATTCGTTTAGTATAGAGAACTGGAAAAGGCCCAAGGCAGAAGTTCAAGCCCTGATGCACCTGTACACCCAGTACCTCGTCGAGATTCGCGAGACATTAGAGAGAAACAACGTTAAACTACTGCACCTTGGCCAATTGTCCGGTCTGCCCCGAAAGGTACAGGTAGAGCTTGCAGAAACTATAGAGATGAGCGCAGCTAATACCGGTATGAAACTTGCACTGGCGCTGAACTACGGCAGTAGAATCGAGATTGCGGACGCCGTTAAAGAAATTGCTCAAAAATATAAGAGCGGTGAACTTCGTCTGAAAGATATTGACCAGCAATGCATAAGCCGACATTTATACACCGCTGGTCTTGCCGACCCGGACCTTTTGATACGTACTGCAAACGAGATGAGGGTCAGTAACTTTCTGCTCTGGCAAATTTCATACAGCGAATTTTACGTCACAGAAACTCTCTGGCCTGATTTCGAAAGGCCGGATTTGGAAAAGGCAATACTCGCTTATGCAGAACGCAACCGGCGCTTTGGTGATGTAAAAAGCGTATCCGGTTAATCGTGAAGTGCGTTTGCTGAAGGTATATCACGAGGAATGGTGTCATTCTAAGTCCACGGGTTTTTTTGTGAAGGCAAGATACGAGAGATTATGCTCAGATACAGACTTCTCTTCGGCACAATAATGACGATACTTTTTGCCGCCATTGTTATTTTTGACAGTTGGCTCGATGGCGGATTGACAGCTACAGTTGCCGACGATAAACCGGTGCAGGGGACATTGCTCTTTCTGCTCATTGCTCTATTGGCAATTCCCGCTCAGCTTGAGCTATCCAAACTTGCAGCAGCGAAAAACTTAAGGATTTTCAAACCTGTTGCAATCATTGCCTCAATTTTATTCGCAGGCGCCTGGTACTGGCCACAGGTTGTCGAAATCCCGCCCCGTATATATCTGTTTTTTCTTTCTGTTTTTGTACTGGTAGCGCTGCTTTTATACCAATATATACACTATGGGACCTCAGGAGTATTAGCTAACTGCGGGGTAAATTATTTTTCTATTGCTTACCTGGGACTTTTGAGCAGCTTCGCACTCGCCATCCGTATTGACTTTGGTGTCTGGCCGCTTCTTATGTTTGTTTTTGTCGTAAAGTCTGCTGACATAGGAGCTTACACAGTTGGCAAACTCTTAGGAAAGCACAAGTTTTCGCCTAAAATCAGCCCTTCGAAGACGTGGGAAGGTATGTTTGGCGCTGTTGCGGTCGCAGTGGTCGTTGCTGTTGGCTTTACCCTAAGTGGTGGTATAATGACAATGGCCTGGTGGTTGGCAGCACTGTTTGGCTTTTGTTTTGCGTTCATCGGCCAGCTCGGAGATTTGGCCGAGTCTATGATAAAAAGAGATGCCGAGCAGAAAGATTCGGCAAAAAGTGTGCCCGGCTTCGGCGGAATTTTGGATGTCATTGATTCACCTTTAGTGGCAGCACCATTTGCTTATTTGTTCTTTATGCTCAGCTCTTAAAGAGAGAAACTTTGGAAATTACCATACAATTAGATTCAGCAGGTAAGCAGCTTCAACTGTTCGGTCCCGCCGACAGTCATCTTCGACTTTTGCGCAAATCCCTGGGCGTCCAAATCACTGCCCGTAAGTCCAATTTGATAATCACCGGCGAAGAAAAAAACGTAAATAAAGCTGCCGAAATTATCGACAAAATGCAAAAACATCTAATCAAACGCAGCTCGCTTACTACTGCGGATATAACCGGCTTTATCACTCGTAGTGGTTCGCCCACGGTCTCTGATACCAGTGAAGCCGTTACCGTCTATTCCCACAAAAAGGTGGTCGAGCCCTCAACCAAAGGACAGCTAAAATACGTTGAAACAATGTTAGCCAATGACCTGACTTTTTGTATAGGCCCTGCCGGCACCGGCAAAACATATCTGGCTGTCGCAATTGCTGTCTCAATGTTGAAGAAAAGGCAAATAAGGAGAATCGTCCTTGCACGACCGGCTGTGGAAGCTGGCGAAAAGCTTGGCTTTTTGCCGGGTGACATACAGGCAAAGGTAAATCCATATCTTCGCCCACTTTTCGACGCCCTTGAAGATATGATGGACTTCGCCCAGATGAGGAAATTTATAGAGCTGGATATTATCGAAATCATTCCGCTTGCCTTTATGCGTGGCAGAACTCTAAACGAAGCTGTCATCATCTGTGACGAGGCCCAAAACACCACGCCACTGCAGATGCTGATGGTCTTGACAAGATTGGGCCACGGCTCTAAAATGATAATAACAGGTGACATAACGCAAATCGACCGAGAACCCGGCCAGAAAAGCGGAATGGTCGACGCAATTGAAATACTGCGTCGCATAAAAGGAATAGGTTTTGTCCAGCTAAGCCAGAAAGATATCGTAAGACATCGATTGGTTCAAAATATCGTACAGGCCTACAAAAAAAAGGTGAAATCTAAGGAATAATTGGAAACTGGTTATTAGTAACTGGTGATTGGGGGATAGATATATGGATTACAGAAGAGTTATCCCTTGCCTGGATGTAAAAGACGGCCGATTAGTTAAAGGTATTAACTTTGTTAAGCTGAAAGATGTCGGCGACCCCGCCGAAAATGCCGCTGTTTATAGCAAGGCAGGAGCAGACGAATTAGTTTTTCTGGATATTACAGCGACCATCGAAAATAGAAAAACACTGCTCGATGCCGTCAAAAGAACCGTCGAGAGAATTACCGTACCATTGACCGTCGGCGGCGGAATCCGTAACTGTCAGTCGATTGAAGAACTGCTGGATTTAGGTGTATCAAAGGTATCTATCAATACCGCCGCTATACGTAATCCGGATTTGGTCAGGGAAGCAGCAAATGAGTTCGGCAGCGAGAAAATAACTATCGCAATAGATACCTGCAGCAATTCACAATTGCCATCAGGATTCGAAGTCATAATCAACGGGGGCACTACCGGCACGGCAATGGATGCTGTCGAGTGGGCAAAAAAAGCAGAAGCCCTGGGGGCCGGTGCAATCCTGCCGACAAGTATGGATGCTGACGGCACAAAGACCGGATACGATATCCCGATGACAAAAGCAATATCCAGCGCGGTGAAAGTTCCGGTAATCGCATCAGGCGGAGCCGGAACGCTCGAACATCTGCACCAAGCCATCGTGGAAGGGGGGGCAGATGCTGTTCTTGTGGCCTCGATAGCACATTTCGGCACATACACCATAAAGCAGATGAAAGAGTACTTGGCTGAGCGGGGGATACCGGTAAAGCTTTAAGTATTTTTTGCCACAAAGGCAGTGAAAGTTTGAAGTGTCTAAAGTGTAAAGTACTTAAAGTTCAGGAATATCAAAATTCTTATAACTTTAGTTCACTTTAGGCACTTCCCGGGCTACGGCTGGGGGCTTCGCCCAGACGAGAGCTCACTTTAGTTCACTTCTTTTTTCCCGAAAGTCACTGTTTGAATTAGCCGATAGGGAAAGTGCATAGACTCTTTAGTTTTGCTCATAGAAAAGGCCCTTGAAATGTTCGGCAGATTGAAGGAAAAGAAGTTACCGTTGAAGCCCCAGCTTTTTTTTATTCGCTGGTATCGCAGTAACAGAAGCTGCTCCAATCCCAACCACCGGAGCGTCAAGCCGGAACAGATGCCGCCATTGATGGTCCGCAAACCCGAATGGCGCCGATAATGTCATTGTGAGTCCGCCAAAGGCGGAAGAAGCAATCTCCCTACTTCATCCAATCTTTAGCAAGCATCGCAAAGTCAAGAAAGTTCACTATGCCATCACCGCCAGGCAGTGCAATATCGGCTGACGGAGTACCCGGCGGCGGCTACGGTAGCGATAGCGGCGTTTTTGGCGGTCATATAGGCGCTGACTAATGACGTCAAGGCCGCCGGTAATATCGGAGGGGCTGGGTAAAGCACCGCGTTGCCGGTAAGTCATGAGACCATTGCCTGATATAATGCAATCCTGTTAGGGATGGCCAAGTCCATTACTTCTGGTTCAGTTCTTGGAAATCTTGCCATTTTAAAATTCCTTTCCGTAAATAGGTGTTAGTATATTCCCACCCGCACCACTGCGGAGGATTTGTCTCGTATCTTTTTTTTGCTTATTTTCTGTTCCTTTTTCTAGAAACTTTTGCTATCTGTCTTTTTCGCTTCTTCTTGCTTGTCATATCCTTGTTTTTTCTGTTGCCTGTTCCATGTGGTGATTGTAGCTTTAGGTTTCCCTTTATATTTGTAAGGTCATCGATAAAAAATTTCGGCGATTTACCCCTAAACAATCTGTCCACTATAAAGGTGTCGAAAATACTTATGGCCTGTCCCAATACAGGTACAAGCCCCGCAAATGATGTTACTATAAACCTCAGCGTTTTCGATGGCAGGTTTTGAATCCAAGGCACCTGTTGCAATGCACCAATATATTCACGAAGAATTTCTTTTTCGCTTAATTCCTTATTTGTGTGAAACCAGTTACGAAAATCCTTAGCATTTTTATTTGTTGTAACATTTAGAAAATCACTAAAATTGGAACCTTGCGTAAGATCAATTTGTGAAAAATTAGGAACACCGTTCACTTCAAGTAATGTCCAAAACTTATCAGAATAACCAGTACTTTTTGAAAGCCTTTCTTCTTTTATATCCAATAGATCCCCGATAGGAAAAAAGGGACTAATATCTTGGCATTCAAATTTTTCTGCGAGATATAGGTCCGAATTATAAAACGCTAAAGCTAAAAGGGCGTTTTTAATATTTTCCTTTGGGTCATTGGTGCCCATGACTTGCACGCTTATCTTATTACTTTTTGGCAAGATTATAAAATCTGGATCATTAGATTCGTATTCTGGTCTCCATAGATTTGTGCATTTCAGATCTTGTACAGACTCCCGCTTGACCGCTTCTAGAATTATAGACGATTCTATCGGTAAGGAATGCTGAACAATAAGCTCATGAAGCTTCTTTTTCTCTTTTATTCTATCCCCAATAACCTTCAAACCAGCATCGGCAGATCGTTCAATTGGGGAATCGCTGGGATGATGGTTTTTTGGAGTACTGAAACACCCAAGTTCGGCTGGGCCTTTACCGCTAATGAATCCTATCCCCCCACGAGTTCTTATGAATTTTAGCTTATCTCTTTCGAGAAGTTCGATAAATCCTTTTTCGCCGATTATAAGTATTAGACCGCATGCTGTTAAGTAATCTTGGGTAGGTACTAGAATTTGATCGTGCAGGATCAGGTCTTCACAAAGTGATTTTATAATGACAGACCTTCTCTCTATGTAACGCGTAAGATGACTCCCATCGACATTCCAAAATGCCGTTAATCGACTGGAGACCGTTTTGTACATTTTTTTCGCCTAACTGCCTGAAAATCAACGACTTATCAGCCTTTCCCCGCCTGCGCGAGGACAAGTTTGCCCGTTTAATCTGCGGCATATCACGCCTTATCCGCCTAATATAACACTTCATCTGCGACATATCACGCGTTATCTATGACATATCACGCTTCATCTGCCACGAATCACCCTTCATCTATGACAGATCATGCTTCGTCAGTGGCAAATTCAATTTCCTATTCACAAAACCACCATCACCGTATTGCTGGCCTGTCCTTCGCCGGATTTATTTATTGCTATAACGAGATATTCGAGTTCTTTGCCTTTCGGCTGGTCAACCAAAGTTGCTTCTGTCTCGATTGCAGGCGTCAAGCTGATATTGGTTACCTCATAAGTGTACTGCCACCTGCCAGAACCAAGGTCGGTGGCCTCATATCTGATTTGTGTTACTGGCACGGCAGAAGCAACAGCCGATAAGAAAAATCCGAATATCACCCCCAAAAGAATTTCCCTTTTCATCACCATCTCCTTTTTATCCAAAGCCAGCTAATCCAGATGTTGCCGCAAATTTAGAGCCGAAGCCAGAATGCAAATTCCGCGCATATCTCCTAAAGCACGAATTTACACTGCGCCTGGAAAATCTCCATATCTCCGCATACTTTTGCCATCCCCGCCACAGGCGGACAAGTTGGCATCAGGATTAAATATAGTTTACATTATAGGTCGTTAATTTGTCAAGAAAATTCTGTTTTTTTGCGGAATACATGGGAAGGAGGCTAAACGACCCCCGACCGCAGCCATTCGACTTCGCTCAGGCCAGGGGTGTCGGGGCTAAATAATTGCTAATTCTTTGGAGATTCAAAGATTCTGAATGTGTTTTTGCCGGCTTGCTTGGCGGTGTACAGTGCCTGGTCGGAACGGCTTGTAATGTCCTCGGGATTGGTATCAGCGTCGTACTGGCCAAGGCCCACGCTGATAGATAAGGGAATCCGTACTTTTCTCCATGTTGTTGGTGTCTGCGAGACGGCTTTAACCATACGCTCAGTAGCAAAGATGGCGTCTTTAAGCGAG
This sequence comes from uncultured Pirellulales bacterium, assembly GCA_964568985.1. Classification (GTDB taxonomy): domain Bacteria; phylum Planctomycetota; class Phycisphaerae; order Sedimentisphaerales; family Anaerobacaceae; genus CAZBWE01. The sequence continues at coordinate 12,029 of CAZMSP010000039.1, forward strand.
GTGTTCGGCAAAATGACGGCAAATTCATCGCCGCCATAGCGTGCCGCTGTATCGATTTGCCGAATGCATTGCTTTATCCTCCTGCTAATTTCCTTGAGGACCTTATCACCGGCCCGATGGCCATGGGTGTCATTTATCTTCTTGAGATTGTCAACATCAACCATAATCAGGGAGATTTGCCCGCCGTATCGGCGAGACCTGTTTAGCTCCTTCTCCAGGATTTCATAAAACGTTTTGTGGTTCACAAGGCCGGTCAGGCCGTCTGTTGTGGCCTGGTGTTGTATCTTCTCAAACAGCTTTATATTGCCGATTGAGGCACCAACCAACTGGCTAAATAGCTCTATTAGCGCAATATCTTCGCAGCTAAAATGATTACTGTCTATTTTATCTGCCAGATTGAGTACGCCAACTACCCTGTCCTGGCAAATGAGGGGAACAATAGCACAGTTTTTGGTCTTATAGTTTTCGGCAAAGGCACGTTGTGATTTTCTAATGATTGGTTTTGTATGGGTGTCTATATCTCCTACCAATATAAGCTCTTTGCTTCTTACCGCCATGACCATGGGCGATGGGGGGGTTTGATTCAGTGAGACTATTTTGTTTATGAGAAATGGGTGGTTGTTTTTATACAGGTGCAAAATACTATTTGTTTCATCAAGTATAAATAGCGAAGCATACCTTATGGAAACCAAATTAGCTATGTTTTTAATGCAGACATCGGCTATACGGTCTAAATCGAGACAGTTTATCTGTCGAGCCAACGGAGTTACATCCTGAAGGAGCGATATGCTTCCATTGGAAGTTTCAGCAGAGTTATCGGAACTTTTATTGCTTTGGTGCATAGTTTAGAGCGATACAGGTTCTCTTATACGCCCAGTTTTGGGTAAATAATGTACCTTCACCCCGTTAGAAAGAAAGCTCCACCCTTTGGGTGAGGTAAAAAATACATAGTGCCGGTGGGAGTTAAAGCCCCACCCGAGCTTTCTAACGGGGTTCACTTACCCTTGTATCGGATTTTTTAGCAGGGGTATTTGGGAAAACACGCCAGCTTAAGGCCAAAAATGAACTTAAAGCCTTATTTCAAGGGCCTGGGCATGAGCTTTTTACAAAAGCATATAAAACCCTCAGGGAGAACTGGAGTTTTAGCTTATAGGGCTGAGGTATTTTCCCTAACATAAAAAAATAAACTTTTTTTCAAAAAAATAAGAAAAAAAGTTGACAGGGGGCAAAATGTATTTTACATTTTGCAAAATGTAAAATATAATTAAGCTTTGGCAAACTCATGATAAGCAGGACAAGTTTGGGGCATTACAGGTATGAACCAAAGGAATTGCTTTACAAAAGGATGAGCAAAGGATTGACGGCCTTGTTGAACAACACAGTAAGTTTGATTCAGCAAGCCGAAATGCTTTGAAATATTAATTATCTGTTTTTTGATGAGTTTTTCATAGAGAGCTTTTAGTAATGGAGACAGAAGTTAAAGAACACACGGTGCAAATACCTGCCAAGCTCTATCGAATTGGTGAGCTGGTTAACTATTCTCCTTTCTCACGACAAACGATTCATAACTACACGATAATGGGGCTTATTCGTGAGGCGAAGTGGACCGATGGCGGACATAGACTTTACGATGAATCGGTGTTCGAGCGATTATCAAAAATCATTCAGCTTAAAAAGACAAAAACTCTTTCGGAAATAAGACAGATTCTACGCAGAGAAGAGGGCATTAATTCGTCGTAAAAAAACTAAAAAGAGTGGGTAGTTTTATCTGTTGTCGCTTTACTTTCAGCCTGCTGTAAAGGCTCAGAGAAGCAATGAAAGGTTCAAGGATGAGAAATACTGCTTTGCTTTTCACAAGTTATCCTTCCTGTTTTTTCTACCCTTATACTTTGCGGATAAATGCGCAGATTAAACCCAACCTTGATACTCTTGATACAGGGGATTGCATATGAATTTGTCATTACTAATAACAGATAATATCGCTGAATTACTGGTTAAGATAATCGAGTTCACACAGATTCGCCAAAAAATCCTCGTCCAAAACATATACGATATCAACAGCTTTGATTTTGTCCCTAAAGATTTTTTGGTAGATGAGTTTTCTGACCTGCTCGACGATGCAATCGACGAGCATATCCAAAATCGGCGGCTCTTACTGAGGGATACTGCAAATATCAAATTCGGTGCCGGTGGCGATATCGAATTCAAACCGGTGATTGATACATATGCCAAAGAGATTCTTGAAGAAAATCAGGATGAATACATCAAATTGCAAATAAATAAGCTCTTGGAAAACTCGCTCAATCAGAGAATAGCAGCAGAATTGCTGCGGCGAAAACAAAGGGCTATTTCGATTAGTTACTAACCATTGACTATAAACTACTGCGTTCAACAGAACAGATGGCAAACGAAGCGATTTACCTACGACAGATGATGGAAAACTATAGGCAGCCGGCAAAGGTTTTGGCGCTAACCAGCGGAAAAGGAGGAGTAGGCAAGACCAACATAGCGGCAAATCTCGCGATATGTATGGCTGCATCGCGGAAAAAAGTCCTGCTTATTGATACGGACCTGTCATTAGGCAACCTTGATATATTAATGGGGGTATACAGTAAATACAACATTTCTCATTTGCTTAACGGGCAAAAAAGCATCGAGGAGATTATTTACAGCGGCCCTGAGGGACTGGGGATAATCTGCGGAGCTTCCGGCCTTGAGGACTTGGCCAACATCGATGAATTTCGGCGTCATCGCCTGCTTAGGGAATTGTCCAGACTTCAGAGCGATTTCGATGTGATTGTAATTGATACCGCAGCCGGCATTTCGAAGCTGGTTGTTGGTTTTTGTCTTGCGGCTGACCACGTTTTGGTAATCACAACACCGGATGCTACAGCAATGACCGATGCTTATGCGACGATTAAAGTACTGGTTCTAAACAGGTTTGCAAGGCAAATAAGTCTTATTGTAAATATGGCTGCGACAGTAGCGGAGGGCAAAAGAACCTATCATCAGATAGCAAGCGTTGCGAAACAATTTTTGAACACGCACGTTTATGATGCCGGCGTATTTCTCAAAGATGAACGATTGAACTCTGCGGTTCGACTGCGAAAGCCGGTCGTCTTAGCTTACCCTAAAGCGCAGATTACCTCGTCATTGGCGGCCTTAGCGGCGAAATTGGGTAATGGTTTGGCCGTGACGCCAAACGATGAAGGTTTTTTTAAGAAGGTTGTTGATTTGTTCTTCTAAAGTTATCGGCCGAAGGGTCGATAAGAATTTCAGACAGGTATTTTGTATATCGATATGGAGGAGAGTAAGGATGAAAAAATAGGCGCTGGTGTTTATAGGACTTAAAGCCCAGTGAGATAAACGTTGTTGAAATCATAGAAACCATACTTTCGCAAAGCATGGTCATTTTCAGGGAAGAATGCTATGAAAACCAAGCAGCAACCCGGCATCGAAGAAATATGGAAGCAATTCCACAAAACCCACAATGAATATTTCCGCAATCTGCTTATGGAGCACTACAGGGACCTTGTAAAATACTGCGCCGAGCGATTGCACAGTAAATTACCTGATAAGGTTGAACTGGACGACCTCATCAGCGCCGGTATTTTCGGGCTGATGGATGCTATCGATGCATACGACCCCGACAGGGGAGTAAGGTTTGAGACATACTGCTCACCTCGTATAAAAGGTTCGATTCTTGACGAGCTGCGTAGTATGGATTGGGTGCCGCGATTAGTCCGTGCCCGCGCTCATCAGCTTGCCAAGGTCAGCCATTCGCTTGAGATAAATCTCGGACGTAAACCTACTGAGAAAGAAATCGCTGAAGAGCTAAATATGAATACGGAAGAGTTTAACAAACTACAACGGGATGCTAATGCTGTCGGCCTGGTGTCATTGGACAATAAATATAATGACGGCGACAGCGAAAAAGATGTTCGCGAAATAGATGTGATAAAAGACAGGAAGAGCCAGGACCCTGTAACCGAGGCCCAGAAGCGGGACCTGAAAAGTTTGCTTACCAAAGGGCTGACGCGGGCTGAACGGCTGATAATCGTTTTGTATTATTATGAAGAGATGACAATGAAAGAGATTGGGGCGACGCTGGATTTGTCCGAATCCCGCGTCTCACAGATGCACTCGTCTATTGTCTCACGCCTCAAAGCTCAAATGAACACCAGAAAAAAGGAATTTGCAGTTGAGTAGTCCGTAACTTGTGCCCCATCGCGGCAATCCCTATCCGCTACCCGCCAAACGCTAAACGCTATATTTATTTTTCTTGAAAATCCTGCCTCAATAATGTAGAATTCTCATTAGCGAGCAACAAAGCGAGACATCTTGCGATTTATGGTTCAAAGTAACCCGTGCGAAGAAGAAAAAGGAGGCCGAAGCTGCTGTTAGGAATTGAGAGAGAATAATGAAAGAAATACCCTTTTGGTAACGGACTTAACGCAAAGATTGATGAGAAAGATTTACTTTGACACAAACCAGATGTACTACATCCGC
>CAZMSP010000040.1:0-16472 GCA_964568985.1 uncultured Pirellulales bacterium
CAAAAATTTCTAAATCCTAATCTCTAAGCACTAAACAATCTCAAAATACAAATTTCAAATTCTCGAAACCTAAGAGTTTGGAGTTTTGAATTTTGGTCATTGGAGTTTGTTTAGTATTTAGGATTTAGATATTAGAATTTGGAATTTATCCCTTACAAGATTATTATTCATAACGCAAAATCGCGACCGGTCTTGTTCTTGCTGCGACAACCGCTGGTATTAATGCACCGATAGCCGCGGCTGCGACTGCGAACAATACAATCCACAAGGCCGATGTCCAATTTATTTCGTTCGGTATCCGACTGAACATATACACGCTGCTTTTCCACAGCTTCAACCCAAATATCATTCTTATCCACTGCTCAATTGTATTTATATTCTTTGTAAAGATGTATCCGAGGACAGCTCCAATTCCTGAGCCGACCAGGCCGACAAAAGTGCCAAATCCAACGAAAACGAAAGCCACTGAACTGCTCGCCGCCCCGCAGCTTTTTATTATTGCGATGTCCCTTCGACGTGTTATCACAATCATATAAAATATGCAGAATATCAACACAATCACGCTAAAACTTACAACGCCAAATATCACTAACAAAACGCCCATCTGCTTTAGCAGCGCTGCGATGTATTTGCTTTGCATCTGCTGGGCGGTTTGGATATCGGTGTATCTTATAAGATGTGGTGCCCACTGGAGCTGCTCTGCTGCAAAAACTTCCCATACACCTCGAATCTGTGCCAGTGCTACCTCTGTGTCGGTACCGCTTACAAGTTTAATTTGAATTTGGTCGGCGACCGGCCCATTTTCATTTGGAAGGATTTTTTTTTGCAATTCTTCTATCGGCAGATATACGAATCTTTTATCAATGTCATAAACCCCAGTGAAAACAACATCGGTGATTACAAAGCTTATCGTTCTTCTTTTAAAAGTCGTCGCTCGTCGCTTGTCGCTCGTCGCTTGTTTTTTGCCTTGTTCGAGATACGAGTCACTGGTCACGGGCGACGTTTCTGTAACTATTCCTGTTGTAAGAACAGCTTGTTGGCCGACCATCTGGTCAATAGTGTGGAAATCATATTCATCGGTCTTTTCATTCGGCTCAGTTATAACTGCGATTCCTGCGAATCCCCCGATACGGGAATTTCGATTTTCGATTTTCGAATCTTGACTGTCGTCAGACAAGTTTCGAAGTTCAAAAGTTGGTTCATCCGGCAGGTTCTTTTGTTTGAGCAAGAATTGCTTATAACCTGTTACCTTTGCTCGTCGTGCCGGCTCAATCCCCCAAATTTGTACTGCACGAACCTTGCCTTTGCCCAGATGCAGCAGGCCCTCGGCCGATAGGAGTGCTGTCGCTGCCTCTACTGCACTTGTTTGTTCCAGGCGTTCGATAAATAGCGGATATTTCGCAAATTTAATCGGCGCCGTAAGAACAACATCCCCCATCGTATCGGCTGCAGCTTTTTCAAAGGCGTGAATATAGCCGGTGAACAGACTCACAACGACTATCAGCAAAGACACGGACAGAGCAACTGCAGTAATACTTAAAAATGCAATCTTTTTCTTATGCAGATATCGCAGCCATAAAAATAATTTCAGCATTCTCGACTCTCGATTCCTGATACTGGATTATCGTTGAATATCTCTATAGGACGTCTATGGGCGGAGCATTTAGTATCCGGTATCCAGAGGTTTTAGAAGCGGGAACAGCACTACGTCCCGGATAGTTGTAACGCCGGTCAAGACCATTATTAACCTGTCAATTCCAATCCCCAGCCCTCCTGCCGGCGGCATACCGTATTTCAGAGCTGTTATATAATCAGTGTCCATTTTTGTTAGTGACTCTTCCTGACCGCGTAGCTGAGTAAGAAAATTTTCATATTGCTCCGCCGGGTCATTTAGCTCGGTATAAGCATTGGCCAATTCCATCCCAGCGATAAACAGCTCGAACCGCTCGGCGAATATGGGTTCGCCTTTTTTTCGCTTAGCTAACGGGCACAGTGCCGCGGGATAGTCAATCACAAACGTAGGATTCACAAGATTATCCTCGACAGTGGTCTCGAACACTTCGTTGATAAGCACCGCATTGTCCATATCCGCATATTCAATGTTTAACTGTTGTGCCTTTTTCCTTATAGCTTCTATATCATCAATATCACAACCGCTATATTCTTTTAAGAGGTCCGCATATTGTGCCCTTCGCCATGGCCGAACATAGTCAATCGAAGTTTGGCCGAGTTGAATTTGTTTGCCTGGGCAGTGTTTGTCCACGCACTCAGAAAAGATCTCTTCGGTCAAATCCATCATTACATTATAATCAGCGTAGGCCTGATATGCTTCGAGCATTGTAAATTCCGGGTTGTGTTGCCTGCTTAACCCCTCGTTGCGGAAGTTTCGGTTTATCTCAAAAACCTTTTCCATTCCTCCGACCAGCAAACGCTTCAGGAAAAGCTCCGGAGAAATTCGCAAAAACAAATCCAAATCCAGACTGTTATGGTGCGTAACAAAGGGTTTTGCCGCAGCCCCGCCGGCTATCGTTTGCATCATCGGCGTCTCAACTTCCAAAAAGCCGCGTGATTTAAGAAATTCACGAACGCAAGCGATGATGGCACTACGCTTTTTGAACCGCTCCATTACCTCGGGGTTAGCCCATAAATCTACGAACCTGTGCCGATAGCGCAGGTCGACATCCGTAAGGCCGTGAAATTTCTCCGGCGGCTGGCACAGACATTTGCTTAAGATGCAAAGACTATCGGCCCATATAGTAATCTCGCCCGTTTTCGTTTTACCTAATTGCCCAGCGGCACCGATTATATCACCGAGCTCGAGCAATTTAGCAAGTGGCCATCCTGATGCTTGCTGGCCCAGAAGCTTTTTGCTCAGGCCGATTTGGATGGTCCCGCTCCAATCGCGGAGAGTAATAAAAATGAGCTTGCCGATGTCTCTCATCAGGACAATTCTGCCAGCACATTTGGCTCGTTGTGTTTCGTCACCTTCGGCAAATCTGTCTTTGATGTCCTCAGCTGCTTCTGCACCATCGAATCTCGCCCCATAAGGGTCAATGCCTGATTCCTTGATTTGCTTTAGCTTCTCCTGCCTCTGACGTTCAAAGCGGCCCTGGGCTTCGACCGAGTTCAGCCGAATGTCCTGTTCTGAAGGCAGGGAAGAATCTCTTTCTCGTCTGGGCGAAGGCCCAGCCGGAGTCCCGATTGTATCTTTTGTATTTGTCAAATCAGCGCACCTTTAAAGCCATAACTTGGTTGGCTCTCGTTGATTCCTGAGCTTTTGCCTCGATAAATTTGCTCTTAACCACCAAAAGCCCAATCGCCAGCTGTGGGTCAGTAGCCAGGGTCTCTTGTATTGTGTATTTTATAAGCTCATGCTTGGAGTTGTCGTGGCCGGCTTTAACCAGTACATCATTATTCCTTTGCACATCAACAAATTTTTTGAGCTCATCACTCCTCAATTTAACCTCAATATCTGGTCCAATACCCCAATCCTTTCTACCTTGTTTTTTCACTGCCTCAGCGCTTTCGACTCTCTGGCCGGAAGGTAAATGATAATACGCCATCGTGTATTTCAGCTGGGCACCTCCCTGGGGATAGTACGCTATTCCCTGCACGCTGCCTTTACCGTGAGTTCTCTCTCCCACTAAAATCGCCCGGTTATGTTTTTCGTCTGCCAATGCTCCCGCTACTATCTCCGAAGCGCTGGCCGAGCCGGAGTTTATTAGTATAACAAGCGGATAATTCGGATGTGTGTTTTTCTCATGTGCCGCCTCAAAAACTAATCCCCTGCTAAACCCTCCTTCTGTTCTAACTATCAAACCTTCTTTGAGGAATTTGTCGGTTACCGCAACTGCACTGTCTAAAAGCCCACCGGTATTGAATCGCAAATCCAGAATCAACCCTTTTAAGCCTTTTGCTTCAAGCTCAAGTAATACTTTTTCTAAATCTGCAGAAGTTCTCTCGGAGAAACTTGTGAGCTGGAGATAGCCGATTTTTTCTTGGTCATCAATCATATAACGCCAGCGGCCTCGCTCTGTCCTTTGCCAACCGCGGATTGTTGGAACGGTTATCTTGGCTCTGGTTATGGTAATATCTTTGGTTTCTTCCTCACCGGCACTTTTTATTGTCAACGTTACTTTCGTACCCTTGGGGCCGGTAATCTTGTCAACTGCGCAGATTAGAGTCATATCTTTTGTTTCCACCCCATCCACCTTTTCTATCACATCACCTGCATCAAGACCGGAGTTGTAGGCCGGCGTATCAGGCAGCAAACTCGCTACCGTCAAAAGCCCTTTTTGTTTTGTAATCTCTATGCCAATGCCTGTAAACTCATTGGTCATCATCTTCTGAAAACTCTGCATCTGCTTGGGCCAAACTATAACTGTATAAGGGTCGAGCGAAGAGAACGCTGCTTCGGCAAATTGTGCAATCAATACTGGCTGGGGCAATTCAACGGTTGTTTCATTAAGCTTCAGAAGCTTTTCAAAAACATCTACGAATTCATCGTTACCGAATCCTGTAGGTGATTGTTCAACATCGGCCAAAACTGCCGACAGGGCCGCTGACCAGGCTGATTCTCGATTCTCGTCGGGTATCGAGTCTTGAATATCAGGCATCGAGTATACCTCACCCAGCAACTGGCATCGTTTGATGGCTTTGGTTGCCATTTGTTTGTAATCAATAATGTCAATATAATTAGACTTCAGCACAGCAATTGCCCAGACAAATATATCTTTCTTTACGCCCTGGAAGCGTTCCCTGCGGCTCTCACAGGGACTGTCCTGAAAAGATGCTGCAACACTGGCTTTCTCCAAAAGCTTTTCGGTATAATCTGCAATTGCCTCATTGTTTGGTTCAATGGCCTGCAGCCAGCTATAGCAGGTTATATACGCATCGAGCCACTTGCCTTGCGACTCGTAAACAGCGGCCTTGTCTATTGTTTTCTGGATGGTTTGTTTAACATACGGCCTGGACAAAAGCTCTTGTTTCTGTTGCTCATCCGCAAACTCGCGCGCGCTGGCAATAACTGATAGCGCCTCAGAGATATTGTTTACATCGCTTACACTGCTTACGTTGTTAACGTCATTGTTATCTGTTTTGGTGCTTAGCCTTTCAAGCTTTGCTAATTGCTCTTGGTATGCAGCTTCACGGGCTGACTGTCTTCTTTTTTCTATCGCTTCATATTCGCAAGTAATGTCTGCCAGATGCGCAATGGCTTTACTTTTAGGTTTTTTGCTTACTTCAAGAATCTGCCGAGCAGTTGCAAAGTCACCTTTATATATCGCAGAGCAAATCTGCTTGATTTGTGTCTCTTGCTCGCTGGCAATTTTTGTGGAGAGCTCGTTCGGTTCTGTCGCAAAAGCTAAAGACGAAAAACCGAAAGTGCAAAACAATAGCGACAAACTTAAAATGAGGTAAATTTTAAATCTTAAATTACGGTTTTCCATTTTCTGCCTTATGTTTTTCGTTTTCTTGGGACCCCGCTGCTGCTTTGTTTTTGCCCGCAGCCCCGTCTTGCGACGGGAGACGCTGGGGCCTGCGAAGCAAAACAGCGGGGGGAAACCTTTACCTGCACTCATTCGCTTTTCCGGCACAGCCTAAAACGTGCAGCTTATGTCTTACCATTTCTTTAATGGCCTCCCTGCCGGGCCCGAGGTATTTACGAGGGTCAAACTCGCCGGGTTTTTCGGCAAAGACCTGCCGGATTTTAGCTGTCAATGCCAGCCGCAAATCTGTATCTATATTGACCTTGCAGATTGCCATCTTGGCCGCCTTGCTGATGGAATCTTCCGGCACACCCATTGCATTCGGCATATCACCGCCGTATTTGTTAATAAGGTCGACAAATTCCTTCAGCACGCTGCTTGAGCCGTGCATGACCAGCGGAAATCCGGGTAGTTTGTCAGCAATCTCTTGTATCACATCGAAAGCTAATTTCGGTTCGCTCTTGAACTTGTAAGCACCGTGACTGGTTCCACAGGCAACCGCCAGGGAATCACAGCCACTTTTCTCAACGAACTCTATCGCCTGCTCTGGGTCTGTTAAATGCTTTCTGACGTCGTCAACTCCGACGACATCTTCTTCAATACCGCCTAACCGGCCCAATTCGGCTTCGACAACGACATCCCGGGCGTGCGCATATTCGACTACCTTCTTGGTGACCGCGATGTTTTCTTCAAACGGGAGTTTCGAGGCATCTACCATTACCGAGGTAAAGCCGTCGTCCACAAATTGCTTGCAGGTCTCAAAGGTGTCGCCGTGGTCTAAGTGTATTGCAACGGGAATGTCGGGATTTTCCTCGACCACCACGTTGATAATCGCCTTGAGGTAACTATTTTTCGCGTATTCACGCGCGCCCCTGGATATCTGCAGGATAAGCGGAGCTTTTTCCTCAGCTACGGCATTGATAATTCCTTGTGTGATTTCCATATTGTTTACATTGAACGCACCGACTGCATAGCCATTCTTGTAGGCCATCTCAAACATCTTTCTTGTATCAACCAACGCCATAATACTCTCCTTAAATTTCTCAAATTTGTATTAAACAAAAACTCTTCACGTGTGTCTTCCTGCCCCACCCTCGGGCGGGGTGATGTGCAGGTAAACATCTTATACAATAATTGGATTCCCATTTTGCTTTTCTTTTGCCGGGCTGCGGCGGGCTCCCCGGCTACGGCACGCTTCCTGCTTCAGCGAAGCGATTCGCAGAGACGAGCCGCCGGGACGAGCAAAATGGGGTCCCTTATTTGTTAATAGCCAGCCGGACTGGCTATTCCTACATAGCTTCTTTGCCCAAACGCCATCTCCGGTACTCCCTGTGGCCATATGCTGAATGTGATTGCGTGTCTTTTCAGCGACTCATCTGCACTATACGTCAGGCCCCAATACATCCTGTGATACCGCCGGATAAGCGTAAAGTCACTTCGTACATTGGCACCATAGTCAAAATCAAACTGCTGTGAGAAAACCAACGTATATCGTGGGTCAAGTGCATAAGTGGCCGCAAAAGTGAAGGCGTTCGAGCCCTTCTCGCCATAGCCATTATTAAACCGTTTTAAGTACCTGCTGCCTATATAATAACTCAAATTAGGCCAACGTAAATGTGAAAAACCGATATTGAATTGCTGCACAACGCCGCTTTGCGTATCAAAATTCATATCACTCAACAGCGCAGTAGTGTCACTCAAACGCCAGATATAATCGGCACCGAGGTAGTTCCGTCTCGGCCCGAATATATCGCTGCTGCGTCTGTCTTGTTGCGTGAGAACACCATTAAATTGATGCAGCGACGTATCGAATCGATTCAACAGCGGGATAAACGGCTTGTTCCAGATGAACCGGTCCGGCCCCGGCCCAGAGTCGGATGCGTCGGCTGAATCTGCCAACCATGTAAAGTCTATATCCAGCCGCATCCAGTCAACGGTCCGCTGTTTATCACCGGTGCCTCTCTTGGTTTGCAGCCGCTGAGAAATACCTACGTTTAACGTATCGCGCTGTTCGAGAACAGGGTCACTCTCAATATAACCAACAGCCGTCACGTGTGGGCTTATGATATGCCGTAATTGGTTCAAATCCCAGAGTTGTGATTTGACATCAGGAAAAACCTTCCAGTATGATTGCGGCGATATACGAACACCACCTTCGCCAAACCAGGCTTGAATTTTGCTGTTCGCGGGCGAACCGTCAATATTCGTCCGGAAGCCCATGCCGTCGTCAAATGCCGTCGTTCCAGCCACAAAAGGTACTACTTTTGTCTTGCCAATCGTCACAGGCATATCAACCTCGATTCTTTCAGACATAAACGTAAAAAATTCCTCCGACAGCGAACTGGATGAGCCGTAACGCTGGCGTAACCGGCTAACCTGCTCGTCGACGTAAAATGTCAACTTATCGTCAAGAAACGACTGGCCTGTCCAGTGAAACTCTGCGGTGGGTAACTCTTCCAGCATATTGACAAAATTGTTTATTCGGATCTTGCCCAAAAAGGAAAGGCCCCAGTTATCCTCGATACGCTTTATGTGAACGAGCGTTTCCTGCTCTTTGCCCACATCATATTCACTGCGATAGAACCCTTCTATGAAATGCTCATCAGATGCATAACTGATCTCGGTAGTTAACTGCCAGTTGTAAGGCAGAAAATGCCTGTGTCGCCATAGAAACCGGCCCCGGAGCTTTCGTGGTGGCTTAAGACTTCTTCGTGCATAATACCTGCCAAGGTCATCGTCGCCGGTATCGTGTATCGCATAACCTAAAAGGTTGCCGAAGTAATCCTCTCTTACATAATCAATCTCTGCGCCGGTACCGACTCCGCGTTTTCCATAATAGTCCAGCGCATAAGTACTTTCCGTTCCCTCCGGCTCCCGTAATCCTAACAGTCTCGCCAAGTACCACCGCGTCTCCACCGATGCCCCCCAGGTGTTGTCATAACTTGTACGTATGCTTTTAAGTGGAATATCAGGCCTCCGCAAATTAGCATGCATATACGGCCAATAGAAAATCGTTTTGTTGTACATTTTCAAACGCACTTTGCGCATTTCAGCATCGTAAAGATTGTCGGCCCGCCACGGTGGCCCGCCTTGCTGCTCGTCGGCGCTGGTCATATCGGTGATAACTACCTCTGAAACATTAAGTGAAATTTGGGGCAGGTGAAATTCACTGGTTGTCAGGGTGATATTATCAGCGGCAAACTTATTTTCTGCCAATTGCCTCAATTCTGCTGCCCTGACATAAATTGGAATACCCCTGGACACGTCGAAATTCCTCATCACTGCATTTATTGCAAGCGCCTTTTCTCTTTCAAGGTCGTAGTATAGCTCATCAGCCCGGATCGTTCGCAGCCCTTCTGTCATCACAACGTTGCCAGATAGATAAATCGCACTCACGGCGCCTTTAGCCAAAATATCTTGTGCACCCACTCCAGGCTCTTGGCCGGAATAAAATATAACCGCGTTATCAGCTTGTAATTCTAATAAACCACCTCTTTCATCCTGCTTTTGCCACAGATAGAACCTGCCTATCACTGTCCCAATTCCCTTTTCCTCGTTCCACTCTACCTGCGGCGAAATTTCGCCCATAGGTGCTATATTAATCGGATACCTGAAGCGGATTACTTTTTCTTCCGGCTTAGCCGGCTTTACTATTTCTTCGTAAGGAGTCCCTATGACTTTTTCTTTCTCCTTTATTTTTTCCTCTATCACAGGCGGCAGTTCAGGCGTCACCCCCGCGTCTTCCTGTCGGAAGACAGGAGCGGGGGCTTCAACGACAAAACTTGCCTTGATTCCGATTGCTCGGCACGCTTCAATGGCCTTTGTGTAAAGCTCTAATTCGCGAGGGTCAGCAGCATCTCTTTTGTCCGCTGTCACAAAGACCTCGCCGCTGACCTCAAACTGAACTATCATTGCCTGGCCTTCTTCAAGGACCGTTTGGCTTAGATCGGTAGTCCTCCGTAAGGAGGACATAGGACTTGCACCTTTGATTTTTTGAACCTGGATATTTCCTTGTAAGTATACTGTTGTTTTATAATCGATACGAACGCGGTCACGGTATTTAATTGCTACACTTTCCAGCCATACGACTGCATTATCACTTGAAAATTGATTTGCTCCAATTGACATCGAAAGTCCATCTTGGAAAACGAGAGTATGTTCTCCTGTGCTTAACTGGTAGCTTATAAGATTTCTGCCGACCAGGTGCAAATCCTGACCAACGAAGGCCTCGCCCCTCGCCGATTGATGCTTGTCATCCGCCTGTGGTTCGCCGCGACCCGCCTGCGGCGAGTCAATAGCTGACGAAACCCCCTCGGCCTGAGCGGCTCGACTGGGCTCGCTGAAGTCTCGGGTCGAAGACAACCCCAACAGCAAAATCAGCATAAACAGAATAAATAGTGTTTTATTTCGCATCCTTACTAACTCGTCTGGGCAAAGGCCCAGCCGTAGTACCGACCAGCCCCAGCTCCTTTCTTCCAACAGGAAGACATAGGGGTGCTACGAATTATAGCCCCTTGTCTTAGTAAATCCAGCAAAAATCACATTTAGTTGTCAGTATTTAATTGTTGGTGAAATTGTGCCTTATCAAACGAGCTCCCCTTCTTGCTTTCGCAAGAAAGCAGGGGGGCGAGCCACGGATTGCCATTTGCTGAATAGAGTATTCAAATTAGCCCGAAAACAAAAAAACCGATAAAAACCGCCAAACATTGACATCAGCAGCAACCTAAGCTTGTCTGACGGCAGTCAAGATTTAGCTTTTGCTTAGACCAGGTTGTGCCGATATATCCCGGGGTTCTCGTTTTGCCGTCTTTTTGTCCATAGGACGCCTGACGGTGCAAGATGGAGTTCGGTTGTGAAGTGAGCTAAAGTGCCTAAAATGAGCTCTCGTCATTCCTTAGGGACTGCCGGAGCACGGAAAATGAAAAAACAATGGACTTGGCCATGCTGTGCATCCACAACTTTAGGTACTCTACACTTACCAGGTGGAGACAGTTATGTCTGAACAATATCCTGCTTCAGCAAAAGTCTATTCGACTGCAGAACTTGGAAAATTAAGCATTCTTGATATGTTGGCCTACTTCGAAGAGCACGGCGCAATGCGGGTTTCAGACTTGCATATCAAAGTTGGCGCACCTCCTGCATACCGCATCGATGGCGACCTGGTAAAACTTAAAGGCCGAAGTGTAACACCGGAGGCGGCAAAGCAGCTTATCTACCCGCTTTTAACTGAACAACACGAGTATGAACTCAAAACTCAGTACAGTGTCGACTGCTCTTATCGATTTGGCTCACTGCAGTTTCGAATAAATATATTTCAGGAAAACGACGGCCTCTGTGCTGCTATCCGGGCGTTGTCGCTGGAGATTCCGAAAGTGGAGGAAGTCGGCTTTCCAACCACTGCCTGGCAGGAAATTATCAACCTCAAGCAGGGACTTATACTTTTAACCGGAGTCACAGGCGCCGGAAAATCTACAACTATTGCCTCACTAATCGATCGAATCAGCGAAGAAAAGGCCTGTCGAATTATAACCATTGAAGACCCTATAGAATATCTCTTTCAACAGAAATACTCTCTTATTTCGCAACGTGAGGTCGGGAGGGATGTTAAATCTTTTCTTCACGGACTAAGAGCGATGATGCGGGAGGACCCTGACGTAATATTTGTTGGAGAAATGCGGGACCCTGAGACAATAGTTATGACACTTATGGCCGCCGAGACCGGACATTTAGTTTTCTCCACACTGCACACAAGGAATGTTGCAGGAACGGTAACGCGAATACTTGACTATTTTCCGGCGGGCAGGCAGCAGGAAGTGCGAAATCAGCTTTCCCTCGGGTTGGCCTATATCATCAGTCAGAAGCTAATACCCAGAAAAGACGGGATAGGCCGGGTTACAGCAATGGAAATACTTAACAATAATTACGCCTGCGCCAACCTTATACGCACCGGTAAAATAGAGCAATTGTATTCACAATTGCAAACAAAGACTCGAGATATGCCTGAAGAAAAAATGATAGCCCTGGAAAAGCACCTGGCAATGTTGGTAAAACAGGACACGATTGAGCTGCAGGAGGCTAAAAAATGGGCCAACAACATGAAGATCTTCATTGATGCTTTGAAGGATGTGTGACAAGCCCCGCTCCTCCGAGGGTCTGGGCAAGGAAAAAAGAAAAATTATCTTTGTGTCCCGAGGCACTAAGAAATGTAAAGTGCCTAAAGTTGTGGATGCACAGCATGGCCAAGTCCATTATTTTTTCACTTTATTTACTTTAGTTCACTTTAGGCACTTTCCAGGCTACGGCTGGGGGCTTCGCCCAGACGAGAGCTCACTTTTACTTTCCTTGTGTCTTCGTGGATAATGCCTCTATTTATGTGCCAAGAGAACCTCTGCTCTACTACTATTGCTACTCTGCCCCCGCTCTTGCTTCGCAAGAAGCTGCGGGGGCTGCGAAGCACGAGCAGCAGCCCCGGCCCTTGTCTTTGCCTGCCCCTGCGTCTCCCAACGCAAGTCGGGGCAGCGGGACAAGAAGATGCTGGGGCTAAACTTTGTCTTTGCTTTGTGGCAATCGTGCTTATATACTTGTTGATATAAAGAGGTCAAAATAAATAGCCAAATCACGTCCTTACAGTAAGTAAAGGTAAATATGGCTGAAGGATACCGTACCTCAGCATCGGACTGCGGCGGGTTCCGCCCCGACGAGAAGGTATACCCAACTGCGGAAGGCGCAAAGTTTAGCATACTGGATATGTTAGCGTATTTCGAGAAGTACGGTGCGATGCGCGTATCAGACCTGCACATCAAGATCGGTGAGTCGCCGGCATATCGTATTGATGGCGATTTGGTAAGACTTAAGGGCCCTGCTGTAATACCAGAGGTGGCAAAGCAGCTTATCTATCCGCTTTTAAGCGATGAAAATCTGCGGAAGTTCCGGGCCAGGCAAAATGTTGATTTGTCTTATCGGCTCGGACAGCTGCAGTTTCGGATAAATATATTTCAGGAAAACGACGGTATTTGTGCTGCAATTCGAGCGCTATCGCTGAAGATTCCAAAAGTGGAGGAAGTCGGCTTTCCAAATGATGTTTGGAAAGATATTGTCAACCTCCAGCAGGGGCTGGTACTTTTAACCGGCATTACCGGGGCAGGTAAGTCCACAACGATTGCCTCACTGATTGACCGAATAAACGAGAAGCGAGCCTGCCGAATTATAACCCTCGAAGACCCCATAGAGTACATCTTTGGCCATAAGCATTCAATGATTTCGCAGCGGGAGGTTGGAAGAGATGTCAAGTCCTTCGGGGAAGGGCTAAGGGCAATGCTGCGAGAGGACCCGGACGTAATATTCGTCGGAGAGATGCGTGATGCCGAGACGATAGCAATGACACTTATGGCTGCTGAGACCGGCCATCTGGTTTTCTCCACGTTGCACACCAGAGACACCGCCGGCACAATCACACGGGTGCTGGATTATTTCCCATCCGGCCGACAGCAGGAAGTGCAAAACCAGCTCTCGCTCGGACTTGTCTATATCATCAGCCAGAAGCTCATACCCAAAAAAGACGGCAAAGGCAGACTTGTGGCGATGGAAATACTTAATAATACCTTTGCCTGCGCTAATCAAATACGCACCGGCAAAATAGAGCAATTGTATTCTCAGCTGCAAACAAGAACTAAAAATAAGCCTGATGAAAATATGATAACGATGGAAAGTCATCTGGCAAGGCTGGTAAAAGAAGACAAGGTTGACCTGCTTGAAGCGAAAAAATGGGCAAACAGTCTTACCAGCTTCGCCGACGCTATGAAGCGACTTTAGAGGACTTGTCCGCCGGAGGCGGATTAAAGTATGACAATCCGGTTCAACTGCCCCAGCTGCGATTCGCTAATCGCCTTTCACGATAAACATTGTGGTAAACGTGCCAGATGCTTAAATTGTGGGCAGCTTCTTATAATTCCTTCCAGAGACGACGAAACACCACAAAAAATCGAACCAAAAGTCGAAAAAGGTGAGCCGCTTGCCGGCTTTTACCGCGCGGTGTTTGTTGATAGCTGGAAGCTGTTCATTGACCCGGAAAACGCAGCTTCGCTGGTCTTTGTCGTTGCGGTGGTGTGCTTCCAGTTTTTTCTCGCTAAAGCCTTCTGCTGTCTCGGCTATATCTCGTTTGTCATTGTCTGGGGCTGGCTGCTGGGGTTCTACCTCAACATTATCTACGAGACGGCCTTTGAGATAGATGAGCTGCCGGAAATCTACCTCGGAACGAGTATCACCTTTTTATGGTATGTTATTAAGCCATTTCTGACTTTTTTCTTCACGATGGTAGTTGTGCAGTTCCCCTTCATTATTGCGTTGATGCTGCTGCAGGATAAAGGCATAACATACGAGAATATATGGGCCGAGCAATCCGGCTATTATCTGCTGCTACAGGGTCTTTTTGTCTTTGGGCTGTTTCTGTTTCCGATGGCGATACTTACGATGGCTGTGGGCAAGGACATCACCCTATTAAGGCCTGATTATTTTTTAATCCCTATATTCAAGGCATTTATCCAGTATTTTATTGTGGTATTTCTGTTGGCGGCATTTGCGATTCTTGAAATGCACACTACTCAATACTCCGGAGCCGGCTTAGCCACAACGGCGAAGGATTTAGCACTAAATCTCGCCGTTCAGGTTGTCGCAATAATTGCCATGCGTTCGATAGGCCTGTTCTACCGACACTATAGCTGTCATTTGTCTTGGTAAGCAATATAGTGGCAGTTCAGGTTGTGCGAAACAGGCCGGTAAAACAACAGGTACTTTGGCTGTATCGGTCTTTCACGTAATGAACTTGTTTAGCAGTTGCTGCAGTAGCTCCATTGGCAGGCCCATCACGTTTGTTAAGCTGCCCTCGATTCTTTCAATGAATTCATCATCTTTTTCTTTTATTGCATAAGCGCCCGCCTTATCCCGCCATGAGCCGCTTTTGATATGCTCAGCAATCTGCTTATCAGTCAATTTCTTCGGATAGATAGTAGTGCTGTCACTTTCAACAATCTCGGTGCCGTCACTTAATCTGACAATTGCAACTGCGGTTATGACCTTATGGGGCCTGCTAAAAAGCTTCCTTGTAATCTGCTCTGCTTCTTCGGCATCGATGGGCTTTCCAATGATTTGACCGCAGAAATCTACGACGGTGTCGGCACCAATGACCAGGCAATCCGGGTGCTTTCTCGTCTGGGCGGAGCCAGCCGTAGCCCGATGTGCAACGTTTTTTGCCTTGGCCAGCGCCAGGCATTTGGCATATTCACAAGGGCTGATTGTCTCAGCTAAAAAAGCTGATTCATCAATATCGGGGCTGACTGATGTGAATTTGTAACCGGCTTCAGCCAATAACTGCCTTCGCCTCGGTGAAGCCGAAGCGAGAATGATTGTGCACTCGCCTCCGGCAAAACTGGGTCGGAATTGTTCGGACATAGCTTGAGTCTTTAGTCCTGGGTTTTGACTGGGGTATTGCGTACGATACTCCAGCAAAAAATCAGATACTCCTTTTCTATTCGGTCGATATCCTCGCCGATATATCGCTCGAACAACAGCTGTCCAACAGCTCGGTTCCACCCCACAGTTCGTGGGAGGTTTCTGTTTATTGCGACCCTTTTGCTTGTCTTGTCGAGCGGCCAGTTTCCTCTTAGACCATCCAGAAGCAGCTGGCGGTAACGGCCCAGCCGTTTTCCATAATCGGCTTCTCTCAAAAATCGCACAAGTGCATAAGATTGGCTGTAAAAGGCCGACACCGCTTCGCACTCATTCATAGCAAGAACTTCGCTCGGATTGATTGTTATTAATTGCCACAGTGGTATCATTTTCTTTTTTAACAGCGTTTTTTTCAGCGCCTCTAATCGGTATGCGTTCTCATCCGGCTTAAAATAGAATGTTTCTTGTTCGCTTCTATGTGCCTCAAAGAGCGTCGCTACGCCTTCGTCGAGCCAGCTTGGCAGACGAAACTTAAATAGTCTGCTGTTAAACTGATGCCATCCTTCGTGCCCAAGGGCCGTGAACGTTCGCTCTATGCCGATATTATATGTCACGCAGGCGCCATTTAGATAATATGCGCCCGATTGGATTTTGCAAAATAGTTCCGCATTTTCACCTGCAAAGGTTTTTGTGTAATCCTCCCACTGTTGGCGGTTGGCAAAAAGATAGATGGTAAATTTGGTTTTCGTTTCAATAGGTTCGGCTAACTGACTGTTGTAGCTGCGATATGCAGCTTCCATAAAGGCGGGCACCGACCGAAGCATCAGCGGCTCTAATAATGTTGTGAAAATCTCATAGTGAGTTGTGGTAAGTTTTAGTCCCGGCCCATATTTATTGTCCCACACCTCGACAGATTCCAGCTCCGGCAGCTTCTGCTTTTGCAGATACTCGGCCATGCCGGCGGGTGTATCGAGCTGCTGGATTACATTATCGGTACTACGGCTGGGCCTTCGCCCAGACGAGTCGGAAGTTTCAATTTTGTCAGTCTTGTGACAACTCGATAAACAGACAATCGTTATTATCCAGATTATCGCTGAATTTCTCCGGTAGGAGTCCATAGAACTTAACACGGTTTGTCTTTTTAGTTTTTTCAGCGTTTTTTACCTGCTGCGCCGAGCGCAGCACGGCGAGAGCTCTCTGTGGTTATTCTTTTTTAATTTCTTTGAACGTTGCGCCGAATATATCAGCGGTAAATAGATGGACTTCCGTATCCGGACTCTTCCAGGCGTCGGCGTTAAGGCTGGCTTTGTGCGCACAGCAGTACGAGAGAAATTCCTCTTTGCTCCAGCCGGTCTCGGTAGCAACCTGCGGCAGAAAACAGCCTGAGGCATGACCCTTTTTTATATAAATGCCATCAATCCCTAATCGCAAGCTTAATGGGTCATCCGTGCGCTGCAGCGGCGAGAGAACTGATATCTCAATATCCAGCTGCTCTAATTCACCAGCGGTTATTGGGTCGGCAAAGAATCGCGGGTCACCGGT
>CAZMSP010000041.1:0-16274 GCA_964568985.1 uncultured Pirellulales bacterium
GATAAAGACGGCAAAAAAGAAAAGCTCATTGTCTATATCCAGCCGATGGATACCGATGGCGATATAATAAAGGCAACCGGCACAGTCGATGTCCAGCTCTGGGACCTGAACAGAGCCGTCGGCGAAGCCCTGCTCGGCCAGTGGCAAGTAAAACCCGAAGAGCTAAAAAAACTCTGGTTCGCTACACTATTAACTATCAACTACAGATTGATGTTTGACGTAGCTGACAAAATTGACAAGTTCGAAGACCCATTGACAGTCAAGGTAATATTTACCGATTACCTCTCCGGCAGGGTATTCATAGAGCAAAAAGTAATCAAGCCGTAGTCTCGTATCTCGTGAAGCGTATTGCGTAATACCTGCTTTCAGCTTGACTCCAAGAATCAATCAGAAATTTCAATTCCCCTTGCAAACTCAGAACTGCTTTATAGAATATCGCTATGCAGAAATTACTTAACAGGATAATCTGTGGGGATTGTATAGAGGTTCTGGGCAAGGTTCGCGAGCCGTTTGCAGACCTTATCTTTGCCGACCCGCCTTTTAATATCGGCTATAAATACGACAAATACTACGACAAGGTCAAAAAGAAAAACTACATCGCCTGGACAAAAGACTGGATGACCGTCTGCAAAAAAGTCCTCAAGGCACACGGCTCGTTCTATATAGCCATCGGTGACGAGTATGCTGCGAATGTGAAAGTTATCGCTGATGAGCTGGGCCTGTTCACGCGAAACTGGATTATATGGCACTACACATTCGGCCAGCAGACAAAAAATAAATTCGCCCGTGCACACACCCATATCTTTTATTTCGTCCGTGATAAAAATAGCTTTACCTTTAACGACAATGCTGTTCGTGTTCCCTCGGACAGACAGTTAGTTTATAACGACCGACGTGCCAACGCTGCAGGCAAAATACCGGACGACGTCTGGGATGAATATTCCCGTGTATGCGGGACATTCAAGGAGCGTACCGGCTGGCATCCCTGCCAGATGCCGGAAAATCTGCTAAAAAGAATTACTGCAGCAAGCTCTAATCCCGGAGAATGTGTGCTTGACCCTTTCTGTGGCTCGGCTACCACTGCCGCTGTTGCAAAACAGATGGGCCGAAACTACGTCGGCATAGAAATCTCCGATAAATATGTTGAAAAAGCAAACAAACGCTTAGCCAAATTAGAAAATCCGCAATCTGTAAATTTGTTTTTCAACGCAACTGAATTAAGTGAAATTAAGCGCCTCTTGTCTGATGTTAAAATTCCAATAAAAGAAATCACTGCTGATAAAAACACCCTAAAACTGTTCATAAACCAATTTGCTGTGCGAATGAACAATCGCAAAAAATACCGTAGTGAAAAGATAATAGCGGCTTTAGAGGATTTAGGCGATTGAAAAATGCGAAATTGAAGTACGTTGTGCTGTTATGTGTAGCATTTTTTGCCAGTGCGGCGATGCTGACGGTGATTCAGCCGCCGATTGACCTGTCATATTTGGCCTGGGTGGCGCTGGTACCTTTTATCCTTATTTGTTTGACGAATACAAAACCGAAATCTTTAGCTCTTGTTGCGTATATAGTTTCTCTTTTGTATTGGCTGGGAAATCTCTACTGGATAGCGCCGATTACCATTTTAGGCTGGCTTGTGTTCTGCCTTTATACAGCAGTGCTCTGGCCGCTTGTTGCACTGGGCATGCGCTATTGCAGGACAAAAAAGATACCACTATTTTTGGCAGCGGGAGTATTGTTCGTAGGTGCTGAACGCCTGCAGGGGCTCTTTTTAGGCGGATTTTTCTGGCGGTTTCTGGCCCACAGCCAGTATCAAAATATCACCCTCATTCAGACAGCCGACATTTTCGGCACAGCAGGGCTCTCTTTTCTGATAGCGATGGTCAACGGCCTGCTGGCTGAATTGATACTTGCTGCCCACCAAAAGCACATCTTCAAAATCAGCAATCTTATAAAGACTGCTATAGTGTGTGCTGCTGTGGTCGCTGCCATTATTTATGGCCAATGGAGGATAAACCAGTCGCCGCAGTTTACTACGCAAGGCCCTCTGGTCGCTTCTTTACAGTCGAATGTCCCGCAGTCGGTAAAGAGGACATTTGAAGAATCTGACAAAATGTTTGACGATTTGATACAGCAGAGCAAGGCTTCTGCCGAAGCCGGTGCCGAACTAATCGTCTGGCCGGAAACAATGGTACAGGCAGTATTAAATCCAAGAGTGGTGGCGATTTTGGACCCTTCACACTCTTACAGCATCTTCGACAAGGCCCTCAGCGAACATTCTAAAGATACAGCTTATTTGCTTGTGGGTGCGTACGGCGGTACACCGCAAATCAGCCAGGACTCGACAATTCATTTGGCTGAAAGGTATAATTCAGCTTTTCTGTATAAAAGAGACGGCCGACAATCAGAAAAACACTACGATAAAATACATCTGGTCCCCTTCGGAGAGTTTCTTCCCTTCAAAGAGAAACTTCCCGCACTTTACAATCTGTTGATGAAATTTACACCTTACAACTATGATTACTCACTCGATGCAGGCGACGAATATACTGTCTTTGAGATGACCAGCAAAGAAACTCAAAACTTAAAACTCAAAACTCAAAACTGTGGTTACAGATTCAGCGTAATGATTTGTTATGAGGACACTGTACCGAAAATTGCCCGAAGATTCGTATTAGACCGGAAAGGAAAAAAGCAGGCAGACTGGCTCATAAATATAAGCAACGATGGCTGGTTTGTGAGATTCAAGGACGACAAAGTCATTCCAAGTACGGAACTCCCTCAGCATGCGGCTATCTGCGCCTTTAGGGCCGTCGAGAACAGAGTCTCTGTCCTGCGAAGCGTCAACACCGGCATAAGCTGCCGTATCGACCCTCTGGGCCGGATACACAACGGCTACATAGCAGCAAGCCCTGATTTCCCAGCTAAAGCTATGCAGCGCAAGGGTATCGCTGGATGGTTTGCCGATAAAATGCCGATAGATAGAAGGACAACCTTCTTTAGTAAATATGGCCAGTGGCTGGATTTTTGCTGTGCAGCTTGCCTTGTTTTGCTCATAATAGTACAGCTTTTGGCAAAATCCCTTACTCGTGGTGAGCGAAGTCGAACCAAAAGGCAAAAAAAATTATTTATCAGAGTAAACAAATGAAAAACACAATAAAAAAAACTGAAACGAAAAAAACAAGGAACAAAAACAGCCACCCGCTAAATGCTTTTATCCTTTATTGTGCTTTGTTATTCACTTTCATAGCGATATTCTCCCCAGGATGTAAAAAAATGCTTCAAATAACCACTCCCACTGCCACTGCCGCTGATACTGCTGTCATCAGCACAAATCAGCTTCAGCCGCAAGCTATCCGAATTATCCAGTCCTCTCTTGCTGATGAAGATCCACGAATCAGGGTAAGGGCTATAGAAGTTGTCGCCACCACGAAACAAATCCGCCTGATGCCTAAAGTACAGCGATTACTGCGCGATAATCTTGTCCCTGTCAGGTTTGCAGCCGCCCTGGCTGTAGGAGATTCACAATACAAACTTGCGGAAAACTCTATAAGAAGATTATTAAAAGATAAAGACGAAAACGTCAGAATCACCGCTGCTTACGCGATGGGTAAACTCGGTTCTCCCAAATATTTTGTGGTTCTTCGCAAAGCAATAGTCCGAAACGACCTAAAAGTCAGAGCCAATACCGCCCTACTAATGGGCAAAAGTGGCGATAAAGAGGCATTAAGATATTTATATTGGGCCTTGAAGCAAAAAGATTCAGATGACAAGGTCAGATTAAACACTGTGCAGGCCATTGCAATGCTTGGCGATGAGCGGATATTTCCAAAGTTATGGGCAATGCGGATAAGTGCCTATGCAGACGATAGAGTTATGGCCGTACAGGCTCTGGGAGCGATGGGAACAGAAAAGGCCAAAAATATCCTGATTACTATGCTGGATGATGATATACTGGAGGTTCGACTGGCTGTAGCAGAACAGCTTGGCGCCCTCGGAGACAGCATCGGTGAACCCGAGGTACTTGACGTTTTTGAGAAAAATCTCACTGCCGGAATGGATGAACAAGACCTCGCACGTACTTATATGAAAACAGCGCTGGCGATCGGTCAAATTAGAACTCCATCTCTGAAAAAATACCTTCCACAGCTCCTTAAAGACCGGTCAAAGTTAGTCTGCATTGCTGCCGCCAAGGCCGTTTTACAGTGTTCAAAGACAAAATAAAACCTCCAAAAGTCCCGTATTTCTCTCTTGGAATCGCTCATTTGAAGTCTCCGTTTTATTTGGCCGATTTATTAAAAATAACTTGACTTATTCGTAATCTGTACCTAAAATTGTGCGATATTAATAGGACAGCGTAATATATTGGCCATATTGTAAAAAGGCATAAAAATTACGATTTTAGTGAAAGGGGCTTGTCTTGAGCACGCTTACAAAGATATTAATCGTTTTGCTGACGATATCCTCAATCTTCCTCTGCGGTACCGTGGTAACTTATGTCGCCAACGCCACTAACTACCGACAGATGTATACGGAATTAAGGGTCGAAAGAGATTCGGCAGTCAAAAAGGAGCAAAGCGCAAGAAACGAGTTAAACACATTCAAGGACGAAGCAGACCGGCATAAACAACAGCTAAATAGCACAATTGACTCACTAAAAAATCAAGTCAATCAAGTTCAACGTGACCTACAAACTACTACAGCAGAGAAAGAAGATGCTATCCGAAGAATGAATAGCTGGGAAGCCATAGTGATGGATTTCTCAAAGACCACTGACGGCCAGAGTCAGTTATTGAAAAACACACTTGATGAGCTGGAGAAACTTCGTGCCAAGCAAATCAAGAGAGATAAAGAGCTAAAACAAACCGAAACCACTCTGCTTGAGAAAATGGTAATAATATCAACGCTGGACCAAAAAGCCAAACGCCTTCTCGAGGAAAAGATTGAATTACAAAACAGGTTAAACCAGCTCCTGCGGCAATATGGCAAAGCCCTGGCTCCTGCTGCACCGGTAACGTTGAGACCAGAGAAGGTTCGAAGCGCACGTATTGCACCAGTCGCACCTGTTGCAAGTGATATCGGTTTGAAGGGGCGAGTAACCGCTGTGGACCCGAAAAACTCTATGGCTGAAATATCAATCGGCAGCGCACACGGTGTCACTGAGGATATGAAATTCCATGTTACTCGTGGTGATGAGTTTATTTGTGATATTCTGATTTTAGACGTTGACGCCGAAAAAGCCGTTGGTATCCTCGACCTTATACAGCAGATGCCGAGGGTAGGCGACAGCGTAAGTACCAATTTATAAGTTTAGCAGTCGCCGGCTCGCCCCTGCGAAGCTCCAGGCAAAACAGGGAACGGCGACGCAAATACTCAGCCCCCAGTTTTACTGGGGTGTATTATGCTATTGTTTTTACATTATTTTCTGTGAGGTGGATGTATGAGTCCCAATGAGCGAACTACTGGTCAAAAGATAATCGCACGTGACAATCTTTATACGGTTCTCCTTGTCGCCGCAGTAGGTTTAGTGATGATTGCCGCAGTGTTTGTTGCCTATAAGTGCTACTGCCAATATGGGACAATCTTCAAAATTCCGTAATTAATTGACTATTGAGCATCCGCTCTTTATTATATAAAATACGCGATTGAAAGCTGAGAAAGGAGTCGAAAGTGCTACTGGACACAATCTTAGGCTGGTTCAGTATGGATATGGGTATCGACCTCGGTACCTGCACAACCCTGGTTTGTGTCCGCGACAAAGGTATCGTCCTCAATGAACCCTCCGTAGTTGCCGTTCGCAAAGGAACCAACATCGTTTTGAACAATGGTGAAGCTGTCGGTTTGGTTGCGCGCGAAATGCTCGGCAAAACACCCGGCTCAATTAGTGCGATTAGGCCATTGAAAGACGGCGTAATCAGCGACTTCGAGATTACTGAGGCGATGCTCGGCTATTTTATCCGAAAAGTACACGGCAGGGGCGGACTTGTAAGACCTCGGGTAGTAATCGCCGTGCCAAGCGGAATAACCGCTGTTGAGCGACGAGCCGTCATAGATAGCGCCGAACGTGCAGGTGCTCGCAAGGTCTATCTCGTTGATGAGCCAATGGCAGCCGGAATCGGTGCGGGACTGCCAATTACAGAACCTACCGCCTCAATGATTGTCGACATCGGCGGAGGTACAACGGAAGTAGCCATTATGAGCTTGGCCGACATCGCCACCTCCGAATCAATCCGCGTTGGCGGAGATGATATGGATGAAGCCATTATCAATCATCTCAAAAAAACCTATAACCTGCTCATTGGCGAACCAAGAGCTGAAAAGGTCAAGATACAAATCGGTTCTGCCGCTCCTTTGGAGGAGGAATTGACGATAGAGGTGGCTGGCAGAGATACTATCTCAGGCCTGCCCCGAAAAATTGTAATTACAAGCGAGGAAATCCGCGAAGCTCTCCGCGACCCCATCTCAACCATTATAGACACGGTTACGGCAACGCTGGAAAAGGCAGAACCCGAATTGGCCGCTGATTTGATTGACAATGGCGTGCACATTTGCGGTGGCGCATCGCTGCTGCGGGGAATGGATACGGTACTGGCAAATGCAACCGGCCTGAAGGTTGAAAGGGTTGAGGACCCGCTAAGTTGTGTTGCTCGCGGTACAAGTGTCTACCTCGAAAATCTCGAACTGTGGAAGGATACAATGGACCACAGTGAATACGGATGGGAATGATTCGTCGTGCGTGATGCGTTTTGCGCGAAGAGAAAAACGCGATACGCAATACGCGATACGCGATACGCAGAACGATTATGACAAGCAGGCAAACCAGAGTTTCCAACCCGATGTTATTTATCTTACTTTTGTTAGCTGGGGGTATCATTTTCATCGCACCTCTCAGATGGACAAAGGAATTCCAATCCGCTTTTGACGACATTTTTAGCTGGCCTTTAAGGATTGCAAATGCCGTCTCGCTTTCCACACGCACGCAGCAAGCAGTCCCTGATGTTGTCAGCCGCAGAGAGCACAACAGACTCCAAAACCATCTTGCTAATGTTATGCAGCAGTTATACCAGGAACACCAAAAGGTCGAGAAACTATCAGGATTGCGAAGCAGATTCCCTTTGGAAGGTGCCGACATGGTTGTAGCGGACGTAATCAGAGCATCAACGAACGGACAAAGTGAGCTTATCATCAACCGCGGCAAAAACGATAACGACGACCTGGCTAAAGGCCAATTTGTCCTGGGCGATAACAGTGTAATCGGAACCATATCTGATGTCTCATCTCGCACTGCAAGGGTCAGGTTGTTTACTGACGCATCTTCCAAAATAGCCGTAAAGATAGGAACACTAAATATAGACAGGGTTATGCAGGGGACCGGCAAAAACTCAGCAACGGTCCGGATGATAAAGCAAAAGGTCAAAACAGGCGAAATGGTTTTTGCATGTAAAAAACCTGGCCTGCTGGATGCGCCGATGATTATTGGGAAAGCGGCCCACTGCGAAAGGAACAAGGAAAGTCCCTTGCTCTGGGACATAACTGTCGAACCTGCTTGTAACATAGAAGCATTAAATGACGTAGCTGTGATAATAATGAATCCAGAAAATTAAATGAGGATTTTACTCGAGGACAGTTAATGCGCTGGTTTCGGTTTGCAGTTTTAATTATTGTCGCTTCTGTGCTGCAGGCCGGCTTATTAGAACTTTTGAATATCAAGCCCGATTTATTATTAATTCTTCTTGTATTTTTTGCCATCTACTGCAAGACCTCAGATGCTATCATCACATCTTTCACGATTGGTTTTGCTGCTGATATTATTGGTCCTGCAATGGGCCCGCAAATAATCAGCTTCACTCTTTTTGGCACGGCTCTGGCATATCTGCACCGTGTTATCGCCATCAAAAAAATACCTTACCAGTCGCTCGTGATATTTATCACCGCAATTTTGACCGCTGTATCTGCTCATTTATTAACCTTTCTTAAGTTAACCCTTTTGGAAGGCAGACCCACCCCACCGATAATGTTTGCTGCTCTTTTGGCAACTTCCCTTTGCTCAGCTCTGGCAGGTCCGTTTTTCTTCTTGCCTGCTGGCTGGTGGATGCGTATAAAAACAAGTCGGCTCAGATTACCTTAACCGGCAAGTGAACGACTATATGAATTACGCATTTACTCATTAACGCAGTTATGTACGAAAAACGAATCAAAATCTTTATTATCTTAAGTGCCACTTTATTACTTCTCTGTCTGCTCCGTCTGATTCAAATGCAGCTACTACCCGACTCGTCTGTTCAAATTGATATCGCAGAACTAAAAAAAGGCATATCCAGGCAGCTTAAGACCGTCAGAGGAAAAATACTCGATAGAAACGGCAGAGTAATAGCCGCCGATGTTCCACAATTCCAGCTCTGTATAAACTACGAACTTAGCTGCTTTTTAGATGAGCGGGTTCGCAGCGCAATGCTGCTCAAA
Organism: uncultured Pirellulales bacterium; assembly: GCA_964568985.1. Classification (GTDB taxonomy): domain Bacteria; phylum Planctomycetota; class Phycisphaerae; order Sedimentisphaerales; family Anaerobacaceae; genus CAZBWE01. Next base: position 8,464 of record CAZMSP010000041.1, read on the forward strand.
GAAGCTGGAAAAAACGGTTCTAATCCCTCTTTGTCCGATGCTACTCTGCGAAGGAGCTCGCTGCATAGCACGAGTTTATACAATGAGCTGCAAACCAAACTCGAAGATTTACAGCGGCTCATTGACAAATGTACATACTTCGGGCTCGAACGCAAAGACATCGAAGCGAAAATTTCTGAAATAAACAACCAGGTTTGGAATCTGCGCCGACACCTCGCGTGGAAAAGAAATTTCCCCGATATGGATTTTGACAAGGCCGTTCCCGATGCCAATGAACGCCTTATATTGATAGACAAAATTGATATCGCCGAGATGCACAAAAGCTTCCCTTTATTGGAGCTAAAAACCGACAACGATATTTTCACTGCCCAGCTGGAGTTTATGGATACTGTTGGCATAGAGATTCTTCCAGGCACCCGGCGTTTTTATCCTTACGGCTCGGTCGCCGCCCAAACGACTGGCTGGGTCGGCCCAGCTACTCAAAATCAGGATAAAAAGCTTTTCGAAGACGACAGATTGGCAAGCTACCTCGAAGATGAGGTTTGCGGAAGGGAAGATGGGGCCGAATATGTCTGTGAAACCATTCTTCGTGGAAGACGCGGCGAGGAAGTTTACGACATCGACCGAAACTTGATACGGCAGACCGAGACACAGTTCGGCGAAAATGTACAGCTCACCATAGATACCGAGCTTCAAAAGAAAATAGAATATTACTTAACTGACAGCACTACCAATCCCAACTCAAATGCTCCTACAGCAGTCGTCGTTATTGACGTCGCAACTGACGATATTCTCGCTCTGGTTTCGTTGCCGGTTTTTGATTTGAACCGTGCCAGATATGACTACTACCGTCTTATTAACGACCCTAATAAACCACTGATAAACCGTGCAATAAATAAACAATACCCGCCCGGCTCAGTCATCAAACCATTGATTCTTATTGCCGGCCTCGAATCCGGCAAAATCACTGCCGATGAGATTATAAACTGCCCGGCCCGCAAGGCCCCAGCCGGCTGGCCAAGCTGCTGGCTCTTCAATAAGTATCCCTGGACCGGCCACGACGATATGTGGCCAAACAAAGCCCGCAACGCTATTAAAGGAAGCTGCAATATCTATTTCTCTCGCCTTGCCGATAGAATCGAGTCTGAAATTTTACAACAATGGCTATTCAAATTCGGCTACGGCCACCAAATTCCCCTGGCATATCTTGCGCCATTCGATCCTAACGAGTATCGAGAATCGAGCATCGAGTATCGAGTCCTTCGGCAGGCACAGGGTATCATTTCAAGCACAAATCCACAGGCCGCTGTTACTGCTCTTGAACAATTACCGCCGCTCGAGAACGGCGAAAGAAGATTTTTCGGCATAGGCCAGGGCAACTTGCGGGTCACACCTCTTCAGGTGGCAAACGCAATGGCCGCCATCGCCCGAGGTGGAGTTCATAAACCCCCTCGACTTTTCACCGCACCGGATAATACGAGCGACGAAACTGACCTCGGTATCTCTCCAGAGACTTTAGCGGTTGTTTGCGATGGAATGAGTGCCGTTGTAAATGAGCATGGCGGCACTGCCTATAAGGAATTTGTTCATAGCGGCTTCGCCGGGCAGGCCGTTACAGTTTATGGCAAGACCGGCTCAACGGAAAATCCGGACCATGCCTGGTTCGCCGGCTTTGCTAAAGATAGCACAGGCCGCAGTATTTCTATTGCGGTCATAGTCGAAGGCGGCCAGCACGGCTCAGCCGACGCCGCCCCCTTAGCTCGTGACATCATCCAGTTCTGCATCGATACCAGATATATTGGTAAAACAGGGCCGCGACCGTAAGTGAGCGGGCATCGTTTAGCCCCGGCCCAGATGGTGAACCCCATACCGAAGATGATATAAAACTTATGATAAACCCTGAAGTCCTGAATTTCACCAATTAAAAAGGAATTGGTGGCTGCTTTATGATAATTTAATACTAATCGGCTCCTGCAGCTTGTTCCCCAAAAATTCGTGTCTTATTGTTTCTGTGGATAATAAATAAGGGCCGGGTGCGGAGGGAGAGGGAGAGAGAGGAAAAACCCGGCCCTCTTGAAGGTATATAATACAAAAAATACATATGCCCTGTCAAGAAAATTAGTTCAAAAAAATAAGGAAAATCGGAATATCAGGATATAAAGCAACAGGAAATCAGGGAAATAAGGGCATAATAAAGGATGAGCGTCCTCCCCTCGGCCTGAGTTCGGGACGAAGGCTGCGATTAAAATGCTATTGATTCTACGAAGACGTTCTGAAAATCTTTTCTATGGGCAATCTCGATATATTTGATTTTGCGGGCTAATTGGCGGGCCTTTTTGCGAAATCGGCTGGATACAAGAAGCATTTGAGCCCCTACGGAGGCGGCATTGCCAACAAAATGAATCCTTTCTTCCGGTACATCAGGCAGCAGACCTATTTTTAAAGCGCTTTTCGGCCGAATGTAATTGCCGAAGGCGCCAGCTAATAAAATTCGTGCTATATCGCAATCTTTTAGACCGATTTTTTTCCGCAAAATTTTAATCCCCGCCCGAACAGCGGCTTTAGCCAACTGAACCTCGCGGATATCTTTTTGCGTCAGCAGGACTTTTTTCTCCTCGTTATCGGCGAGTACAAAAGCTGCCTGGCCATCATGTTCGATAATTCTTTTGAGTATGTCCGGCGGCAATTTACCTTGCAGCTTTTCGATGTCGGCAAATCGGCCGGTTTTATCGATAATCCCCAAATCCAGCATCACCGCCACAGCATCAACCAGGCCGCTGCCGCATATCGAGCGAGGTGGGAAATTTCCTATTACATCCGGAACAATGTCATTGTCGTTTACAATGACGGCTTCAATCGCCCCATCAACCGCCCTGCTGCCGCTGGTTATCCCTGCCCCTTCGAAAGCCGGCCCTGCAGCACAGCTTGCAGCATAAAGCTTGTCCTTTGTGCCGAGCACAATTTCGCCATTTGTGCCAATGTCAACTGCGAGTGTCATCTCCTCGGCCGAATCCATATCCACCGCAAGTGCTACTGCGGTAGTGTCCGAGCCGACAAAGCCGGCTATATTTTCGACGGTGTGGATATTTCCTGCAGGGTTTATCTGCAAACCCAACTTTTCGGGCGGCAGGTCATAAGCATCGAGCGAATACGCCTTATAAGGCGCCAGCCCAAGCTGGGTTATCGGATATTTCAAAAAGATATGGTTCATTGTCGTATTTCCGACAACGCACATCTCGTAGATTTGTTTTGCGTCTATATTGGCCTGGTCACAGAGCTTCGTGATTAACTCGTTTATGCAGTCGATGATTGCTTTTTGCAGCTCAGTTAATTTTTCATCGGTTTGCACATACGCAATTCTGCTGACCACATCATCGCCGTATCTGGTTTGCGGATTCAAAACAGCTTCAGTAGCAAGACATTTACCATCGGTCACATCGACGAGTTTGGCGACGACGGTAGTTGTGCCGATGTCGACAGCCACGCCGAATATTCCTTTGGCATCAGCGACCTTGAGATATTTTTTATATATGTCAGGCTGAAATTGCGATTTTGCTTCGACACCATCAACGAGGATTTTCTGCTCGAAGAATCGAGAGCTTGTGGGAATTTTTACAGTGAGGTCGCTTTCAATGCGGTACTGACAGGCCAATACTTCCTGCCCATCCGGCTCAAGGATAACCTGACACTTTTTACAGATGCCCTTGCCGCCGCAAACAGAATTCAGGATAATACCCGCCTGACCTGCTGCCTCCAACAACGTAGCTTTTGCGTGGATGGAAACTCTTTTACCATCCGGTTCGAAGATAATCAGGAAACGCTTCATTTATAATTGAGTTTATCTGAAGACGCATTATGCGTGGCTAATTTTATGCCGAATTTTCCATTTCGTGTGGCGTTTTTTACTGCCGATTTTCCGTCTTCGTCTTGCTTTTCCCATTCATATCTCCTAAATCTGGATTAAAAAACTTTATTTCGATACTTTCCTATTATTAAAGTGTATAATACACTATAAAAGAACAAAATGTCAACTGATAAAGTATCTAACGGTCGGTCAACAGTGCATTGTGCGTTGCTCTGGCTTACCGAATGTAGAATTTAAAACACGGTGCGAAGATGATTCAGTGTAAAGATTGCGATTTATGCGAATGTGGCCCGGACGGCAAAAAAACCTTTAAGTGCGACCCTTTTTCCAATATCAAAGAGCCGCAGTGTTTAGCCAAATGGCAGCTAATCCGCCTGGATATGCTATTAGCCAGCTATCAAAGTATGCTCAAGTGGTACGATAAATTAGCCCCCGTTCAGAATAAACTGATGAAATATATGAAGAAAGAGCTGGAGGAGCTGGACGAAACTGAACGCTGGAAGGTCGATGAAGACGAAGAAGAAAACGACGATATCGTATAGCAGTGATTGTCGGCGTGGCAGAGATAGTTCAGTAACCCTACAATAAATTAGGGGCTAAATACGGGAATCCCCACATTTATGCAATAAACCAATTCTAAAAATCGTCTTTATTTATGTAAAAACGCTTAAAATGACGGAAAGTGATAGCTTAGCAGAGATAATAACCGGCTGTAAAGGGGGTGACGCTGAGTGCTTTTCGCAGATTGTGGATATTTACGCAAGTCGTTGTTATGGTTACTTTTATAGATTGACCGAAAATAGCGATGTCTGCGATGAGCTGCTGAGCACGCTATTTGTCAAGTTAGTTGAGAAAATCGGGTCCTATAAGGGCGGCTCTTTTGAAAGTTGGCTGTTCAAAGTTGCAGCTAATATCTTTCATGATTACTTAAGAGGTAAGCAGCGACGGAGAAAGCTACTTGAGGCCAAGAAAAAGCAACTTAAATTGGAGCTGACAGAGACAAAAAAGTCCGACGGCGAACAACTGGACAGGTTACAGACGCAGCTTAAAAAATTAGATGCAGATACGAGAGAATTGATAGCATTGCGTTTTTATTCCCAATTGAGCTTCAAGGAAATAGCAGCAATGAGGTCCGAGCCGATAGGAACAACGCTGGCAAAACTGCACAGAGGGCTAAAAAGACTGCGAGAGTTGATGGAGTAATGCAGAAAATCAGAAGACCAGGTGAACAGGTAGCAGGTTATCAGGAAAGAATATATGAACGGTCGAAATGAAGAAAATTTGAAGGACCTGTTCGAGAAATTCCTCGCAAGCGAACAGGCAGAAAAAGCAGTCGAGGATATTCGCAAGGGCGAACAAATCCTGCGCGACAACCCTGCGCCAAAACCCAGCGATGAGCTTATAGCCGGGATAAAATCCGATATCGCTATAAGCTTGCTGCACAAAAGGGAAAATGCCATAAGATATACAGTCTACAAAGTGGCTGCTGTAGCAGCGATAGTTTTTATCCTGACAGCTATCAGTATAAAATTCCTTGAAAAAAGCGATGAAACTACAAGAATGTATACTACGTCAATAATACCAACGGCGATATGGGAAAGTGAGGATATTGCTGCCGATGATACAGATTTGGCGATTTTAACCGCTGAAGTTGAGCAGGTTGCAGATGATGTCCTGAGTCTGCGGATGGGTGGGAACGGCGGTAACGGCCAGAGCGCTGTAACGGAATTAGAAATAGAGCTAATAGAAATCGAGAGCGATTTTTGGAAAGGATAAAAAATGAAGACGAGTCACGGAATCATTGTAGTTGTGACGATGGCAATAGTGACGGTATCCATCCTGCCTTGTACAGCTGCTCAGAAAGAACAGAACGATGAAAAAAGCATCTGGGTTGAGAGGGGGCCAGGATGGGGACCAGGACCAGGACGAAGACATCGGCCAAGAAGGTTCGAACTGACAGACGAAGAAATTGAGCGGATTATGAAGAGTTTGAAAGAGAGCGACCCGAAAAAGGCAAAACAATTAGAGAAGCTGCGCATCGAAGACCCAAACAGATTCCAATTCGAGCTTGGAAGACAAGGCGGTGAGGAATTTGGCAGGATTGTACGCAAGCGAACAGAAGGGTGGTGGCAACAGAGACACGACGAGTTTTTGCAGTGGCTGGACAAAAACTATCACCAAGCGACTAAAGAATTGGCTGGTCTCAAAGAGAAAGACGCAAAATTATATTGGGATAAATTCGGAATCATCAGCAGAAAATACTGGCCCATATTTGAGGCAGAAAAGAGAAATCCTGAATTGGCTGATGTTCTTAAAGAGGACCTCCAGCTCAAGAAAACGCGTGATGAGCTTCTTGAACAAATCAAAAACGCAGAAAGCGATAAAGAAAAGAAAGACCTTACCGAGCAGTTAGAGCAAGTCGTCGGCAGAAGGTATGATCTGATTTTAAGGCGAAAGCAAATTGAGTATGAGCAGCTGCTCAAGAGGGTGGATGAACTGCAAAAACAGCTTAAGGAAAGCAAAGCAGAGATTGACGGGTGGCGCGATGAGAAGATAAAAGAAGAAAATGTAAAAAACCACGTCAATGAATTGCTCGGTAGAGGTTCGTTTAAGTGGGGCTAATTTAGGGATTCTCGACATACGATTTATGATTGAAAGGCCTTGTAAGGTTTTCGCAAGGCTTTTTTTACAGCTTATTTTTCATTTATTCGGCCTATACAGGCAAATATAAGTTGAAAATCAAATGGAAATTTGTTACAATAATCCAAAGACTTTATTGGATTATTTAAGTGAGCATATTAGCGATTCAAGATAGAGGAGGCAGGTAAATGACATTAGGAAAAAATAGACAAGGAAAGCCGGAAAAAGCTGTCTGGCGGAAACTTAAGAATCTCTTATTATTGTGGTTATGGCCTATATTTGGCTTCTTAGCACTTTTATGGTTTCTCATTCGGGTCATTCCGAAGCCATCACGAGCGACTTATCCCTGTCAAAGGGTAGCTTTTCCGCTTGCTTCGAGTTTTATTATCTGGCTTTTAGGTTTATTTGGTTCCGCAGCGGCTTTTCGTAAGGCAAGAAGGAGTCTTTTACGTTCACGTTACTTTGTTGGCTTATTGTGTATAGCAATTAGTATCGGTTGTATATGGCTTTCACTGACGCTGACCGCCGAAAAAAAGGCAGTGGCAGCCGCCCCACAGCCGGCTAATAGTCCTGTCGGAATTGCCAAAGGTATTCATCCCGGCCGGGTTATATGGGTGCACGACCCCAATGCCACCGATTGGGCAGGCCCCTTAATGGGTGATGGCTACTGGTGGGAGAGTGAGCATACGGACCAAAATGTTGTTGACACTATGGTGCACAATGCCATCTGCAGCCTGGCTGGAGAATCGAATATCGCAAATGCCTGGGATGCTCTGTTTCGATATTTTAATATCGAAAAGGGCAAGGGCGATGTCGGATACCAGAGCGGCGAGAAAATTATGATAAAGGTGAATTTTGTGTATATGATTGCGGTGTGGTGGAATGAAAGCTATGACTTTATAGGTCGCGAATCCGGTGATTTTGCCAGTCATGCGTTATGCGCACCACAGATTATTCATACACTGCTGGAACATCTGGTTAATATCGTCGGCGTAGCCGAATCCAACATCACAATCGGCGACCCAATCTGTCTTTGGTGCAATGAGTTTTACGGTATGATTCATCCGGACTTTCCGGATGTCCGCTATCTTGATTATTTAGGCGATTACGGTCGAACTCAGGCCCAGAAATCAACAGTACCATTTTACTGGAGCACACCGGCTGCTGATGGAAAGACCCAGGACTATGTGATGCAATCCTACGTTGATGCAGAGTACCTTATCAACCTTGCTTCTCTGAAGGGCCATTACAACCAGGCAGGAATCACCGCTTGTGGAAAGAACCATTATGGCTCTCTTCGTTGCCC
>CAZMSP010000042.1:0-15960 GCA_964568985.1 uncultured Pirellulales bacterium
ACCAGGCAGGAATCACCGCTTGTGGAAAGAACCATTATGGCTCTCTTCGTTGCCCCGATGCCATCAATGTTGCCCATGGATATTATAATATGCATTCAGATACTCCTGCTAATAAGTCTGCAAGCGGTAGCTACAGAAATATGGTGGATTTGATGGGGCATCGTCATGTCGGTGGTAAAACGTTTTTATGCATGTTTGATTTCCTGTACAGTGGTAAGCATGCCCAATACAACGACTACCCCATTAATCAATTACCGCGGAAATGGCAGATGCAACCTTTCAATAATGATTGGCCTTCGAGTATCTTTGTCTCACAGGACCAGGTAGCCATCGACTCTGTGGGCTTTGACTTTCTTATTACGGAATGGCCGGAGAGCCCAGGCCCGAACTATGCTGCAACCGATGATTATCTCCACGAAGCGGCAGAGGCGAATGACCCACCCTCGGGAACATTTTACGACCCGGAAAGAGATGGTAATTCGGTGGAAAGTCTCGGTGTGCATGAGCACTGGAATGACCCTAACAACAAGCAGTATTCGCGTAATTTAGGGACCGGCAACGGAATTGAGCTGCTGAAGGTCTCATCAATTCCGGATGGCGACTTCAGTGACGATGGAAAAGTGAACTTTAAAGACTTTGCAATGCTTGCCCGATACTGGGGCCAGAGCAACGAAACTGTGGACGTGGCGCCCATACCTGTTCCCGATGGTATCGTAGATTTGAAAGACCTGTCCATTCTTTGCGAAAACTGGCTCATTGACACCGGGCCATAATTAAATAAAGTAGCTTTACCTGACAAGCTCGTTAATCATTGCTAATTCACCACTCTGTATGGTGAATAAATCTGCTTCTAAAAGTAAATGAAAGAGGCAGAAAATGAAAAATTTAACAATTCCTGTAGCGGCGATAATTATTTTATCGTTAGGCGTTACCGCAGAAGCTAAGTATAGCGGCGGAACGGGCGAGCCGAACGACCCATATCTAATCGCCACAGCAGCAGACCTTAACGACATCGGCAACCACGAGGAAGACTGGGACAAGCACTTCATCCTTGTCAACGATGTCAACCTTGCTGACTACACCGGCACACAGTTCAAAATAATCGGAACCTCGCGGAACAATCCTTTTCAAGGTGTCTTCGATGGCAACGACCATAAGGTCTGGAATTTTACCTGGAGTTCTACCGGCAGAGACTACATCGGCCTGTTTGGATATGTAGACAGTGATGGCCTGATTAAAAATCTCTGCTTGGAAAATATCGATGTCAACGCTGTAAATGGAGATGTGGTCGGCGGGCTGGCTGGAAACAATAGTGGCACGATAATTAACTGCTATTCGACAGGCATTGTTACAGGAAACGGAGAATTTGTCAGCGGGTTGGTGGGACTCAATTACGGCACGATAACTAACTGCTACTTCACAGGCAGTGTTTCAGGGCATTATTCCGTCGGCGGGGTGGTCGGAGGCAACTATGTCACATTTACTATAACCAACTGCTATTCCTCAGGCAGCGTTTCGGGTTATAACTATGTTGGCGGCTTTGTGGGATTAAATAACGGCACGATAACTAACTGCTATTCCTCAAGCAGCGTTTCAGGAAACGATAATGTTGGCGGGCTGATGGGAGGCAATTGGTACACGGTAACTAACTGCTATTCCACAGGCAGCGTTACAGGAAATCTTAATGTCGGCGGGCTGGTGGGAGATGGCGATGCTAATTACGTTAACGCTTCTTTCTGGGATGTAAATACCACGGGCCAGTCAAGCAGCGATGGCGGGGAAGGCAAAACCACCGATGAGATGAAAACTGAGAATACCTTTACCGATTCCGGCTGGGATTTTATAGATATCTGGAACATAGGCGAAAAACAGACGTATCCATTTTTAAGGACTGAACCGGCTGGAGACTTAAATCACGATAAAAAAGTTGACCTTTTTGACCTTGCTATGCTCGCTTCACACTGGCTGGAAGGGATATAAAGAATTTAGAAGTCAGAATTCAGAAAACAGGGAACAGGGGTCAGGGGTCAGAACGCATTTCTATAAATTTTGTTTCATACGTTCTGATTCGGTGGCTTTTTTGAGCGTTCTTTTTTCCTTTGATGTCAAGCCGTGTATGCCTTGTTCGTGGACCTTTTGCAGGATTCGGTCGAGCTCCGATCGTAGCTTTCGTTGTTCAGCCATTTTCTTTTGCCATCGGTCTGTTCGGATTTTCAAGCCAAGTTTTGTCCGCCAGGATTCTGATAACACATAAGTGGCGCCTGCAGCCATACCAGCCAGATGGGCAGCATCTCCGCCGGCATTTGCTCCTCTTGTCAATACAGCAACAATGTAGATGCCGGTTAAAGCCATTGCTGCGATCCTTATGGGTACGGGAAAAAGAAAAATGATTACTACAAAGTGTGGGAAAAGAATTGCACATGCAGCCAACACACCAAGTATAGCACCTGAGGCACCTACCATAGGTAAGGGGGGAAGAAAATGTACTGCGACAAGCAAACTATAAAAAAGCCCCCCTGCAGCCCCACAGCAAAGAAAAAATACTAAGAATCTTTTGCTTGACCATCGATGCTCAAGTCTTGGGCCAAACATCCATAAAGCCCACATATTAAAAAAAATGTGCCAGAAACCTCCATGCAGAAATTGGTAGGTTATTAATCTCCATAGCTGTAAGGACCGAGGTAGAGAAGTGATATCAAATTGAAACCACGCATAAATAAAGCTGCCGAGAGGTGGAATAAGTGCTGAGACAAAGAATACCGCTATATTGATAATCAGCAACCACTTGACGACGGGTGTAACCTTTGGAAAACCAATGCGCATTCGCGGTGCGTAATTAAACTGAGAGTGGTAGTCTGCCTGAGTGTAATCTCTATCGTATAGGCCCATTTGTGAACGTATCTTATACTTCGGATTTCGTATATCAACAATCGCAACTTGTCCGCCGCTTGCCCGCCATCTGTGTGGCGGGGCTGTCTGGCGGAATCGACAATTACTCGTATATCGTCTATACGTTATTTCGGCTGTTGTGTTTTTATTTTTTGAAATATGAGCATAAGAATAAGGCCGAAAATGACCATATAAATCCCGATATTTTGAGAGACAGTTGCCCCTTTGTAGATTGCCCACCAGCCGTACTCGAAGGGATTATCATCTCGTAGAAACTCAATAAAGAATCGGGTAATGCCATAAATTACAAACATCAGGCCAAACGTGCAGCCGGGTTCGACAAAAAGTTTGTCAGGTTTTTCCGATTTTGCTGCTTTTCGTGCTCTTTTCCAGAAAAGATAAAGTATCAGGCACAAAACAGCACCAGAGGCAGATGAGTAAAGTTCTGTGGGGTGGACAGGCAAACAGCGGAGCTGGTCGTTTGCTTTTAGTGCTTGTTTTTGCTGCTCAGTCAGGTCTTCATAGGGTTTTAGGGTCTTGCCGGGAATATCCGTGTCGGCCCGATAGTAAAAAAACTCATCGGGCAGTTTCATATGTGGTTCAGGCCGGTTTCTTTGCAGGTCCGGCTGTACCTGGCTTAGGTAGGCAAATGAGCCGTACGGAAAACGGACGGCCCAGGGTAAATTTGTCGGCTCGCCGAAGCAGCAGCCATTGAGAAAGCAGCCGATTCTGCCAAAAAACAGAGCCAGCATCAGGCCGACAGCAAGGATATCAAGATACTTGCGTATGGGCAGCTTGTGATACCAGAGGTAAAAAAAGATGACAGTGATGGCCAGGATGACGCCTCCTAAAAGCTCAAGCCCCCCCTGCCAGATATAAAAGACCTCGATGAAACGTCCCTCGAACTGGTCGAAATAATGGATGACATAGAACAGACGTGCACCTGCTACTCCGGCTATCAAAGAATAGAGGGCAGCGTTTGTAATATACTGAGGATTTGGTGTAATGTCGCGGCTGAGACGTCTTATGATAAAGACGGCTGAAAGGAAGCCAATAACCATCATCAGGCCATAGCTTTTTATGGTCAAGTGGACGAAAGGTAATTCGAAAAGTTCAGGATACATTTACTTCGTGTCTCGTATAACGAACTCCTATTCGCGGTATTCTATTTTGTTATTTTCGTCAAGAGCAACAACTTTCGGTTTGCACTTTGCAGCTTCTTCAGGGCTGTAATAGCCGAAGCTGAAAATAATGACTAAATCTTTGGGTTTTATAAGCTTGGCAGCAGCGCCAAGAACAACGATTTTGCCGGAGTTGGCTTCTGCAGGGACAGCATAGGTTTCCAGCCGGTTGCCATTATTTAAGTCGGCGACCATGACCGACTCGTAAGGTAAGATATTAGCTGCTTCCATCAGCACCGAGTCTATGGCGATACTTCCGGGATAGTGCAGCTTCGTCTCGGTAACCGTTGCGCGATGCAATTTGCTTTTTAACATTTTTACAAACATAATTCGTCTCTCGTTATTCGCGACCCGTGTCCGGTAGTTCAATCCGTTGGATTCTATCTATAGTTTACGAAAGATTATACATTTTTATTTGCTCTTGTCTATCAAAATATTGTCGATGAGGCGGGCGGGGCCGATTTTGGCAGCAATGGCAACGAGGACTTTGCCTGCAATTTGGTCGAGGTTTTGGAGCATTTCAGCGTCCACGATGCTGATATACTCAATCTTTATCGATGGCTCCTGCCGCAGGATTTTCTGCATTTCAGCAATGATTTTTTTAGAGTCTTTAACGCCCGTGTTAACCAATTCTTGGCATCTTTGGAGGGATTTGTAGATTGCTGTTGCGTCTTTTCTTTGCTGGGGACTTAGGTATTGATTTCTGCTGCTTATGGCCAGGCCATCAGGTTCGCGAACCGTGGGGCAGATGACAATTTCCACCGGCATATTCAAATCGGCGACCATTCGCTTGATAACGATTGCCTGCTGTGCGTCCTTCTGGCCAAAATAGGCAACATCGGGAAGGACTATATTAAATAACTTTGCGCAAACAGTGGTAACGCCGCGAAAATGCCCCGGCCGAGATTTGCCGCAGAGCGGTTCGGTCAGTTTTTCGACGTTGACCCACGTAAAGTTTTCCTGCCTATACATTTCTTTCGGCGTGGGGTTAAAAACGAGGTCAACACTATGTTCTTCGCAGATTTTCAAATCGTCATCAATAGGCCGGGGATATTTTTCAAAGTCTTCACCGGGGACGAACTGGGTGGGATTTACAAAAATGCTAACGACGACAAAGTCGCAATCTTCTACCGCCCTATCGATTAGCGAAATATGCCCGATATGCAGCGCCCCCATTGTCGGCACAAAGCCAACTCTTTTGCCTTCACTTCGAGCGGCTTTTACGAGGTTTCTGACTTGCTCAATTGTTTTGGCAATTTCCATTATCTGTTTTTTCACCGTCGAGTTTTTATGTAATATTTTAGTTGATTTGCGAGGTGTTGCAAATCCTCAGCGTTTGTGCAATCAAATTGCGACATCTGTTTACGAATTACAGGCGAGGCCTTCCAGTTGGCAAAGAGCCGCTGGTAATCAGAATCCAGGTCCTGCAAAAATTGTAGCTCAATTTTCTGCTCGTAAGGACGGTTGCGCTTGTGGATACGGTCAAGGCAATTGTTGACCGAATCGGTCAAATATATTACCAGTACCGGAGCAGCAACCTCCGACCTGAAAGGCCGGTACACCTTTTCATATAAAGAAAGTTGCTCGGTGTTCAGCAGACGCCGGGCATAAACAAGCTCCTTTTCAAAAATATAGTCGCTTATGGCAAGCTGGCCCGGTGCCAATTCATTAGGATTTAACTGGGCTATTCGGCTGGTAAGAAAATATAGCTGCGAATCGAGGGCAAGCTCTTTATCACCTGAATAAACACGCGACAAATACGGATTTTTGTCGTAGGCCTCGAGGATACATTTACAGTTGAGCAGGTTCGAAAGTTTTTCTGCAAGAGTAGTTTTGCCGACGCCGATAATCCCTGCAATGCTGACTAATTGAGGGATATTCGGATTGAGGGCAAAATCCTGGCCGCTTAGCCGGTCAGCCAACACGCTGACAGGTTCTTTTATAACAGGATGGAGCAAATTACCATTTAGCTGACAGAGGCCATTCAGGACAAACGAACGCAGGTGTATCTGCGGATGCGGAACAATTAAATCAGTGTGATTTATCACATTTTCACCGAAGAGCAGAAGGTCCAAATCAATGATTCGAGAGGCCCACTTTTCTTTCCGCACTCTGCCAAGAGAAGTTTCAATCTCAATCAGGTTTTTATGTAAGTCTTCGGCGGTGAGGTTTGTTTTTACTTCTGCGACTGCGTTTAAGTATTTTGGCGCTCCGTCGCCATAGCTATGGAGCGTCGGCGGCTGCTCCATCCGGGCAAGCGGAGCAGTTTCGATAACATCACTTACACGGGTAAGTTCGATGTGCTCGTTATCAGCAAGAAGTTTAACAGCGCTATTGATATGACCTTCTCTGTCGCCTAAGTTGCTGCCGAGGCCGATGTAAGCTGTTGTCATCACTCGATACTCGATACTTGATACTCGATGTTCGTAATTGGTTAGTTTGTATATTAAATGGCGGCAAAGCGTTGCATAGCTTCTTTGACGTCCACCGGTTTTGCAAATGCCGAAAGTCGCAAATATCCCTCGCCCGATGGTCCGAAGCCGGAACCCGGTGTGCTGACGACATTGGCCTTTGTGAGCAGCCGGTCAAAGAAGTCCCAGCTGCTTAGGCCGTCCGGTGTTTTTAGCCAGATATACGGGGCATTTACTCCGCCATAGACCTCGTAGCCGAGCTTGGTGAGCGAATCGCAAATCAATTTTGCACTGGATAAATATATATCAATGATTTTCTTTGTTTGTCTTTTGCCTTCAGGTGCATAGACTGCTGCAGCACCTGCCTGTGAGATATAGGAAGCGCCGTTGAATTTTGTACAATGTCGCCTGTGCCATAAGGGATTGACCATAACCATCCTGCCGTCTTTAGTATAGGCCTTTAGTTGTCTGGGTACGACGGTAAATGCGCACCGCACGCCTGTAAAGCCGGCTGTCTTGGAGAAGCTGCGAAACTCAATCGCCACTTCTTTTGCGCCATCGATTTCATAGATTGAGTGCGGAATATCGACATCTCTGATAAAGGATTCGTAGGCAGCGTCGAAAAGGATTATTGATTTATTATCACGGGCGAATTTTACCCACTTGCTGAGAATTTCTTTAGTAGCGACTGCACCTGTCGGATTGTTCGGAAAGCAAAGATAGATAATATCCACTGGCCTGGTAGGTAAGTCCGGCACAAAGTTGTTTTTTGCGGTGCATGGCATATAGACGATTTTTGCATACTGGCCCACATCGTTAGCCGGGCCTGTCCTGCCGGCCATTACATTGGAATCGACGTAAACGGGATAGCTCGGGTCGGTTATGGCGATGATGTTTTCCGTGCCGAATATCTCCTGGATATTGCCGGTATCGCATTTAGAGCCGTCACTGATAAAGATTTCGCTCGGCTGCAAATCAACGCCTCGCGATTTGTAATCATTTTCGATTATCGCATTGATTAGAAAGTCATAGCCCTGCTCCGGCCCATAGCCATGTAAGGTCTCTTCGTTAACCTGGTCTTCGACCGCCTTTTTCATAGCTTTGATAACGGCTGGCGCGAGGGGCTGGGTAACATCGCCGATACCCAAGCTGATTATCTTCGCATCCGGATTTTTATCCCTGTGGGTACGGACACGCCTTGCGATTTCAGGGAACAGATATCCTGCCTTTAGCTTTAAAAAATTTTCGTTAATCTGTGCCATACTAAAACCTCGATTTTCAATGATAGCAATGGCTAATTTTAGTACCTGGTCGGTTTTGGGTCAAGAACTTTAGTCTTTGATTCTCGTATCTCGTGATGTGTATACGGCAAACCGGCATTGAATAATTAGCCCACCGACCTGCACTATGGGCTTTTAACCAGACCTATGTTAAAGTTTCTTGTTTGGCCCTGCCCACAGGTGACAGCGATTTTTATGTGTAAAATCAATTGCTCAAAACCTCCTTTTTACTTACAATTAGTATGCTATGTCGGAGAATTTACAAAACATTCTGATAATAAAGCCCAGCTCACTTGGTGACATAGTTCTGGCTCTGCCGGCCCTTTCGGCTTTGCGCAGAAGCTTCCCCGACTCAAAAATAAGCTGGCTCATCCGCTCTGAGTTTATACCAATTCTAAAAAATCACCCGCACCTAACCGAGATAATTCCTTTCGACCGTAAATTCCTTGGCAAGGCCTGGTTTCATCCGCGTGCGTTTGCCCGCCTTGTGTCGTTTATTTTGTATCTGCATCGCAGCAAATTTGATGCCGTATTTGACTTTCAGGGACTTTTCAGGACCGCTTCTTTGGGGTGGCTATCTGGCTGTAAAAAACGTTTCGGAATGACAAATGCCAGAGAGCTCAGCCACATCTTTTATACTCATAAAATCACTCAGAACCAGGAGTGTGTTCACCTGATTGATTACTACCTGAAGATAATCCAAACCGCTGGTATTTGCGATATCGGCGTGGAGTTTATATTGCCAGAGGACCGAGCTGCGGCTGATTCGGTCAGCAAATTACTAAAAGAACATGGTATTGTGCCGAATAGCTACGCCGTGCTTGTAACCGGCTCTGCGCATTCGGACAAGTGCTGGCCAATCGAGCGCTTTGCGGCTCTGGCTGAGAAAACTTCATCAACTTTTCACCTGCCTATAGTCGCAACTGGAAACGCCTCCGAAGCAGAAACAATTGAAAATCTAAAAAGCGTCGCTCAAGTTCCGATAGTAAACCTCGCCGGACGAACATCTCTCAGCGAACTGGTAGCCCTGATGAAATCTGCCGGACTGGTAGTAAGCAATGATACCGGCCCTGGCCACATTGCTGCAGTTTTGGGCAAGCCGCTGGTTATGATATTCGGCCGTTCAAACCCCGCCAGGGTTGCTCCTTATGGAAGAAACAATTGCATCGTAGCCGTTGAACCACACTTGAGGGGTCTGTCAATAAAAAGCAGCGACCCAAAACACAATATTAAAAACATCGCAGCAGATGATGTCTTTCAAAAAGTCTGCGAACAATTAAGCTCATAATCCGCGTACAACCTTAACACATCGTTCGCATAAGTCAGGATGTTCGCTGTCGGCTCCGACACTCGGCCTATAGTTCCAGCACCGCTGACACTTCTCGTAACCGCTCTTCTCGGCGGCAACCGTCGTTTCGCCTGCGCCTTTTATCAGTTTTACCTCGCTGACAATACAAAGTGCCGCAAACTGTTCGAGACCAAACTCGTTCAGAATCCCTGTCAATTGCTCATCTTCGCAGTAGATAGTAACGCTTGCCTCTAAGTTGCTTGCTATCTTTTTATCTTTTCTCAGGCCTTCCAAAACCCGCAGAACGTCATCGCGAAGCTCCATTAACTTCTGCCACTTCGGCTTGGTGCTTACCAGGTCAATCGAGCCATCAACTTCCGGCATTTCAGCTAAATGCACACTTTCGGCCTTCTGTGATTTAAACTTCATTGCTGCCCACGTCTCCTCTGCAGTATGCACTAATATCGGCGCAAGCATTCTGATAAGGCAGTCTAAAATCCTGTACATTGCCGTCTGAGCGCTTCGTCGAGAGCAGCTGTCTTTCATATCACAGTACATCCTGTCCTTGAGCACGTCCATATAGATACTGCTCATCTCGACCGTGCAGAAGTTATAAATCAGCGAAAAGACCCTGTGAAAGACAAAGCTCTCGTAGGCCTCGGTAACATCGACTATCAGCTTCTGCAACTGCTGCATCGCCCACTTATCTATCTCAAACATATCATCGCAGGCTACGCTCTGTTTATTCGGGTCAAAATCGTCAATGTTGCCAAGCAGGTATCTCAGCGTATTTCTGATTTTCCTGTAGGCGTCCTGCGTACGTCCTATCAGCTCATCTGTACAGCGTATATCTTCCTGATAGTTCACGCTTGCTACCCACAGCCGCAGAATATCCGCACCGTATTTTGCCACCTCCTGCTGAGCAATGACGTAGTTACCCAGCGACTTCGATTGCTTTCTACCTTCCTCGTCGACGGTAAAACCGTGCGTCAAAACACTCTTGAACGGCTCTTTCCCGATTGCTCCAAGGGCCGGCAAAAGCGATAGCTGAAACCACCCGCGATGCTGGTCCGACCCTTCCAGGTACAAATCCACCGGCACCGCCCAGCCGGCATCTTTTACGCATACGCTATACCAGCTGCATCCCGATTCGAACCACACATCGAAGATATTTTCTTCCTTTTGTAAATCATCGAAAGAAAAACCCTCCGGCAATTCAAAATCATCTCCGAGAATCTCACGGGGCGAATCCGTAAACCAGCAATCCGAGCCCTTCTCGGCAATATGCTTAGCCACAGCTAATACAGATTCTTTAGTCAGTAAGCTCTGTCCTTTGGAGTTTAAAAACACCGGCAGCGGCAGGCCCCAGCTCCTCTGCCTGCTGATGCACCAGTCAGGCCGGGATTCGAGCATTCCTTCGATACGTTTTTCGCCCCAGGCGGGTATCCATTTCACATCTTTGATACGCTCAAGCGCCAGCGCACGCAAATTCTTATCTAAGCCGGGCAGCTCTTTATCGACACTGATAAACCACTGCTCGGTCGCCCGAAATATGACCGGCCCTTTGCTCCGCCAGCAGTGCGGATAGCTGTGTGTAATCTCACCCTGCGAAAAAAGCAGTCCCTTCTGCTGTAAATCGTTATTTACGATTGTATCGACCTCCAGAACATTTTTCCCCCGCAGCCAGGCCGGAACCGTATCGTCATATCGGCCGTCATCCAGCACCGGAGAATAGACCGCCAGGTCATATTTCTGTCCCGACACATAGTCCTCAAGCCCGTGACCCGGCGCAATATGAACAAGACCGGTACCGTCTTGTGTGGTAACATAGTCGGCAAGAATTACCATAAAGGCATCTTTGTCCGTCGGATTTTTTTCAACAAACGGATGTAAGTATCGCAATCCTTCAAGCTCGCTGCCTTTTACCGACTTATCGCTGACGCTGTATTGTCCCTCTTTCAATTCGCCCGCTACCATCACCGCCTCAAGTCGTTCAGTGCACAATATCGATACAAACTTATTTCCGTCCTTTTCGTAGATTAGCGCCTTATAGTCTAAGTGAGGATGAACTGCTATAGCCAGATTTGCCGCTAATGTCCACGGAGTCGTCGTCCATATCATAAAGCATACTCGATGCTCAATGCTCGATGCTCGATGCTCGCCACGAAAATCGAGAAGTCCAAGCTCAATTAACTTCCCGATGCTTTCCTCTGCAACTGGGAAATTCACGAAGATACTTGGAGATGAGATATCTTTATATTCCAGCTCTGCCTCGGCCAGAGCGGTCTCACAGCCAATCGACCAGTGTATTGGCTTTAGCTGCTTATAGACCAGGCCCTTGTCAACTAATTCTGCAAATACCTCCAGAATCCCCGCCTCATACTGCGGCTTAAACGTAAGATAGGGCTTCCCAAAATCACCGAATACTCCAAGCTCCTGGAACTGGCTGCTCTGGACTTTGACGTATTTGCTCGCATATTGCTTACAGAGCTTGCGGATTTCGAGCTTACTCATCTGTTGTACCTTCTCGCCCAATTCCGTCATTACCTTCGATTCGATAGGCAGGCCGTGGCAGTCCCAGCCGGGTATATACGGTGCATCAAAACCCATCATCGTCTTGTATTTGACGACAAAGTCCTTAAGCACTTTATTGATGACATGTCCCACGTGGATATCGCCGTTGGCATAGGGCGGCCCATCATGCAGAATATACAGCGGTGCTTCTTTGCGGGCCTTTCTGATTTGGCCGTAGATATTATTCTTCTGCCATTCTTTGCGCAACTGCGGCTCATGCTGGGTAAGATTGGCCTTCATCGAAAAGCTCGTCTTCGGCAGGCATAAAGTATCCCGATAACTCTTTTCTTTTTTCTCAGACATCTATAAAGTCCTTCAGGCTCTCAAAAATAATCGAACTACAAATACTAAATGCTTTGGCTGATGTTGTCAATATCGCTGTTAGCTTGTCTTCGCCGTATAACCAGAAATCCATTTTATGTTTCCAGAAAAACAGTTTTCAGGTATGGTTTGAAACCCATTTTTGCCCAAAATCCGGTCGCCAGCTTATTCCTTGCTGAATGTCGTGCCTCGATGCGGTGCAGACCCTTTTCTTTGAAAAAGCTCAGGGCCTCTTTAATTAATCTTTCGCCAATTCCCCCGCGTCGATATTCCCCGGTAACAGCAATGGACTGAATAAAACCGTATTCTTTAATCTCCAGGACCGGCGGAGACTTTTCGACGACAGCAAGGCAATAACCGACAATATCCATACCTACCTCAGCTACGAATACACAGGAAGTGTCACTTGAAATATGGCCTGTTATAAAATCCGTAAAAGCTTTATGCCCGTTTTCCGACCGGCTGAATAATCGGTCACATTCTTTGTGGAAATCCATAAGTTCCTTCCAAAGTTCGACAATTGCCGGTACATCTTCAACCGTTGCTTTTCGTATGGTAATTTCTCTTGTCATTTTATCTCTCTAATTCAATCCAATACCGTCTTGTTGGTTGTTCCAATTCATCATCGCAATATTTATCTTCCAATATTCCACCGTTTTTCTCGATTATTTTTGCCGAACCGATATTATTGTCATCACAGGTTACCAGAACCCGCTTTAGCCCAAGTTCCCTTGCCTTTTCAAGCATAAGCGCTAATATTGCTGTACCATATCCTTTTTGCCTTTCACTTGGCCGAATGTTAAAGCCAATATGTCCTCCTATGTTCCGCAAATGTTCGTTCAATTTGTGCCTTAATGAACTGGTTCCTAAAATGGTGCTATCACCACGAATTAGCCAGAACGTTGATGCAGGCACCCAGCCTTCCGGCAGATTTTTACCTTTTTTCCAGTCCAGACGGTTCTGCACATACTTTCCAAAATCCCCATTCTCAATCACCAACTCATATCCCCATCTCTGATAGTCACCTGCTGCCACAAATTCCTGAACCAGAGCCATAAACTCGGCCTCAAGTTCCACACATGGCTCTATTAATCTCAAATTCTCTTTCTTCATTCTCTCTAACTCCGGCCAATGAACAACGAACTCCAACAAAAAAGGCCTTTCAGAATTTGCCGCTCTGAAAGGCCTTTAATTCGCAAAATATAGCTCTCTCAGGGCAGCTTCATATCATCCCCTATCATTATAATAATCGCAATGTTTATAATGTTAACCATAATTCACCTATCTTAATAATTGGCAATTGAATTTACCATAATATTCGGCTGATGTCAAGGGGAAGTTTAAAATCTATAGCTAATTATCCTGTGTATTATTATACTATTTCCGTTCATCCTTCGTAGTAGTCTACTACGGAGAATGGGCTTGTGCTACGTGGCAAAGCTACTTCGCAGAGTAGCATTCGTCTTTCGTAGTACTACGGAGAATGGAATGGCGAAGACACTTTACATAATTGACGGCCACGCTCATATTTACGCCGCGTACTTCGCCCCGATGCGGCCACTAACCACCCCGACCGGCGAGCCGATACAAGCAACCTATATCTTCACCACAGCCATTATCGGCCTGATACAACGCCTGAAGCCTGATATGCTCGTAGTCGCGATGGATTCCAAGACCCCAACCTTCCGAAGTGAAATCTATCCCGAATACAAGGCCCATCGCCCGCCGATGCCAGACGATATGCCGGGCCAGATAAACCGGATTGAGGAGATTCTCGATGCGATGAACATCCCTGTCTTACGCATCAATGGCTTCGAGGCGGATGATATAATCGGCACCCTCGCCAGGAAAGCCGCTGCAAAAGGATACGATTGCTTAATCTGCTCAAAAGATAAAGACATTCTCCAATTACTCGATGAACATATAAGCGCCTTCGACATCAAGACCGATACACGCACGGATGCCAAAAAGATGACAGAAACGATGGGCGTTACACCCAGCCAGTTTCTCGACTGCCTTGCGCTGCAGGGCGACCCTACGGATAACGTCCCGGGCATACCGGATGTCGGGCCGAAAACCGCTCTTGGCTGGATACAAAAATACGGCTCAATAGAGAATCTCTATAAGCACGCCGATGAAATAAAAGGTAAACGCGGCGACAACCTTCGAAAATTCAAAGACGATATTGCCCTCAGCAAAAAGCTGGTAACAATTGATTGCGATGTCCCCGTCAAAATTGATTACGACGACTTGACCCTTAAAAAGTTCGATGAAGAAAAACTCGCCCAAATTTTCACCGAGCTTGGCTTCAATCGCCTTATCACGCAGTTGGGCCTGACCGCCATCGAGCATCCAGCATCGGGTATCGAGCATCGAGCATCAAGTATCGAGCATCCGGCATCGAGCATCCAGCATCGAGAACATGATTATCAGCTAATAGATACCCAGCAGAAATTCGATAAATTTCTCACCCAGCTTAAAAAGCAAAAGGTGTTTGCCATCGATACCGAGACGACATCTATTTACGCTATGCGGGCTGAGCTTGTCGGCATGAGTTTCTCGTGGAAACCGCAAACCGGCTTTTATCTTCCCGTCAAGGCGCAGCTCGGACGAAAGCATCTCGATAAAAAAACCGTCTGCCAAAAGCTCGCACCGATTCTCGCGGACGAAACAATCAAAAAAATCGGCCAGAACATCAAATACGATATGCTTGTCCTGCAAAATGCCCAAATGCCCCTGAAAGGAATCCACTTTGACACGATGGTTGCTTCTTACTGTCTTGATGCCGGACGCAGCCACTCCATGGATAAAATGGCGCTGGATTTTCTCAACTACGAGTGTATTCCTATCTCAGCTCTTATTGGCAAAGGAAAAAACCAGCTCACCTTCGATATGGTCGATACCGCAGCCGCCTGTGATTATGCCGCTGAAGATGCAGATATAACACTCCAGCTTTACAATTACCTCAAAGACCGCCTCGCTCAAGAGCCGCTGCTTAAAAAATTGTTTGAAGAGGTGGAAATGCCCTTAGTCAGCGTTCTGGCCGCTATGGAATCCAACGGCGTCTCGCTTGACACGAAGCTGTTGAAGAATATGGCTGGTGAGCTTGACGAGACAATCAAAAATCTAACAGAGGAAATTTGCCGGCTTGCAGATAAGGTCTTCAATATCGACTCTCCGAAGCAGCTTGCCGAGGTGCTTTTCGATAAGCTCGGCCTCGAATCAATCCGCAGCGGAAAGGCAGGCCGAAGCACAGATGCCGGCGTTCTGGAGCAGCTCGCCGATGAACACGCAATAATACCGTTAATCATCGAATATCGAATGGTCAGCAAACTAAAGAATACCTACGTGGATAAACTCGGCTTACTCATTAACCCTCGAACAGAGCGAGTCCACGCATCTTTCAACCAGACCGTAACCGCCACAGGCCGGCTTAGCTCCAGCGCTCCGAATTTGCAGAATATCCCCATCCGTACTGAGCTCGGCCGAAAAATCCGCTCCGCCTTTGTCCCAAAAAACAAAACTGACTGCATCTTAAGCGCAGATTACTCGCAAATCGAGCTGCGTCTGCTGGCGCATTTTTCAAAAGACAAGGCCTTAGCCGCCGCCTTCGCCGCCGACCAGGACATCCATCGCTTCGTTGCTTCGCAGATTTATGATGTCCCTATCGAAGAAGTAACAGCAAAGATGCGCTCAAGCTGCAAAGCGGTCAACTTCGGCATCATTTACGGCCAGGGTGCATTCGGCCTGTCACGCTCTGCCGGTATAAGCCAGCCAGAGGCAAAGAAGTTCATCGACGACTATTTCGCTCGCTACAGCTCAATCCGCAAATTTATGGACCAGTGCGTGGAAAATGCAAAACGCACCGGCTGCGCCGAGACAATTTTGCACCGCCGGCGAAAAATCTCCAACCTCACTGCCAAAAATGCCAATAAACGCGCCCAGGCCCGCCGACTTGCTGTCAACACCGTCGTCCAGGGCTCCGCAGCCGATTTGATTAAAGTCGCTATGCTCAA
>CAZMSP010000043.1:0-15942 GCA_964568985.1 uncultured Pirellulales bacterium
GCCGTCGATAATGTGCTGCTTGGCATTTTTGACCATATTTTCATACTCGGCCTGGTTAGTATCGGTTGAAGCATCCGGCAATGAGCCGGTAAACCGCTTGCCTTTTGGTACTTCGAGTTTTGCAGTATTGAAATAATAATCGAAGCATTGCTGCACATCAGCAACTATAGCATCACGGTCGCCGTCGGTTATGACGCAATTGACAATAACGTAACCTTTGTTTTGCTGGTGGTCGCACAAGAAGATATTATCAGCAAAGTAAAGCTCGTAATCGGGATTACCGAGCTGGTCAACTTCGTTGGGAGGCAGTTTTTCAAACTGGTCTATGAAATCATAGCTTAAAGCCCCTAACAGGCCGCAGGTTACGCGGAACGGCTTACTTGCCAGAGTAAAGGCAAATGCAACCGCCCGTAATACATCCATTTGATTTGTGCTTTTCAGGCGGGTCTGTTCATCAACAATTCTCCCCACTTTTTTAATTCGGCCGGTAATCTCTTCCGGGCCAAATCCGCCAGGCGTAAGGCGGATAAATTCGACCGATTCACAAAAAGCAAACCTTTCTTCCTGAGTGGCCAGGTATTCTATTATGCGTCTGCCGGTATCACTCAGTGCCTTGATAGTAAATTCATTGCCGGTGCCTGTGAGGTAAAGAGCCGGCCTTGCCGTGCCGAAACTCAAGGCGTTCTCCGACAGGTAGTCACTTGCCTCAAGCAAGCAGCAGTTTTTAGCTCGGCCATAGTCGCTCAACTTTGCAAAGAAATCCACCGGCTCAGCCAAAGCCATCTCTTTGACGATTGGTACGATTTGCCCCGGCTTCGCATCAGCTATTATTTGTCTATAATCATCCATATCCCGAACCTATTATTGTAATTTTTATTCGCAAACGTGCAAAAATACAAATAAAAAAACGCAGCCGTCCTTCTCCAACAGGCTGCGTTTTTCGCAAATCTAACAATTTTTTACAGCAAACTACCGCTTACCTGCTGGAATTTATCCCGCAGGCCACCACCAATTAGCAGTATTTATACGGTTAATTTGCATCATCTTACAATTATACCACATTTTGCCTTTTTTGTCAATAACCGATTCGAAAAATCCGCAAAAATCTTAGGGCGGCCAAGGGATCCGCCACAGGCGGGTAAATCCGCCATAGGCGGATAAACATCGTATACCCACAAACCAGCTGCCACGGTAGGCGGGAAAAAGGACTTGACGCCGGCTAAAAGAGGTTTTATGTTATCCTGAATTTTTATCGTTACTATGACTAGAAAGGTGATTATCAATGGCAGAAAATCTTTCTTCAACCGTCGATAACCCGAAGCAATCGGCTCGGGTGATTCCGTATGGCATTTTATGGCCTTTTATTCTGGTTACCTCTTTATTCGCGCTGTGGGGGTTTGCCAACGATGTTACCAACCCCATGGTGGCAGCTTTCAAAGAAATCCTGCTTATCAGTCATTTTCAAAGCTCATTAGTTCAATTCGCCTTTTACGGCGGTTATTGTGTAATGGCCATCCCTGCGGCACTTTTTATCAGGCGCTTTAGCTACAAAGCCGGCATTCTTGTCGGGCTTTTACTTTACTCCGTGGGTGCGCTACTGTTTATCCCTTCCGGTATGATGATGGCCTTCTGGGCATTTCTGCTTTCATACTTCATCCTTACGTGCGGGCTGTCTTTTCTGGAAACCAGCTCTAATCCCTATGTCCTTTCAATGGGGCCCGAACAAACAGCAACTCGTCGGCTGAATTTCGCCCAGGCCTTCAATCCAATGGGCTCTCTCACAGGGATGTTTGTGGCACAGAGATTGATATTGGCCCGGCTTGATGAGACTTCGGAAGAGGGTCGTCGGGCCCTGTTCGAGACCGCTCCGGAACAACTAAAGGCCATCCGTGTCCATGACCTGTCTGTCTTGCGCGGGCCCTACGTGGCCATTGGCCTGATTGTCCTGGCGGTCTTCGTAATCTTCCTGCTGACCAGAATGCCCAAGGGCAGAGGCGAAGAAGGGGCACACTTGAACCTCGGGCCGACACTGAGACGCCTGTTTGCCAATAAAAAATATATAGGTGGCGTTATAGCACAAGCCTTCTACGTGGGTACACAGATTATGTGCTGGACCTTTATTATCCAGTACGCGATGAATGAGTTGGGCATGTCTGCAGAAACCGCCCAGGGTTACAATATCATTGCGATGGCGATTTTCTGCAGCAGCCGATTCATCTGCACATATCTGCTTAAATACTTTAGTCCCGGCGCTTTACTGGCTACTCTGGCTGTTTTCGGCGGGCTGTTGATTCTCGGTACGATTTTTATTCATGGAATGGCAGGCCTGTATTGCCTTATCGCAGTCTCTGCCTGCATGTCTCTGATGTTCCCAACCATTTACGGTATTGCGCTGAGGGGGCTTGGGGACGACGCCAAGCTGGGGGCCGCAGGGCTGATTATGGCCATTGGCGGCGGCTCCATCATGCCACCGTTGCAGGCCTATATCATGGATATGAAGGCATTTAACCTGGGCTTTATGACTATGTCGAGCACACGGGCATCCTTCGTGCTGCCGTTTATCTGCTTCGTTGTCATTACGTACTATGGAATATTCGCAAGCCGCAAGAACTTGCCGGAACATAACGCGCAGTGATTCCACTAACAAAGTTCGGTTGCTTGGAAGACCAGGTACACACCGATACAAGAAATTACTTTTCGGCTGTTGACAAAGGAAGGTGTTTGGTTTAATATACTCTGGCAGTAGCTTTTTATCGGGACTCCGGCTGGGCCTTCGCCCAGACGAGTAAGATTCTGCTGCCGGGAAGGGTAAGTGTGAAGATTTTAGTTTGTATCCCTGCTCGTTACGGTTCTACCAGATTCGCCGGTAAAGTTCTCGCCAAAGATACAGGCAAATTTCTTATTCAGCATACCTACGAACAGGCCTGCCTCGCAAAACTGCCCGAAAAGGTAATCATAGCAGCAGACGACCAAAGGATAGTCGATGCCGCTAAATCATTTGGGGCCGAGTATATCCTGACCTCAGTCGAGCACAAAAGCGGCACCGACCGCATCGCCGAAGCTGTTGCCGATATAGATGTTGATATTGTCGTGAACCTGCAGGCCGATGAGCCGGAAATCGACCCGGATAATATCGATTACGTCGCCCGGCTTCTAATTGATAATCCCGATTACCCGATGGCCACACTCGCTGCAGAATTGCAGAGCCCGGAGCTACTCGCCAACCCGAACGTTGTAAAAGTAATTATTGACCACGATAATAAAGCAACTCACTTCTCACGTGCTGCCATTCCTTATAACATTGTAAGACCCGGCTTGGGAGAAACTCAGCAACATTTGAGGCATCTTGGAATTTACGCTTATCGCAAGGAGTTTCTACTGAAATTCACCGCCCTGCCACAGACACCGCTGGAAAAAATCGAAAAACTTGAGCAGCTGCGAGCAATTGAAAATGGCATTGCAATAATAGTCGGCAAGGTCAAACACACCTGCGATGGAATAGATACGCCGGAGCAATACGCAGAATTTGTCAAAAGATATAATAGAATAGATAGCCACAGAATTAAATAAGGAAGATTTATGACGAAGGATAAAGACCTATTAGCTTCTGTAAGTGATATTTCGACGGAGAGTGAGTTTTTCTCGCCGATGCCGGCTGGTTATAAAAAGGGAAAGACCCGCTACGTCTTTGTAATGGGCACGGTGATGAGCGGGCTGGGAAAAGGCATATTTTCATCCTGCCTTGCCAAGCTGATGCAGGATAAAGGCCTGAAAGTCGCGCCAGTAAAACTTGAAGGATATCTGAATATCGATTCCGGCACACTAAATCCTTTCCGCCACGGCGAGGTGTTCGTGCTCGATGACGGTATGGAATGCGATATGGACCTCGGCACATACGAGAGAATGCTCGATATGGATTTAAGCAGGGCAAACTTTGCCACAAGCGGGCAGATATTCAGTTCGGTTCTCAACAAGGAACGTCACGGAGACTACCTCGGCAGAGACGTCCAGATGATTCCGCATGTTACCGGCGAGGTCAAACTGAAACTCCGGCAATTAGCCGCTCAAACCAATGCCGACATAGTCTTCGTTGAAATCGGCGGAACAGCAGGCGATTTGGAAAATGCATATTTCATCGAGGCGACGCGAGAGCTGGCATACGAAGAAGGACCCAACAGCAGCTGCTTTGTCGCACTGACCTATATATTAGAACCCCCAACCCTCGGCGAACAAAAATCAAAGGCAGCACAACTGGGAATCAAGCAGCTTATGCAATTAGGCATCCAGCCGGACATTATCGCCTGCAGGGCCACTCATCCCGTAAGCGATAAAGCACGAGAAAAAATCAGCGTTTACAGCAATGTCCCCCTCAAAAGGGTAGTCAGCGTGCCGGATTCAGCCAGTATCTATATGATACCTGCGATGCTGAGAGAGGCTGGATTAGATTTCGAGGTCTTGCGACTGCTAAAAATCGAAGACCGAATAAACTTACGACACGAACGCAAGGCCTGGGCCAAATGGTGCGATTTCACTGATAAAATCGACGCTATAAATCGCCAGGTAACAATCGGCATCACCGGCAAATATACCGCTGTCCGCGACAGCTATGCCTCGATAATCAATGCTCTTGAACACGCCGGCATCGCCCTTGGCTATGATGTAAAAATAAAGTGGATTGAAACAACCGGAATCTCCAACGAAAACTCCGCAGAAAAACTGTCTGACGTCGATGGTATTATTGTGCCAGGCGGATTCGGCACTCGTGGTGCGGAAGGAAAAATCGCCTGCATAAAATATGCAAGGGAAAATAATCTGCCCTATCTGGGCCTGTGCTTCGGCTTCCAGATGGCTGTTATAGAATTTGCCCGCAATGTCTGTGGCATAAAAGAAGCTAATAGCACCGAGATTCAGCCGGATTGCACTGAGCCGGTAATTGATATACTGCCGGAGCAGAAAAAAATCGAAGGCCTCGGCGGAAATATGCGGCTCGGCGGACAAGATATCGAGCTAAAGCCCCAAACATTAGCGTGGAAACTTTTTGGCGAGTCGGATTCAGTCAGAATGCGTTTTAGACATCGCTATGAGGTTGACCCGCGCTATATTGAACGGCTGGAAAAGGCAGGCATGGTTTTTTCTGGAAAAGCCCCCCGTCAGCCGATTATGCAGATATTGGAGCTTTCCTCACACCCGTTCTTTATGGGAACTCAGGCACATCCCTGCCTGACCTCGCGCCCGCTAAGACCTCAGCCGATGTTCGTTGGCCTTGTTGCAGCGGCTCTGCAAAATCGATAATGCAATGAGAAATTACCCGATTGTATAAAAAGCGTTCAGAAAGTGCGTAACCCCCATTAGAAAGCGAACGGTCATGGCGAAGCGTGCTGTAGCCGGGCTTTCTTTCTAACGGGGTAAACAAAATAATTAACAGCTACTTACAAAGGTTCGGCTGTTTGTTCAGCCAGCTCTTCTTGCTCCTCAGGTTCTGCCTCAAGCCCTTCTGTCCGAGCTTCGAGTTCAGCTTTAAGTTTCCCTATTTGGGCTTTTAGATTCTCGTTCTCTTCACGCAGTTTCCCGGTTTCCTCAGCTATAGACTTGAAAATTTCGTTTATCTGTTCTTCATATTTTCCTGCCAACTGCTCACTCAGGGCCTTTTGTTCTTCCTGACACTTTTCAAGCAGCTCTTTTTGCTTTTTCAATTCATTATTATGTTGTTCTTTTAGTTTTTCTATTTCGCCGTCACGCTGTTGTAAATCTTTCTTTAGCTGGATATTTTCAACTGCTATGAGTTTAGCCATTTTTGTACTTGGTTGCTGCTGTTGCTCCTCACAACCGGCACTCAACATAATCGCAACAACACCAGCCGCTAACACAAGCGCCTTCAAGATGTTTCTTTTCATCCTATTATCCTTTCAAATCCGGGTTTTCCAAAAGCCGATAATACTTGTCCTTTACCCCGTTAGAAAGAAAATCCAATCTCCTGGTCGGGGTAAAAAATACACAGCGCACGCCGTAGCGGGTTAAACACCTAACCCGAACTTTCTAACGGGGTTTACTATATCTGCAACTATCCTGCTGTCAAGGCCTTAAATCGATTGATGAGAGAACTTTTCTGCACGTACAGTGATTTCCCAAATGACATAAAGCAAGTTTCAAAGCCGAGAATTCTATTGGGAATACCTGCTCTTGGGCCTCGCCGTATCCAATTGTTATATGAGGGAAAAATTTCGCAAAGCTTGACTTTTCTCGATAACCCTCAATCCATTCCAACGTGGTCCGGGCAAGCTCCTCATCGCCGTATATCATATCGCTGGTTACAGCACTACTGAAATACGGCTGAACTTTTTCCATCACCTTCTCGTGAAGCGACTGAAGCTCTCTTGTTTTCTCCACCTCAAAAACTGATACCGTTTCACCTCTGGAGTTTGTTGAAGTATGGATGCCGGTAATTTTCAACTCACTTATAGTGCATCTTTCTGCAATCGCTGTTAGAACTTTCCCAATAGCAGCTACGTCCCTTTCATCAATACATCCCATAGCCAGGGAAATATGCGGCAGGCAGTCTTCTTTGCTAAGAGCAATTTTCCTGCCGAACTTCTCTACCAGCTTTGCGCTTAATTCAATCGTTCTATTTGTCATCGCCTCATCCGGCAATAACACTACATCAACAGCAATTCTACTCATATCTTTTCCACATCGGTTTTTTTCTAACTCCTTAATAGCTTCTCAGCTATTTTGACAGCAGTATCTTTTGTCGCAACTGCTATGCACTTACTTTTCATATTCTCCCGCTCCGCATCGTCTTTCATCAATTTTTCCAGCTCTTCGGCCAGCCATTCGGCCCTGTCCTTTTCATCCGGCAGGTCATCCACTATAACTGCCGCCCCGGCTTCAACCAACTTGCCTGCGTTTAGATACTGGTGCCTGTCCTTATGGTATGGATATGGCATACAAATACTTGGGACCCCTGCCGCGGCATATTCAGCTACGCTGACCGCCCCGCTTCTGCCAATCACCAAATCCGAAGCAGCCAGCAGGTTCGCCATATCATCAAAATATCCTAAAACCTTATGGCTGATTTTGGCGCCGCTGTATTTATCTATGACCTGATTGTAATTTTTATCCCCTGTTAGATGAACTATCTGCCAGTCATCGGCGAAACCATTTAACTTTTCTAACAACGAGCACACTGTTCGGTTAATGTTGTCTGACCCGCTCGATGCGCCGGTTATAAGCAGCGTCTTTTTATTTTCGTCGAGACCCAATTGCTTTATCGCCTTGTGCGGCTGCGGATTTGAAAAGCCGCTTCGCAGGGGACAGCCGACAATATTGATTTTTGCTTTGGTCCTAGCGAAACGCTCAACTGTCTCTTCAAACTGTACAAAAATCTCATCTGCCCACCGAGCGATTATCTTATTCGCCCGGCCCGGCAGGATATCTACATTCAAAAGCGCAACCGGTATATTTAATTTGTGTGCAGCTAAGCACACTGGCGCTGCAACATACCCGCCGATGCCAATAACCGTCGCACTTTTATTCGCGGCGATTGTTTCTTTTGCGATTTTGTAGCTCTTAAAAAATGAAGTGCAGAAATCGAACAACCTGCCGGGTCGAAAAGAAAGACCTTTAGCCGGTAATTTGATATATTCGAAGCTGGTTTGCTTAAGGATTCTTGAGTCGATATCTCGGCTGCTGCAGAAAAAGCGTATCTTCGCTGTTGGCTCGAGTTTAACTATTTGTTCTGCCACAGCAAGGCCGGGGTATATATGTCCCCCCGTTCCGCCGCCTGCAAAGAAAAAACTCTTACTTGTAGTGAGCTTGTCGAATCTATCGTCCATAATTCAGACCCCTTGCTTCCCTGCAAGGAGAGTCTGCCTGAAGCAGACGATAATTGCAAGAATTTTTCACTGTATTAAAATGACAAAGCGATGATATAGTGAAAGAACTCGACTGGCAGATAAGTTGATATAAATCGGCAGTGGCACTTTGATTCGCACATTTATTGGCCACGCTTTTTGAAAATTAAAATTGACCTTCAACAAACAAAATGAAAAGATATAGTGGTTTAAATATGCAATTTTCAGCCGGATAATTTTAGAAAGGCAATCTCTATGGACAAACTTTATGATTCGGAAACCGGTTGCTGTCCGAGGTTTAATCCTCAGCCGTGGGATGAGAAAGAAGTAACTTTTAAGGATAAATTATTTATTAAAGACCATGTCATAAGTTTCTTTCACATTCCCTTGAACTTCGGGAAGGTAATGGTCAAAAATATGGAAAGAATAGTGAAAGCCAATGCCCTTGCACCGGAGCCACTTTTACTTTCGGATGAAAATTCGTTGTGGGGAGCTGATGTTTATATCGCGGTATCTAAAGAGGTGCCGGGAGCAGAGATGGCCAGAATTTCAGGGACCTTTTTAACGAAGGTTTTTGAAGGGCCATATAAGAATATCCGCAAGTGGGTAAAAGAGATGATGGGCTATGTTCAGTCAAAAAGGAAAAGTCCTCAAAAGCTATATTTTTTCTATACAACCTGCCCAAAGTGCGCGGAGTATTATGGAAAGAACTACACAGTTTTATTGGCGAAGGTTTGAAGGCTTAATAGAGAATAAATATTAAAGACGACGCTCAGGATAAATTCCGCGACGTGGCAATCTTAATATTCAATCATCAATTGAAAACTTCCGCTCTTCTGTCATCTGTCTTCCGAGGGTATCTGTTTGGCGATATTTAACAGCACGCCGACCGCAGCGGACGACAGTAGCATACTCGTTCCGCCGGCGCTTACGAATGGAAGCGGTATCCCCTTTGTCGGAAGCACAACTGTTACCACTCCGATATTGAGCGCTGCCTGGATGGCGATTGTTAGAACAATCCCGCCGGCTAAGATTTGGCCGAAACGGTCTTTGCAGCGTACCACCACAAGAATTCCCAGCCAGACAAAGATAATAAATAATACAATGACTGCTGCGGTCCCGACAAAGCCAAGCTCTTCGCCGATGATTGAAAAGATAAAATCGGTAGTATCTTCCGGCAGATGGCCATATTTGCAAATCCCCTGGCCGAGACCTTTACCCCATAGTCCACCTGAGCCGATGGCAATAAGCGACTGGTTCGCCTGATAAGCGACAGAATCGGCCCATTTTTCGGGGTTCCAAAAGGCCAAAATCCGCTGCAATCGGCTGGGATAGCGAAACAATGCTACCAAAAAGGCGATGGCACCAAAAGGCAGAAGGGTTAAAATATGCCGCCATCTGGCACCGGCGATTATTAACATCAAAAAGCCCAAAATCGCTATAAATGCAGCGGTGCCGAAATCTTCGATGATTATAAGTGCGACTGCAACGGCAATAACAGAGCAGATTGGAACAAACCTTTTCCAATATAACTTTATGTCGAAATTGAACTTATCACAAATGGCAGCGAGGAAGAAAACAATTGCCCACTTTGCCAGCTCAGAGGGCTGAAAACTCACTGTAATCGGGCCGAGTGGAATTCTGAGCCAGCGGCGTGCGCGGTTTATCTCGGTGCCGAACTGCGGAAATAAAACCAATATAAGTAACGCTATACTAATAACTAACAGATAAGTAATCGGGGACCTCAGCCAGCCATTTGAAAGACTAAACCTGCGGTAATTAATACAAGAGACGGTATATAAAACTGCACAGGCCAAAGGAAAAAATAAGATTTGCCGAACGGCGGGAAAGGTATAGAATTTCTGTAAGTCGATATTATAACTGACGTTAGCACTGGCCGAGAAGACAAAGACCGTGCCAATGGCCATCAAAAGGATAACGACCACCGCAATGCGATTGGCAAGCAGCCTGTTCTCCGCCCCTTGGGGGCTACTAAGGGTAAAATTGTCGCTTATTTCCATAACCCACCAAAAATCACCATGATTAGAGAAAAACAGCGTTTCCTAAGAGTATTTTTCGTCTTTTGTAAGTCAAAATCAGCACAAATTATTCTCCTTCGCCGAATACTCCGTAGCTTGCTATGGAGTATGTAAAGGCGAAGAGAACCCTTCCGTAGCTCAAAGAGCGAAGGAGGGTCGGCTTCGGAGAAATTCCACAAAGGAATTTCTTGAGTTGGACCCAAAGGTCTCGGACATATCGATACGCGCTATATCAATTGACTATTGACGATTTACGATTTGCGATTTACGATTGACTAATGAGATTGCCCCCGTGCTTTCCTGCAAAAGCAGGAACGGGGGCAGGCTAAATATTTTGGGATTGGATTAAAGGGAATATGTTATG
Organism: uncultured Pirellulales bacterium; assembly: GCA_964568985.1. Classification (GTDB taxonomy): domain Bacteria; phylum Planctomycetota; class Phycisphaerae; order Sedimentisphaerales; family Anaerobacaceae; genus CAZBWE01. Next base: position 10,254 of record CAZMSP010000043.1, read on the forward strand.
CCTTACATTCTGGCTGGGACGATACCTTATACGGCTATAACTATAATTTTTATAGTTCTGGCTACAGCGGTTGGAGCTTTCATCAGAAGAAGAAGCAGAGATAAATGTTTGAAGGATTTTTCAGAAAATATGGTAACTCTGCTGGAAACTTCGGGCAAAGTTGTCTGGGGCATATTGAGGGTAGAAAACACCGGGCTGGAGTTTGTTTACTCAGCTAAGCATAAAGATGAGCAAGGCCACGATGAGACGAGCTATATCCTGTATAAAAATGAGTTTCCTAATATAGCTGCGCTGATTTGTTTCCACGATGAATTGAGTGAGCAAAACAAAAAGAAAAGAGAGATAGAACTAAAGAAGGCATACCATCCGACATTACCGCGAAGAATGAAAAGAAAGACACTGAATGTGTTCAGAACGCTTAGAGATTCGGTGATGGAGGTGGTGAATCTTTTAATCAGCCAGGCGAAAAAGGCAACTCCGGCAGGCGCGGTATTGAGCTCTCAGGATAAATACGTTTCGCAGATGAAGCAGGAATTGCTCGGTTCGGCTGGGACATCGTATGAGCCGTTGTTGGAGAAATATATCGGCCGCAGGGTAGTATTGGAACTGATTAAGGGTGATAAGATAATCGAATACTGGGGTGTGCTGAAAGACTATACGGCTGAATTTATCGAAATTATGGATGTGAATTATCAGTTGAAAGATGACCAGCCGGCCAGAAAAGTGGACCTGGTTGTGCTTCGCAAATACGGCCTCATCAGACACCTCGGAGAATAATCTCATATCGCGTGTTAGTTAGTTAGAAGGTAATTTTGAAGTTTGTGTATCTAGGGTCGGGGGGGATTTCTTCGATTTTGGTTTCTCTGATGTAGCCGAAAAAAGATTCCTCAATATCGCGTATGCAATCATTTATATCCTCAGTTTGGCCCTGGACGAGCATCTCAACGGTTCCATCCGGCACATTGCGGACAAAACCGCTTAGCTTATGGCGATTGGCTGCATGGTAGGCGGTGAAACGAAAGCCAACGCCCTGTACCCTGCCAGTAAAAATCATGTGTTTGGCTATCATAATAGCGTTTAGCGTACAGCGTTTAGCGTGGAGCGTAATCGAACTAAGAGAAATATCAAATGTAATAGTAATCCCAAGTGGATTTTAATGCAAGAGGCAAAGTCGCCGACGCTTCATAGCTATGGCGACGGAGCGGGGAGAAATTATGGTTCACTGACACCACTAAGTTAAGTATAATGTCCTTTTACCATTTTTTCCATAGCGACCAATTATGACGAAAAAGACAAAGAAACAATTATTAGAAAGAAACGAGCAGATATATCAGCTTACAACGCTGGTGGCGGGAGAGTTCTCACTTCAGGAGGTGCTGGATAAGTTGGCTGAGGCGGCGGTGAAGATTGTGGGGGTCAAGGCCTGCTCGATTCGGCTACTGGATGAAGAGAGCGCCGATTTGAAGATGCGAAGCACATACGGGCTCAGCGAAGAGTACCGCAACAAAGGGCCGGTGTCTAAAGACGACCCTGTAGTTAAAGCCGCTTTTGCAGGTGAAGCGGTGGTGCTGGATGATATGCGGGTTGACGGCAGGGTGAAATATAAAGAGGCGACTATCGAAGAGGGGCTTGTCAGTCAGCTTACAGTTGCAATGCAGTTTAGGAATAAACCGATAGGAGTTCTTCGGTTGTATAGTCCCCGGCCGAAACGCTTTTACGAGGACGATATACAGCTCGCCAGGACGGTTGCCTCCCAATGCGCGGTTGCGATAACGAATGCAAAACTCTATGCCGAAGCAATCAATGGGGCGCGAATGGCCGAGCAGGTACGGTTGGCTGGGATTATTCAGCGAAGGATGATACCGGAAAAACCGCCGAAGATAACGGGTCTGGATATTGCGGCTACATATATTCCATGTTTTGAGGTGGGTGGTGATTTGTACGACTTTCTTAAAATAAACGACAATCGCATTGTAGTAGCGATTTCTGATGTGATAGGCAAGGGAATTCCCGCTGCTTTGATGATGAGCTGTTTTAGGGGAGCTGCGCGGGCTTACGTAGATGCCAAAAGCGGCGAAGATGTCATCAAATACGTGGTCGATAAGCTAAATAAAATGGCGTGCAGAGAGTGCAGAGGCGGGGAGTTTATCACGTTGTTTTATGCGGCTATCGATATTAAGGATATGACAATCAGCTATTGCAGCTGTGGGCATGAGCCAACGGTGTTGATAAGAGACGGTGTTGTTATCGATTTGGAGAAAGGCGGCCTTGTGCTCGGGGTGGATGAGCACGCAGAATATGAAATTGGAACCGTTGGGCTAAGAGAAGGTGATTGCTTATTGTTTTATACTGATGGTCTGATTGATGCAGCTAATTTTGATGGCGAATTCTGGGGCAGGGAAAACCTGCTTGAAGTGGCCAAAAAGTTTGCCGGTGGTTCAGCCGAACAAATTGTGAAGAATATTCTGGGCCATAGAAGGCGGTTTGTGGGACTTGCCAGCCAGTGTGATGATACAAGTATTATTATTGTTAAGGTTAAGCCGGCGGTTCCCGGCTAAAGATACGAAATATGGCTGATTTTGTTATTACAATTGATGGTCCGGCAGCAAGCGGTAAAAGCACGGTGGCCCGGCTGCTGGCTGAAAGACTGGGTGCGAGCTTTCTTGATACCGGAGCGATGTATCGTGCTGTAACGTTGGCTGCGATGCAGGCCGGCGTGGATATGAACGATGAAAAGATGCTGCTTGATGTCCTGAAAAAAAAAGAATTTCAATTTTCGGTTAAAAAAGACAAGATGACGGTTTGCACTGATGGTGTCGATGTTACTGAGCAGTTGCGCAGCCCAGAGATAACCGCTAATTCCAGGTATATTGCCTCGGCAGGACAGCTGCGAGAAGAATTAGTGAAGATGCAGAGGAAATTTGCTGCAGGGCAGAAAAGAATAGTTACCGAAGGAAGAGACCAGGGGACGGTGGCATTTGCCGATGCTGATATAAAGTTTTATTTGACCGCCGGAGTCAAAGAAAGAGCCAGGAGAAGACAAGCAGAATTGCGGGCTGAAGGAATTGGCGAAAGCGTTGAGCAAATACAAAAGGCGATAGAAGAAAGAGACAAAAGCGACCAGAGCAGAGCCGTTGGGCCACTGAAGCCGGCCAGCGATGCTATTGTTGTAGATACCACAGATTTAGGCATAGAAGAGGTTGTGGAAAAACTCTCGAGTTATGTGGGGCAGAAGTGTTTAAAGAAAGACTGATAGACGCATGGTTCCGGTTGGGTCGCTGGGGGTGCAGGGTTTTTTGCATTTTATTTTTTCGGCTTCGCGTCTATGGGAGGGATAATATCCCTAAGAAAGGACCTTTTATACTGGTTGTTAACCACCAAAGCTATCTTGACCCGATATTTTGCGGGATACCTTTGAAGAGACGATTGTATTTTGTCGCGCGCGATTCGCTTTTTGACAACTGGCCTTTGGGCCGTCTGATTTCTTCTATCGATACAATACCACTGAAACGGACACAAACAAATTTGTCTGCACTGAGGAAAGTTATCTGCAAACTTAAAGAAGGCAAGGGAGTTTGTCTATTTCCGGAAGGAACGCGAACAAACGATGGGAAAATTGCGCCACTGAAGCCCGGCTTTAGTCTCTTATGTAAACGTACAACAGCATCGGTTGTGCCTGTTGCAATTGATGGCGCCTTCGAATGTTGGCCGAGGCATAAAAAGATATTTTCGCGCGGCTCAATTTCAGTCTGCTACGGCGAAGCGATAGCATACGAGCAGATGAAAAATATGAGCGATGAGCAACTGATGAAGCTTTTAACCGATACGCTGCGACGGATGCAAAATGATTGCCGTCTAAAACAAGGTAAAGAGGCACTCAACTACTAATTTTTTAACGGTTCGAACGTAATCGAAGGACTGATTAGTATAAGGAGAAACCGATGGCAAAATGGAAGCCAGGGCTACATAAGGAGGTCTCAGCGATATTTGATGGTGTGCCTGTCCCTGAGGAAAGCGATTCCCATAAGCGAAATGAAGCATTAGCATCGAGATGTTCCACCGTAAGGTGTCCCCAAGCGGACTACTTCTGCGGTTTGGAATCGCAAGGGTTAGACCACCATCACCGCCCAACGCGAAAAAATCATCGGCTGAGTAATTACAACAGTAAACTAATCGGCTGATAAATCTTCCGTTCAATCCTTCGACGGTGAGCTCAGGACTGTCGAACCGCTACCTACCTAAAAACGCGAGGAAAGTTTTAGTGGATTGTGCAGGCGGTTTTTTATAGAATTATCTTTAAGACTAAAGTGAGCTAAAGTGAGCTAAAGTTGAAAAATAATCCATAACTTTAGGCACTTTTTAGTAAATGGTGAACGACTTTTATGAAAGTTTTGGTTGCTAAAAAATGTGGATTTTGCCATGGCGTCAAGAACGCTATCAGTATGGCTGAAAAGGTGCTGGCACAAGAAAAGGAGGTTTATAGTCTTGGGTCAATTATTCATAACAAAGATGTAGTTGAGCAGCTGGCAAAAGAAGGGTTAAAAATAGTGGATTTCATCCTTCGTAGTAGTCCTGCGAATGGTGAAGAGCGGATAATGGTAACTGCGGAGAATGGAAGCGTGGAGGAGATGTGGCACGGCCAAGATGGCCGTGCCACTGAGATGGCCGTGCCACCAACCGTTTTGATTCCGTCTCATGGTGCAGACCCGGCAAAGATAGCGAAGCTGAAAGAAAAAGGGCTTAATATCGTTGATGCCACTTGCGTGCTGGTTAAAAGAGTCCAGCAAATAGCTGGGGAGCTGGAGAGGGATGGTTATAAAGTGGTAGTTATCGGTGATGAGAATCATCCTGAGGTTAAGGCGGTCGTGGGCTGTGCCGCGGATGTTACTGTCCTTGCTAATGAATCGGATTTGCATAAGCTGCCCCAAAATGCCAGATTGGGGATTGTTTGCCAGACTACGCAAAGCCCGGATTACTTTGGGGAAATGCTTGAAGCTATAGGGCGACGCAGCTTTAGTGAGTTGAAGGTAATCAATACTTTGTGTCAGGAAGCGATAAAAAGACAAGAGTCGGCTGTACAACTGTGCGGGCAGGTGGATATAATGTTTGTGCTTGGTGGCCTGCAAAGTGCCAATACGCGAAAGCTCGCCGAGCTTTGCAAAAGAGTAAATAGTCAAACATTTCACTTGCAAAACTGGAATGAACTTGATATAAGCACACTTTCTGGTAAGAATATAGCAGGTGTTACGGCAGGGGCCTCAACACCTGAGTGGATAATAGATGAATTTGTGAAGAATTTGGAAGGTTTTAATGGTTAAATGCCCCCACGTCTTGCTGTCGTAAGACAGCTGTGGGGGCAGGCACCAATTTACACAGGAACTTGGGTTTATGGTAGATAGAAATATCGTTAACAAATTAGGTTTGTCACAAGAAAAGATTGACCAGCAGCTCAGTGAGTTGTTCGGTGAAAAAGAAAATGAATTTTTAGAGAAAGCTCTTCAGAAAAAGGTGGATTTGCGTCTGCCGGGGACTATTCTTAAAGGGACAATCGTATCGCAAATAGGCAACGATGTTATCGTCGAGGTTGGCCTGAAAAGCGAGGGAGTTGTTGATGTGAGTGAGTTTGACAGCTCCGATGAGATTGAGCCGGGCAAAGAGATAGAAGTTCTTCTTGAAGATACTGATTCTG
>CAZMSP010000044.1:0-15925 GCA_964568985.1 uncultured Pirellulales bacterium
CGGGACAAAGAAAGCGAAAGCAGCCAAGAAATCCAAGTCGACCAAGAAAACTGTTGAGACTGTTGAACAGGCAGCTGGGCCTGCTGCTGGTGAAACAACAGAAGTTGTGGAGGGTGAGCAGCAAGCATCGACAGCGATAATCGCAGAGAAACCAAAAGAGCCGGAGCCGATAGTTCCTGCTGGGCCGATTTTGGAGAAGCCCGAGCCGGCTCAACTGAGCGGCCCACAGGTTGTTCGAGTTGAGGCACCAGAGCCGTTACGACGACCAAAGCCGAGGCCGAAGCCAAGACCAAGGTACGATGAGCCAGTAACGGAGCCATTGATATATAGCGAAGAGAAACAAGAAAAAACAATTTTGGCTCAAGGCAAGGATGGAAAGCGAGCCCCGCCCCTCCGAGGGGCTGGGCGAGCGCCAAGACGATACAAAGAGAGAACGCATGGCCGCCGGCAAGACGAGCGGGATACGGAAGAACCGCGGAAATACAAGGCTGTTAGCAGATTGCGTGAAAGAGATATCGAAGAAAGACGAGCCCGGCTTAGTGCAGCTGGTGGTGAAGGGTTGCGATTAAGGCCGATGAGGAAAATTGCCACCAAGCTTCGTATGGAAGCCGCTGTAGTTGTCAGGCCGAAAAAAGCAGTTGTAAGTGAGCCAATCAGAGTAAAGGATTTATCTGCAGCTTTGGCAGTTAAATCAGGTGATATTATTAGCAGGTTGGTGCAACAAGGTGTAATGGCCACGGCCAATCAGGTTATAAGCAGCGACGTTGCGGAGATGGTTGCCCTGGAGCTCGATACTGAGCTGATAGTGGAACGCAAAACCACATTGGAAGAGCAGATACATGCTGAATTTGAAGAACGTCCACGAAAGAATCTCAAGAAACGAGCAGTAGTGGCGGCTATGCTTGGGCATGTTGACCACGGAAAGACGAGCCTATTGGATAAAATCCGGTCAACTCAGATAGTAGCCAGTGAGGCAGGAGGTATTACGCAGCATATCGGTGCGTCTGAAGTTACCTGGGACAATAAGAAGGTGACGTTTCTTGATACACCCGGACACGAGGCATTTACAGCTATGCGTGCCAGAGGTGCCAATATGACCGATGTTGTGGTGCTGGTGGTCGCCGCCGATGATGGTGTGATGCCACAAACCATCGAGGCGATAGCGCATAGTAAAGCAGCCGGGGTGCCAATCGTTGTTGCATTGAATAAAATAGATTTGCCCGGTTGCGATTTAAATCGCGTTTACTCACAGTTAGCTGAACAAGAGCTGGCCCCGGCCGAGTGGGGTGGACAGACAGAAGTCGTGAAAACAAGTGCAGTTACCGGTGAGGGTGTAAACGATTTACTTGAATCTCTCGATTACGTAGCAGAATTGCTCGAACTCGAAGCTGATGATACCATCCCAGCGACAGGGTGGGTTGTTGAGGCTAAGGTATCACCACAGCAAGGCCCAGTGGCAACTCTGTTAATTAAAGAGGGCCGACTAAGAAAGGGCGATGTGGTCCTGGCGGGCTGTAGTTACGGCAGAGTAAAGACGCTGAAAAATAGCTACGGCAAGAATATAAAGACAGCCACAAGCACAACGGCGGTAGAGATAACGGGACTGAACGATGTCCCTCAGGCGGGTGATAGATTCTACTGCCTGGATGATATCAATCGGGCCAAGGCCGCTGCTGAGGAAAACAAGATACGTTCGAGAGAAAGATCACTGGCGAAACGGACACAGGTAACTCTGGATAACTTATTCAGTCAAATAGAAGCTGGTAAGACAAGAGAGTTGAATCTTATCATTCGGGCTGATGTACAAGGCTCGGTTGACGTTTTGAAGAAATATTTATCCGAGTTAAGTACCGACGAAGTAAAGATTAGAATTCTGCACGCTTCGTCGGGTGGGATTACAGAGGGTGATGTAGTACTTGCTGAGGCGTCGAACGCAATTATTATTGGCTTTAATGTCGTCGGCGACGAGCATACGGTTAAAATCGCAGAAGCTAAAGGGGTTGAGATAAGACTCTATAATGTAATCTATCGTATAACTGAAGATTTACAAAAATCCATGGCCGGCATGCTTGAGCCGGAAGAAACAGAGAAGAGCATCGGCAGGGCGGTGGTGAGAGCAATATTTAAGGTTTCACGAGTTGGTACGGTGGCCGGTTGTTACATCAGTAGTGGTTTTGTGAACAAGAATGCGAAGATGAGATTGATACGTGACAATATCGTTCTCAAAGACAATCTAAGTATAGAAACCCTAAAGCACTTCAAAGATGATGTTCGCGAGGTCAAGACGGGTCTGGAGTGCGGCATTAAGATAGCAGGATTCAACGATGCTAAAGTTGATGACGTTTTTGACTTCTATGAAATCGTTAAAGTAGCCAGAACTCTATAAGATATTAAAAATCAAATATCAAAATGTAAAGTTTAGGAAGTCGTCCCGCACCAATTGAGCCTTGGCGCCGTACCGAGCTGCCTGCAGGGATGCAACTTGGCTGGGGGACAATTGGTGCGGGACTCCACAATTTTGGTTTTTAATTTTTGATTTTTGCATTATTATGGCGACTCGCAGACAGGAAAGAGTGGCTCGAGTAGTAAAAGAAGTGGTTAGTGATGCTATTGCCAACCATCTTAGCGACCCGCGTATCGAGGGGCTTATAAGCGTTACGAGAGTTGATATAGCTGCTGATTTGCGTAGTGCCAGTGTGTATCTTAGCATTTTTAGCAGGGACCCCATTTTGCAAAAGGGGGCGAGATGTGACCCTGGTAAAGATGATGCCGCACAAGACAAAACTTTTGTGGCAATAACACATGCAAGAAACCGAATACAATCGCTGGTGGCAGGTAAATTGCAGAGCAAATTCTGTCCTGTTTTGCATTTTTACAAAGATGATAACTTCAAAAGAACTCTTGAGACTATGAGACTGATAGACCAGGCTGTCAGCGAGCTTAAGAAAAAGGATTCTATGGATTGAGGATTGCCGATTGGAATTTAAAGAACGAAGAATTGAAAATCGGGAATCAGAATTTGAAAATCTGTAAGGACTGTTATGAAAGACAGCAAAGAATATTCGAAAAAGGTAGATAAGTTATATTGCTTATTGAAGTCCAAACAGGCTAAAGTTCAAAAAGTAACTTATGAGGGAGTGGCGGATGCACTTGTTTATGCTATCATTAGTGAAAATATGAGCAAAGTAGCAGCGGATGCTGCAATTAAGAGAGTCGATGATTATTTTGTTGATTTGAATGATTTGCGAGTTTCGCAAGAAGAAGAAATCATAGAAGTGTTGGGTGATGATACACTTGCTATAAGGGACATAGCATCGAGACTTACCAGAGCTTTCAGGGCAGTCTTCGACGGGTATAATAGGGGCAGCTTAGAGTCGCTGAAGAAAATTGGCAAGCGTCCGGCTAAACAAGCTCTTGAGAAAATAGATGGTACCAGCCGGTTTGTGGTCAATTACTGCATTTTGACATCTTTGCAAGGCCACGCCATACCGCTTACACAGAAGATGATAGGATATCTGAGGAATAACGAACTGGTCTATCCCGGGGCTGACGAACAGGAAATAGAAGGTTTTTTAGCTAAACGAATACCGGCTGCCAAGGCGTACGAGTTCTATGCTTTACTGCGAAGAGAAAGTGAATCGCCGAAGCTGGAACATAAGAAAAAGACTACACGTAAGACAGAGGCAAAAGCACCAAAGAAAAGAAAAAAGTGAAAAGGGCAGTGGAAAGGTTTAAGATGTCAGAGAAAATACTTAAATTAGGTATTCCGACAGGCAGCCTGCAAAGAGCAACAATTGAGCTTTTGGGCAAAGCCGGTTTTCATATTCTGGACTCGGAGAGGAGTTATTTGCCGGACATAGATGACGAGCAAATCAAGCTCATAATGTTGCGTGCACAGGAGATGGGCAGATATGTTGAAGATGGTGCTCTCGATGCCGGTATCACCGGCTATGATTGGCTAATGGAAAGCAGCAGCGATGTGGTAGATGTCTGCGAACTTGCCTACAGCAAAGCCACAAGCAATCCAGCCAGATGGGTATTAGTTGTGGCTGACGAATCGCAGGCAACAAAGCCACAGGATTTGGCCCGGGGTATAATCGCAACCGAATTGGTTAATGTAACAAAGAAATATTTCGCTGATAAAAACATTAACGTGAAGGTTGAATTTAGCTGGGGTGCTACCGAGGTCAAGGCCCGGCTGGTAGATGCGATAGTGGAACTGACCGAGACCGGCTCGTCACTTGCTGCAAATAATTTGCGAATAATCGATACTGTGATAGCTTCAACGACAAGATTGATTGCGAATAAAAAGGCCTGGCAGGATAAGTTCAAACGAGAGAAGATTGAAAACATCTCAATATTGCTGAAAGCAGCTATTGAGGCTCAAAGCAAAGTCGGCCTGAAGATGAACGTAAAAAAAGGCGATTTGGAGCGTGTTTTGAAGGTACTGCCTGCGGAAAAAAGCCCGACTATTTCAAGTTTGGCTGATAAAGATTATGTGGCAATAGAAGTAATTATCGACGATAAAGTCGAACGCTCGCTGGTTCCTGCTTTGAAACGGGCGGGGGCTTCAGGCATAATTACTTACCCTCTTAATAAGGTTATCCATTGATAGCCTATGGTTTGTCCTAGTTCTACAGTTTTTAGTCTTTATTGATGGCATTCAAGGAAGATAGATATGGTTAAATCGTTTTCTAATAAAGCACGTCGTGGTACATTAGCATTATTTTTCCCTTCGACTTCGCTCAGGGCAGGTCTGGGGCTGTTAATAGTAGTTTGTTGTTCCTGCGGCGTGAAGGAATCGGAGACAGGCAGAGCAATCGATACGGGCAATAAGCCGGTGGCTGTTGAGACAAAACCAGAGATTGTACAAAGCAAGCCGAAGGAAGCGCCTGTTGTCGAAGAATCTGTTGAACCGGATGTTGTTGCGAAAATAGGCGATTACGTCATCACAAAACAAGAGCTTGAAAAAAGACTTATGAAGGAGCTTCACCCACGTTACAAGGATAACAGCGGTGAAGCTGAGCCGGTTGATGCCAAAACGGCACTTATGAAAATGATAGCGGAAAAGGCTATGGTGATAGATGCCCGCGAGCAGAAATATATGGAGCGTGAAGCGGTGCAGGCACAAGTTGACCGATTTAAGCAAGCCGGACTTATAAGATTAGTGTTACAAAGATATCTGCAGGGGAAAGTAGAAGTTACAGATTCAGAAATAGATGAAAGGGTTAAAGCCAATCCCAAGCTGAAACGAAGCCGCGCAAAGGCTCTGATTGAAAAGGTGAAGGCCAATAAACTTATAGATGAGTATTACGATGATCTGTGTAAAAAGCTGCATGTTCAGAAGGTCAGTGACAATTTCCCCAAAGCAGCCGAGATTCATCAAAGACTTTTATTGCTTCTTGAAGAACCCAGGGAGGCGGGATTTATTCATGTCAGTCAGGTAAGAAGGGAATTGACGCCGGAAGAGAAAAGCCTTGTTTTGGCCACGTTTGATCAGGGAAAAGTAACCTTGGAGGATTGGTTCGGTATTTTGTGTGAAATGTCACCACCATCACGTCCGGGAGATTTGCATACCCCGGAAGGTGTTGAGCGTTTATTAAACAGGGCTTTGCGAAATCCAGTTTTTCTCGCTGAAGCAAGATTGATTGGGTTTGGCAAGGATGAAAATTTCTTAAAACAAGTAAAGGAATATGAAGATAAAAGACTGTTCAATGAAATCAGAAACGAAAAGGTCAAAGATATTATAGCTCCAAAAGACGAAGAACAGATAATCGCCTGCTTCAATGAGAATAAAGAAGCATTCGGGACACGGAAGAAACTTAAGATTGACCAGATTTGGTGCCAAGACCGCAATACAGCTGAGAAGGTAAAAGCCGAATTGGATAGCGGCAAGGATTTCGAGTCGGTTAGACAGCGATATTCTTTGGAGAAAAAGGGGAGCCCATTTAATACATCTCCCGGCGGTGAAGGATTGTTTTTCAAGGATTTATGGAAAGGCGAGCCGAACGAGATAGTAGGACCGGTGAAGGGCTTTTACCGTGATGGGGTCGAGTGGCGTATTGTTAAGATATTGGGGAAAAAACCCGGCGAGGTCAAAGAGTATTCAAGTGGTATGCGAAAACGTGTTAAACAGAGGATGCAAGGTGAACAAAGAATGGAAGCTCTACGGAGATACCAAAAGGAGCTGCTGGAAAAATATCCATACGAAATTTACGCAGATAGAATCAAGGATATCGACCCGCTGAATATACCATAAAAACCAAATGAATATTGGTCTGCGCTGTGAATCAGTTTAGCCGGGTTTAAATGCAACATTAGCTATTGCAGGCCTTGCTGATAAAGCTGCCAGACGTCCTCAGCGGATAAGGCCCTATTATAAATACGCACATCATCCATAACACCATTGAGATATTGGGCCGTACTCGAAGTACCATTGGAATACTTTAGGCTTCCTCCTGTGCCGCTGTAAGTTCCTGCATCAGCTATGGCGTCAATGTATAAATCCATATCCGTCGGGCCCCGCAACACTGCTGTAATATGATACCACCTGTCCGCCGCAAGTGCCGTTGTGCCAACCTTGGTTCTTCTGTGCGACGGATCCTTACTGCCACCATCACCATAGCTAATCTGAAGAGTGTTATCGCTCTGGACATAAAACCAGACGCCATAATAATTTGATGACTGGTCGTCCAAACCCATCAGACCACTAATGATTCCAACGGTGTTCATCTTAATCCAGACAGAAATTGTCAGTGGAAGAGGGTAGATTTTATGCTACTGCTGTTTTCAAGATTGACATAATCATCTACACCATCGAAATCCAGCGCACCGTTGATTTGGCCGGTTGTCCAGGTTGCTCCATAGATAGTTCCGTGATTACTGCCGACTGAGTCGTATGCTATATCGCCTTCGCCCTCGTCAAATTTCCAATGAGAAATCGGCTGCAACTACCAATCCTCTTTTGCAAGCCAGTTTTCTGCAAAAATGGCAAAATCAGCCATCTCGGTTGTACCGCTGAAATTAAGGTCGGTTTTCTCGCACCAGTATGGAATTCCACAACCCTCGTCCAGCCAGTGCGATACAAATATGGCCAAATCGAAAATATCTACGTAATAATTTCTATTGAAATCGCCTAATGGCCAGCAAGGCGGATAATCGCTGAGGTCGCTCTCTACAAAAAGTGCCGGCAGGCCCTCACCCTCTGATAGTCCTGCAACGGTGTCGGTTGCTGCAATATCCAGCCAGCTAATACATATCGTACCATCAACGAAGAATATCTCGACCTGGAAGCTGTTGGTTGCAGTTTTGTCCCCGTATAACGGCACGTCCTGGAATGTTACCACAACCCTGTCATCAAGCTGTTTATAGGAGATGCTTTGGCTGGTTGCCGGCGCCAAATCGGTAAATAAAGCCGATATGCGCGGCATTGAAAAGTGGTTTTCCAATGAGGCTGCAAATTCAGTATCACCGGTTCCGAAGGTTATATAACCGTTACTGCCAATATAGAAGCGGTCGTAACAGGTGCCGAAGAATAAAAGCTCCATACCATTGTTTAGAATAACCTCTGCAAAATCGTCATCGCCAAGTGAGACATAAGTTCCACCATTCGGGTCTGTTGGAAATTCACTGATTCTTTCTCGACAGGCCTCATAGTAGGCGATAGAACCGTCGGGAATGAACGTCAGTGAAAGAAGTTCGAGGTCGATACCTGAATCGAACGACTCTGTAAAGCAGTCTGGTGGCTTTACGGTCAGAGTCACAGAGCGCGATTTAATACTTGTGCTGATTAAGTTTTGGAAGGTTACCGTATCGGTATAAGTGTTTGAGTCGAGCAGGTTAGCATTGGGGTCGATGCAGACATCCACCTCTATTGATTCATTTGGGTCCAGCGTTTCTTCGTAAGGTGTGACGCTGAGCCAATTTTCCGTCCAGGCCGCTGTCCAGTTCACAGGCTCGGTTCCATTGTTTGTCAATGTATAAGTCATACACTCCGGCTCAAATGGACCACCTTCGGTTCCGCATGACTGGAAACCTTCAGCAGGTGTTACTACCAGAGCATCTGCGTTCACCATCATCGTTACCGGAATAGTGAGCATTGGGAGACACGGGTCGTCCGACAACACCAGGATTTCTGCTTCATAGGTTCCTGGCTCTGTAGTCATTGCATTGAAAGTTACGTTTATTTCATTTGAATCTCCCGGCCCAATCGTCCCTTCTTCCGGCTCGATTTGGAGCCACGGTGCCTTTGTTTCTAAAATTGCATTGTAAAGATTAAGCCGGCCTTCTGAAACACAGTATTCTGGTAGTGTCTTATCCACTGTTTGCAAAAGGATATCCTTAACTTCGGTGTTGCTTAGCATAGGATTTATTGACCAAAGAAGTGCACAGGCCCCAGCCACGTGTGGAGCTGCCATCGATGTGCCGTTGAGGTACTGATAACGGTTACCGGGTTGACAACTCAAAATATCACTGCCGGGAGCACCAAGGTCGACTGATATTGGCCCGTAGGCAGAAGAACGACCAAACCAGATTGACCTTACGTCGTCGTGGTCGGTTGCCATAACCGCGATAATACTATCACAGTCGTAACTTGCAGGATAACGGGGAGATTCATCATTGTTTGGATTCTCACTGTCGTACGGATTACCGGCTGCCGCCACAAATAGCATACCTGCTGCTCCTGCTGCATCTATGGCATCCTTAAGCGCTTGACTGTAATCACTTCCCTCCCAGGAATTGCTTGACAAGTTTGCACCCATAAGGATACTATATTCAACGCTTTCAATTGCATCTGAGGTCCAGCCGCCACCGCCTGAGTCAAGGAATTTAATCGCCATTATTTTGACATTCCAGCATACACCTGCTACACCTTCGCTGTTATTACCCACAGCGCCAATGGTTCCTGCACAGTGCGTCCCGTGATAATGGTCATCCATCGGATTGCCATCGTTGTTGCAGAAATCATAACCATAAATATCATCCACATAGCCGTTGCCATCGTCGTCAACTCCAGGAATTCCATTATACTCTTGCTCATTGACCCACATATTTGCAGCTAAGTCGGGATGGGTATAGTCCACCCCGGTGTCAATTACCGCTATGATGATTTCACTGCTGCCAGTGGTTATGTCCCAGGCCTCGGGTGCATCAATATCGGCATCCGGCGTTCCGCCGGTCTGACCGGTATTGTGCATACCCCAAAGTTCGTCAAATCTCGGGTCGTTGGGAAGCGTTGAGCATATCTTCACTTTGTAGTTGGGCTGGGCATACAAAATTCCGTTGGCTTTATTAAAGGCAGGCAGTGCCTTTTCAACTGTCATTCCTGGCGGCAGTTTTACCAAGCTCAGGCCTGGCACGAGCTTGAAGTGTCGTTTTGATCTATCTGTGCCAAGAGAATTCAGAATTTGATTTTTCTCCTGCTTATTATGCTGTTTCCCATTTGCCTTTGGTGCAAAATGCACGATTAACTCTCCCGGCTTATAAGGCATATTGCCAGGTACCGTAAAATCACGTTCTTTCGGTACAGACAAATTCCGGATTTTTCCTGTAGCCAATGTGCTGTCAAATCCTTTTGCGGATTGCCCTGTGCTGGCGACAATGCGGCTTCGGATTGTAAAGCTCAGGTCCTCCAGGCCATCGTTGCCAATGGTTAGAGCTTCTGTCAAAGTGGTTCCTTCTATTACGTTTACATCGAAACTGTTGGGGTCGACCCAGATACCTCCTGGAAGAGCAATTGTCAAAGTTACTCCTCTTGTCTGCTCCACATTCTTAGTAAGGTCAGTAAACGTCAATGTATCGGTATAAATCCCTTCCGGCAACGAATTCGCCTCCGATGCCAGACTCACCGTAACTATCGTGGACTGGTATGGTTGGAGTTGTCCCCCTGTCCCCGGGCCCAGGTCCAGCCAGCTCTCTGTTTTGGTAGCAGACCAATAGAGCAAACTCGGTCCGGTATTCGTTAACTGATAATCTTTGGAGTCCGGCGTGAATGGTCCTCCCGGCTCACCTGACGGCTCGAAATTATTTGCAGGAGTGATTTCCAGAACTGTAGCGACGGCTCCACGAGCGAAGCAGACAGCTATAGTTGTTATTAGTATTAATCCGCCCAACGTATGGCGGATTAAAATAGCCCTCTTTTTCATTTATTCCGTTCTTTCAAACAGATTTAATATTTCTGGGATAATAACCACTGATAAGTTATGAAGACAGGGTCGGTAAAAATAGATGGAAAATGCACGCCCATTAATATAGCAGACAGAACAGTATTGTAATAGATTTTCAACCCTGCCTTCAATGTCTTAGTGAATGCATTTTACAAAAAAGCGATTGATTTTGCAAGAACTTTTTGCGGATTATTGCATTTTTTGTCTTGGAATTGGCCGATTGGAGCTTAGGGACAGCTGTTTTTGATTGCTACTATTGTGGTTTTCAATTGACAATTAACAGTCAACACTCGACAATAAACCCCGTTAGAAATTCTATAACGGGTAGCAATAACACAACAGGAGAAAATAAGGTATGAAAAACAAAAATTTCTAACGGGGTAAACAAATGATTTTTACATTGCACAGATATATATTTCGTGAGCTTTTTAAGATTTTTCTGCTGACGGTGTTGGCGCTGACAGTAATTTTGAGCTTAGGTAGTATTCTGCGGCCTGTTCAGGAATACGGATTAGGGCCTCGGCAGGTCATCCATCTTATGGGCTATTTTCTGCCGATAACGCTGACGTTTGTGTTGCCGATGTCGGCTTTATTTGCGGGGGCCCTGGTCTATGGCCGACTTGCAAGCGATAATGAGCTTGATGCCTGCAGGGCAAGTGGAGTCTCTCTGCTGACACTGATTTATCCTGGACTGGTTCTGGCAATTATGGTAGCGATTGCCAATCTAATGTTGAGCTTCTACGTAATGCCGGCCTTTGTGCACCGCGCAGAACGTGCCCTTAAAGCAGATGCCAAACAGATACTTTTCCGGAATATCCAGCGAAGAGGCTATTATAAGCTGCCGCCGGGTGGTGAGTACTTAATTTATGCTGACCAGGCCAACTCGCAAAATGATACGCTTTTTGGGGTTGTCACCGCCGAGGTGAGGGACGGTAGAGTAAAAAAGATTATTATCGCTGAAAAGGCCTCAGTAAAATTCAAGCAGGATGAAAGGTTCAATGAGGTACAGCAAGTACAAATAATTGCTTATAACACATATCAGGTTGGCCCTGAAGATGAAGGGGGTATGTCCTTTGAATGGGGGTCGTTTACAGCAGAGTTTGGCTCGTTGTTAGGCGATGAAATAAGGTTCAAGAAGATAGACGAAGTGAAACGAATTCAAGCGGACCTGATGCAGTTTTATCCAATTGCAAAACTGGCTCGCGAGACCTATGCACAATTCACCGCAGAATTATTAGCACAAGATATTGCAGCCAAAGTAACTGAAGATGCCAACAGTTTCTACAAGCTACACAGTGGTGAAAAGTTCGTTGAATTCAGGGCTAACCAATGCGTTGCACGAGGCGAAAAGCAGGTGGAGCTATCCGGGGAAGTTGTGGTGGTCGAGTCCGATGCAGTCAGTAAAGAACGTTTAAGCACAATGCATGCTGCAAGGGCCTTTTTGGCAATTGAGGGTGATGAGCTGGCACCGACTTTGACAATGGATATTTACAATGCACAAATAGAAGACACAGGATACGTGAGAATGCGACATATTATACGCGGCTTGATACCTCCCGAAACAGTGAGAGACAAATTCAAAACAGGAAAGGTTTTGGATGATATCGCTCC
Organism: uncultured Pirellulales bacterium; assembly: GCA_964568985.1. GTDB lineage: Bacteria > Planctomycetota > Phycisphaerae > Sedimentisphaerales > Anaerobacaceae > CAZBWE01. The sequence continues at coordinate 11,778 of CAZMSP010000044.1, forward strand.
AGAGGCGGTGTCATCAGCACTACAAAAAGGGCCGACCGGAAGACTGACGGCCCTACAAAGTAAGCTCCAGAGAGAGATACGGAAGACATTGGCCAGGATAGAGGCAGAGAAGCATTCCCGTCTGGTGTTCGGAATAGGCTGCGTGTCGATGATATTGATTGGTATCGGTCTTGGTATAATGAAGAAGGGCGGACATTTGTTGAGCGCTTTCGGAGCGAGTTGTGTGCCTGCTGCAGGGCTGATAGTGTGTATAATGAGCGGTAAAAATATTACCGAAAATCTTGGTTCGCAAAGCGTTTCAGGTATTGCATTGATGTGGGTGGGATTAGGGCTTTTATCACTGTTAGCTTTAGGGCTATATTACAAATTGGCGAAAAACTAAGAATCGTTCATTGTTCATTGTTCTTTGTTAATAGTTAATACACAGTTCGAGATATGAAGACGTTAGACAGATATGTTGCAAAGAATTTTGTGGTCGGCTATGCAATTGCTTTTGGTGTATTGGTAGGCCTGCGAATAATTATCGATTTGTTTGTGAACCTCGATGAATTTACGGAGCACGCCGACCTTGGTACTTTAGCTGTTCTTAAAAACATATTTATCTTTTACGGTTTGAACAGCACACTTTACTTTCGTGATTTTGCAGGGATGATAACCGTAGTTGCAGCGGCGTTTTCGTTGGGCAAGATGGTGCGCTGCAATGAGTTAGTGGCTATGATGGCATCAGGTGTCAGCTTGAAACGAGTGATTGGGCCGATAGTGCTTCTGGCGTTGCTGCTGACGGGTTTGCTGGTCGTTGACCAGGAATTTATCATACCACAACTTGCCGAGAAGCTTGTTCGCAGCCAGGATGCTATTCCCGGCCGGGAGTCCTATGATGTATGGTTTATGAGCGACAATAAGGGCTCACTAATTTGCTCTCCAAGATTTGATGTAGAAACATCGACACTATCTCAGCCCACTATCATCACACGCTCGAGAATTCCGAACTCAACCATCTGGGAGGTAACCGGCCGGATATCAGCCGAAAAGGCAGTTTATAATACCGAAACCGGCCAGTGGGACTTATATAGCCGAAATCCTGAAACAGGCGAGTTGATCTCTTACGGCTTGTTTACGGAAAAAGGCGCCGAGGAAAATGCTAATAATGTAAGCTCTTATGCAAGTGACATTACACCAAAGGACATTCCTGTCAGACGCAAATCTGAGCATAAAACTTTGTTAGGTTGGCGAGAGTTAGCTGTCCTTACTGCTCAGGGAGCAAAAATCAAAGACAGACGCCAATTGTACAGCCAGAAGCACTTTCGTGTTACCGAACCGATTATTAATCTGGCAATGCTTTTGGTGTGTCTGCCGATTTTGGTTTGTCGTGACCCAAAGTCGATGAAGTCTGCTATTATGATTAGCTTTGCTATGGTAGGGGTGTGTTTTGTCACGACTTTTATCTGCAAAATGCTCGCACCGGAGGCCCACAGCTTTTACCAGATTGGATTTTGGGCATGGGTGCCGGTCTTTATCTTCCTACCGTTAGCATTTATCGAATTGGACTCGATGAAAACATAAGTTTGCTGTCAACGGTCAGCTTGATTTTGTTTGCTGCCTGTCCTGAGCGAAGCCGAAGGGGTGTTGATGTTTCATCGCCTGGCGGATTTCTTTGTTTATTCTGACGCTGCACCATTTTTGCCCGCACATAGAACAGTAATCAGCCGAAGGTAATGTGTCTGTGCCAATTTCCCTGCAGGCTTCGCTGTGCATTCTTTCGGCTGTCTGCGGGTCAAGCGATTCGGCTATATGCGTCTTCCAATCCAGATTCGTCCGTGCAATGCTCAGACATTTATCCTTCTCGGCGGCGCCTTTTAAGCCGCGAGCAACGTCAGCGGCGTGGGCGGCGATTTTGGCAGCAATTACACCGGCCCGGACATCGTCGGTGTTCGGCAGGCCGAGATGCTCTCTCGGCGTGACATAACACAAAAACGATGCGCCATAAAAGGCAGCAGCAGTCCCGCCAATGGCTGATGTTATATGGTCGTAGCCGGGGGCGATATCGGTTACAACCGGTCCGAGGACATAGAAGGGAGCACCATGGCAAATTTTCTGCTGGATTTCCATATTGTATTGAATCTGGTCAAACGGCACATGGCCTGGGCCTTCGACCATAACCTGACAACCTTTTTCCTGTGCTCTTTGAGTAAGCTCGCCAAGAGTTTTTAGTTCTGCGATTTGTGCATCATCTGTGGCATCAGCGATGCAGCCGGGACGAAGGCCGTCACCGAGAGAAAAGCTGATATCATATTCAGCTAATATGCCGCACAAATCATCGAACATCTCGTAAAGTGGGTTTTGCTTATTGTGATATAGCATCCATTTGGCCAATAGTGCGCCGCCTCGGCTTACTATACCTGCGATGCGTTTTTCAAGCAAAGGCAGGTGCTCTTTCAGAACGCCTGCATGAATTGTGAAAAAATCGACGCCCTGCCTGGCCTGTCTTTCGATAATCTCAAGTATCGTTTCGTTGTCTATGTCCTCGACATCTCTGCCTTCTATGACCTGATAGATTGGCACCGTTCCAAAAGGTACCGGGCAACGAGCGAGAAGTTTCTCGCGAGTCTTGTCGAGGTCGCCCCCCGTACTCAGATCCATAATGGCATCGGCGCCGGCGGCGAGTGCGACTTTCATCTTTTCTATCTCATCTTTAATCGAGGAGCGGACACTGCTGGTACCGATATTTGCATTCACCTTTGTGGTCAGCGCTCTGCCTATACCAATCGGCGCAAGATTTTTTTGAAGATGCAGCTTGTTCGTGGGTATTATCAATCGGCCGGCGGCAAGCTCGGTTCGGACAAGCTCTGCGTCAATCCTTTCATTCTCGGCAACAACCTTCATCTGCTCGGTGATTGACTCTTGCTTCGCTGATTGTAGTTGCGTAAGCATCTTTACTCCGTGCACAAACAAAAATCGCTTCCATAGTCCACAGGACGCCTTGCGGCGGGAAGCGATTAGATATCAAATTTATTGACTTAAACAGCTTTCCTACGCAGGCATCACCGTTAATTTAACGATTGTCCTGATCAGGTTCAAAGGGTTTTTTCTCAGGCCTGCCTTTAGCAGACCACCCCTAGCGAACTATATTATTATAGCTTATTGCGTCTGATGGTCAAACGAATATTTAGCATTTTTTTGTGCGAAGAGACGGCAAATGTGGGCAATAGTGGGTTAATATTTGGTGTCCAGTTTCGGTTACGAGGATGTCATCTTCTATTCTGATACCAAGTTTGCCGGGGATATATACGCCGGGCTCGATGGTAATAACTTCACCGGCTTTGAGCTTGCCCTTGTTCCTCGGTTTAATTACAGGTAATTCGTGAACCTCCAGGCCGAGGCCGTGACCTGTGCCGTGGCCATATACAGGCAAACCACTTTTGCGAATCACCTCTCTGGCAGCAGCATCGACTTTGGCAATCTTGACGCCGGGCTTTATCATTTTTATAGCAGCAGTCTGGGCTTGTTGCACAGTCTCGTAGACTTTTTTGTAAAAGGCGGTCGGCCTGCCGATAGCGAAGCATCTGGTAATATCGCAACAGTAACCTTTGTATTTAACTCCGAAGTCTATCAATACAGTGTCCTTTTTCTTAAGCTTTCTTTTGCCGGGTTGATGGTGGGGACGTGAGGCATTTGGGCCAAAGGCGACAATCGTATCAAAGCTATTTGTATCGCCGAGCCTGCGAATCTGGAGATTGAGCAAACCGGCTAATTCGCTCTCGGTTATACCGGGCTTTAATCTCGTATCTCGTATCTCGTATCTCGTATCTCGCTCCAGGAGATGCACTTCTTCCAGGGTTTTTCTAAGGGCTTGTGCTGCAATTTGTGCTGCTTTTTTGATTGCGGCAATTTCGGTGTTGTCTTTAATGCTGCGCGCAGTTTCGATAACATTTGCAACTGATTTTAGTCGAGTCGTTACATTTTTTTTCAGAAGCTCGAAATCAGCGAGCGAGGCGGACTTTTCAACGGTTACTGTTTTTACCGATTTTAGTTTTTTTACTATTTTTGCTACGGCTTGGGGTAAGGAATCTGTTCGCCGGATTATTTTGCAGTGCGGGCATTCTTTTTGGGCCTGCTCGGTGTATCTGCTGTCGGTTATAAGATAGGCC
>CAZMSP010000045.1:0-15797 GCA_964568985.1 uncultured Pirellulales bacterium
AGGAAAGCATATGTGGATTTTGAGCCAAAAGATGCCAGGTTTGCTATTATGCCCGGCTCACGAACTGCTGAGATTGAGTCTCTCTGGAAACCAATGCAGCGGATAGCGCTTCGTCTAAAAGAAAAATATCCGGCAGCGACATTTGTCACAGTGGCTGTAGATGCCGAACGGCTGCAGGTCTTAAAAGCAGCACAAATTCCTGGTTTTGAATGTCAATATACTGTTAGCTCGGTTAGTGAAACTGCCGCTGCCGTTGATTTTGCGATTGTGGCAAGCGGCAGTGCCACTTTGCAGGTGGCGGCTGTAGGTTGTCCTATGGTGATAATGTATCAATCCAGCAGGATTTTATGGTATCTGGTAGGGTGGTGGCTGGTGCAAACAAGAATCTTTTCTTTGGTCAATATTCTGGCGGGTAAAGAATTAGTGCCGGAATTTATGCCGTATTTTAGCTCGGTTGAACCGATTACCGAAAGCATCGAGCAGATTTTAGAAGATAGGGAAAAGTTGGCTCAAGTCAGTGGTGAGCTGATTAAGCTGGCTGAGCCGTTGGCTGAGAAAAAGGCCTGTGATGGGGTTGCACAGATAGTCGTACAAATGTTGGCTTAGGATACTGGATACTCGATACTGGGTGCTTGATAATCGAGGAGAATCTGGGTTCGGACACGCCTATATCGTTAAACAGTCAAGCCGTTCAGATGCGCTTTCGATATTAACCTGTTCGCCGGGCTTAAAAGGAAGTGGTTCTGCGAATTGAACCGCAATGCGGCGTACTATTTTATTGACTTCATCGACCCGGCAAACATTACCTGAGCGGGTGAAATTAGCCATATCGAAGGAATCGTTCAAGCCAAACCGTGGAACACTGAAACGAGCGCTTATCTCCTGGCCTGGATAAGGACAGCTGCCATCATCATGGCAGGTAAACGCGGCGCCTCTGCTTGAAACATCAAGCATTTGGCCCTGTGAAAGTGTCCCATTGAAGTCCTCGGCGAACCAGATAGGCCAATAATAATGCAGTCTTTGCTCTGTTCTTCGCTCGTTTTCTATGTTCATTTTCATCTCCTCGAAAAATGGCTGTCTTTTATTGTTGGTTTATACACCTTTGGCATATTAAGTTACAAATCGGCAGGTTTAAGGAGCGACTTTATGACGGATAGCCGGAAAAATCGTCGCTGTTTGAGTTGATAAACCTGTAGGGTGGGCTTCCCCAGCTTCGCCGGCGGCGAGAGCCCACCAAGACCCTTTGCAATTATGGAATGGCTCTAAGAAGGTTTTTTGCAACTTTTTTGGCTGTTAGAAGATATATTCCTATAATCCGGCGATGACTTGATTATTTTTTGCCACGCCCCGTTAGAGGCAAGACGTCAATTTCTAACGGGGCACGAAGACATTTATCCGCCTTCGTCCACATGGCCAATTTGTCGCTCGGGTTACGGGTCACGAGCGACGGGAGACGGGATTTCCCTTGCCGGAAATTGCGGGTTTGGGTATCATAGGTTTTCCGTTCCCGCGAAGCTTGTCCTTAGCGACTCGTGGTGAGCACAGTCGAACCAAGGCGGGGAGCGGGAATCCATAATATATATTGCGAGAAAGTGAGAAACTGATATGGGCGATAAGGGAAAAAGAGATAAAGGCAAAAGAGAACAACATAAAAAGGCCCTGCTTACTCCGAAGGAAAAACGAAAATTAAAAAGAGAAAAGAAGAATAGATAATTGCCCGGTGGTGTTCGCAGTCCCGCCTGTCCTCTGGGCGGGGTCGGTTAGCCCTCAGGCTTGCCCTGAGCGAAGTCGAAGGGTTTATGCTGGGGGTCATTTAGGTTGTTATGTTTAGCCCCCAACTTTACGTTGGGGGTCGTTTAGCCCCTCAATCTTGTCCTCGAACGCCTGCCCCTGCATGCATTAGGCAGGGGTCGTAGTCGGGGATTATTGAGTGGGTTACTTTAACCGAGATACGCTTGTCCGGCGTCTTGTCCGGCGTCTTGTCCGGCGTAGCGTAAGCGAAGTTGGAAGCGCAAGCGGAGTCGGAAGCCTCGGCGAAGACGGAAGCGACGAATAGTCTTTCCCGTTTTATATAGACTGTATATTCATTGTTGAGGTCATATAGATGATGAACGAAAACGGAATTCGAAATCGTCTTGTCGAACGTGGCGAGGCCCTTTTTAAAGCACCGTCTGAGTTCGTGCGATTCACGAAACATGATGATTCTGACCGCTTACTCAACGACCTCTCAGGCCATCCTCACGCTTTCGTTCTAGGATCCGTCATGGACCGCCAGATCAAGGCCGAACGTGCTTGGCTAATTCCGTTTCGGTTCATGGAGAAGCTTGGTAACTTCTCCATGGATACATTGCTGGAGCAATCAGAATCCGACGTGTGTCGCCTCATGACAGAACCGGAGCCTCTTCATCGGTTTGTTGACAACATGGCGACATTCTTCTTCAAGGCTATCCAGCGGATAGCTGACCAGTACAACTCGGATGCTTCCCTGATATGGACGGGCAAGCCGTCCAGCGCCATTGTTGTATATCGATTTCTTGAGTTCGATGGCGTGGGCCCAAAGATCGCCAGCATGGATGCGAACATCTTGGCGAGAGAATTCAAGATCGAGTTTTCGGACTACTTTTCAATAGACATCTCCGCGGACGTTCACGTCCGCAGAGTGTTTGGGAGACTTGGATTGACACCCCCCGATGCTTCAGTCGATCAACTCATTTTCCGGGCAAGAGGGCTGCATCCAGAGTTTCCTGGTCTGATGGATTTCCCCGCGTGGGAGATCGGAAGGAACTGGTGTCGACCCAAGAATTGCGAATGTGGTGGATGCTACATGAATGACTTATGTCCATCAGCAAACAAAGGAACGGCCAACAAAGCCATGGACAGCGACAAACAATAGCCGCGCTGCGGCGATTGTTTGCGCGTCATGTTTGTCGTTCCGGTGAATCCCGCCACGGCGGATAATTCTGAGCAACTTGTGCCACCGCAGGCAGGTATCCGTGGTTTTCTAAAGGCAAATAGTCTTTTCGACTAATCAAAAGGACTATATATCACTCCCTCGCCAATTAACCAATCAACTAATTCACTTTCTGGAATTCACTAATTCTCTAATTAACTAATCCCCTGATTCCTGATGCCCTCCATCGTGATATTCTGATTCGCTGATATCCATTTCAACTTTAGTCACTTCACACTTTAGGCACTTTACACTTCTTCGTGCCTTAGCGTCTTCGTGGCTATTTTTATCAGTGTAAATCCGTGTTAATCCGTGTCTGATAAAGGACTGTGTAAATCCGTGTCTATTTCTTTCTCTGCGGTCTTAGCGCTCTCTGCAGTTAATATTTAATTTCTCGCACAAGTTTAATAAACTCTCGACCACGTTGCTCGTAGTTTCCAAACATATCGTAACTTGCACAAGCCGGGCTCAGTAAAACTACATCACCATTGACCGCGAGCCGCTTGGCCAGATTGACGGCTTCGGGCAGTGAATTGACAAGCTCAATTTTCGTATTGTGTACTGCTGAAGCAATTTTCCCAGCGGTTTGGCCGAGCAGGATAGCTGCCTTGGCTTTTTCGGCTATTTTTTGGCCGAGCTCATCAAAGGGCAGATTCTTATCATATCCGCCGGCAATAATGATAATTGGCTTCTCGAAGGCCTCCAGCGCAGCAATTGCGCCTTGTGGTGTGGTTGCTTTCGAGTCGTTGTACCACCTGACGCCGTTTACCTGCGCAACCAGTTCAAGCCGATGGGGTAATGGTTTAAATTCCGGCAGGGCATTTTTAATCTGGCCGTCGTCAATGCCAAAGTGCCTGGCGACAGCGATGGCAGCGGCGAGGTTTGAAAGATTAGCCCGGCCGGGCAATGGGAAACTCTTGCGGATTTCTTTACTTATATCGTCACTTGAGAATTTTATGCACATCCTTCCGGGGTCGGAGCTGTATTTTTCAAACCACTCAGCAGCAATTTTATCTTCGGAATTGAATATAGAAACAGCAGGGCGATTTCCATCGTTTTTTTGAAACTTAAAGATGTTTTCTTTGGCAGCACAATAATCAGCAAATGTATTATAGCGGTCAAGATGGTTCGGCGTAAGATTAGTTAGGAGCGCAACGTCTGGTGCTTTTTTAATTTGTGCTAATTGTTCGAGCTGAAAACTCGATAGTTCCAGGACAACTAAATCGTCGGGACTGATTTGGTCTAATATAGTTAGTAACGGCTCATTGCCGATGTTGCCACTGAGCCATACCTTTTCGTCCCTCGTCTTTCTGAGCAGGTGGGCAGTGAGAGCAGTGGTGGTGCTTTTTCCATTAGCCCCGGTTATGCCGATTATCTGTGCGGGACAAAGCTCAAAAAAGATATTAATCTGGGACGTGATAAGTTTTTTTTGCCGGCCTGCAAGTTTAAGAAATTCATTATCAGGAGCCACCGCGGGATTGACTACAATAATATCAGCTTGTTCAAAATCGCTTACGTCATGTGAGCCGAGATGAAATTCTATATCAGGAAATTCTTTAAGTTGGCCGATCGAATCTTGCAGTTCTTCAGCCGCTGCCAAATCTGTTACGATTACTTTTGCGCCGGCGCTCGCAGTAAATTTAGCGGCATCGACTCCACCGCCGAAACGACCCAGGCCCATCACCAGGACTGTTTTACTTCTGATAAAATCCTTGTTCATAACAATGTCTGCATTGCGTTTGCCAGGTCGATTTTCGCATCAATGACGGCCTGTTCGATGCATCTTTTCCAGTCATCGCCGAACTGTTCTTTATATTTTGGCCTTTCGTATGCGTAGATTATTGAACGCGATGCGTTAATTAAAGCTCCTGTGCCGTCAGGTTTGCAGAATCGCACACACTCGGCGGCAGAGGCACCCTGTGAGCCATAGCCCGGGACGAGAAACCATATCTTGTCATACTTCTGTCGCAGTGTGGTTGTTACTTCGGGGGCGGTGCCGCCTGCTACCATTCCCACATTACTATAGTCGTGCTTGCCGATTCGCTTGGTTTGGCAGGCAATTTCATTGACTATTTCAGCAAGCTTTTCATACATCATTTGGCCATCGGCATCGGCGAAATCCTGAACTGCTGCAGCAGAGGGATTGCTGGTACGAATCAGCACGAATATTCCCTTCCCTTCCTTATTGGCCATATCCGCAAAAGGGATAATACCATCGGTTCCGGTATAACCATTGATGGTTATACCGTCGGGCGCGAGTGTATCTTCGAGGCCGATTAATTCCGGATTTTGTAAGTGGGCAGCGGCGTAAAGTTCTGCGGTGTGGCCTATGTCGCCGCGCTTTACATCGCCGATTACTTCCAGCCCCAGCTCATCGGCTTCGGAAATCAAGGCATAGTAGGTCTCTATGCCCTCCCAGAGATACTTTTCGAAAAATGCGATATTTATCTTTATGGCCGGCACCATCGGAGCAATAATTTCCATTATCTGGGTGCAAAAATCGAAGATTGCATCAACTGCGGCGGTGGCATCAAGCTCGTCATCAATATCGCAATGGCTTATTATGGCTGGCGGCAGTCGGCTGTAAACAGGGTCTAAGCCGACTATTAAAGGAGTCTTTTTGGCCTTTACGGCATTACAGAGACGGTCAGCAAAATGACTTGACATTCCTTAAACCCTTTCGTCAAAAACTAAAATCGGTGAAATCTGTGAAATCCGTGCCTGAAAATCCTTTCATTAAACGTCCGAATTACTATAATCTCAAAAACGCTTTTTATCAAGTATTTATACTGAGCTTCGTCAAAGTGATGGAAATATGAATACAAAGCAAGACCCAAAAAAGCCCAAAAAGAAAAGGTTCAAAAAGCGCTACTGGCTTCTGATTGATTTGGCGGTAGTGATTACTGTCTTTATTTTGCTGTTATACACACCTGCTGGTTACAAGCCGGCGGTTAGTCGTAGTGAGGACAGGGTTCATCCGTATTTGTTGCAGCTATCATCTGAATTTTACAACGGTGCTCAGTTTCAGCAGCCGTTTGAAGTAGTCGTTATTGATGAGAAAATGAATGAAGCGATTGCCGGCTGGTCACAGGCGTCTGAGGACGTAGTGCTTTTGGCGCCTGCGGTGCGTTTTGTGCCCGCTCGTATTGAATTGATGGGAACGGCATCTATAAAAGGCGTGGACCTTGTGGTTACTATCGTTTTGGAGCCCAGAATTGACGCAAATGGTCTTTTGAATTTGCAGGTGGATAAGGTGAAGACCGGGGCTGTCAATATTACGCCTCTTGCAAGGATGGTAGCCGGAAGGATGTACGAGCAGCAGCTTGCTGTAATGCCGATAGACACGGACGATTGGAGGGCACAGGTCGCTGGCTCATTATTCGATGGCAGGCCGTTCGACCCCGTCTTTCCCGTTGAGGATAAAAAAGTGCGATTGAAAAAAGTAGACGTTACAGATGGCAAATTAGAGTTGCGTTTGATTCCCGTACCCTAATTCTCTAATCCCCTCCACGCTATACGCTACACGCTAAAAACGCTCCCCGCTTCACAGTTTATCCTGAGCGAAGTCGAAGGACTTCACGAGATACGAACTTCACTTGACAGATTAAAAAGTCTTGGGTATGCGTGTTGCTAAACGATACGGCTATATTTGAGGCGGGGGAGATTTTCGTCAAATCTGGGTTTGCGAAAGACAAACTTGTGGTGAGCCTGCCGAATCCATAGGTGTTCGTGCATTATTAAATAGAACTTATCACGTTTGGTTTTTAGCAAGGGATTTTTATTTGACGCGATAACCGTTTTTGATTATTGTATGATATGAGTGTGTGGTGTGGTATACTTAAGTTTTTAAATGAAGCGGTAAGCACATGACAAAAAAGGAAAAAACCGTAATCACAGGGAAGGCGATTGAGATTAAGGGATCTTTGGCTCGTCATAGAATAGTAAAAAAGGTTGTCAATACCTTTATCAAAACAGAATATCGTAAAAAGGGAAAAGGTATAGTGTTCCGATATCCTGTAGAACGTCTTCCAAACGGCCAACTACTTTACATTGTTAGGCCAGGACATAAAAAGAACTTTGATTTCAAAGTAGAAGTAATCACAAATTATGGGCTTGGGAATGGAAGCCATGAAGAGATTGCTTTGAATTTGAAAAGAAGTAATCTTGAAAATCATAGGAAATCTAAGAAATTATGGGAGGCCGTTACTGAAATATATCATTGTAAAGAGAACGATGTTGATATTGTATTAAAAAAGCGTGGCGGTCTAAAAAGGCCGTTCAAAAATGGAGTAAAACCCGAACTGCTTTTGAAGGTTATAAAATGGCTGTTTATTATGGAGGATATTGTTTACTGGGACAATGAAGGACGCACACTTTTGTTTAACTTCTTTTGGTATGTGACAAGTGAAAGCAATAAAGGCAGGCTTAAAAAAGCTCTGAAGGAAGCGAAAAGCCCAGACAGATTGAAAAGTTTTATGAGAAAGTGTCGTATTGAATGGATACCGTATGGAGTTAAGTGATGATTATGAAGAAATACTTAAACAAAGTTTTTCTAAAAGATATTATGGAACTCTTAATGGAGTTGCCAGATAAATGTGTTGATATGGTCTATGGTGACCCCGATTATAACGTTGGAGTAAAATATGGTGACAAATCTTATACCAGAACATTTGACGAATATATTGAATGGTATATCGAGTTAGCAAGAGAATCTCTCAGGGTGCTTAAAGATACCGGAAATATGTTTTTAATAAACTACCCTAAGCAAAATGCATACTTACGGGTTAAATATTTAGATGGTGTTTGCCACGAAGTTTTAGATTATGTCTGGGCGTACAATACAAATGTTGGTCATTCTCCACGTCGGTTTACTACTGCTCATAGAAGTATTCTGCACTGTAGAAAGACAGGCCGGAATAAATTTTACAAAGATAATGTGGCTGTTTCATATAAAAATCCTACGGACAAAAGAATTTTACAAAATTTAGCTAATGGTTCAAAGGGAAGAATGCCTTACGACTGGCTTTATTTTGATTTGGTAAAAAACGTGAGCAGGGAAAAAACATTTCATGCTTGCCAGATACCCCAAAAACTTTCTGAGACGTTAATTAAGTCTTGTACTATGCCCAGGGATATCGTTTTAATTCTTTTCGGCGGTAGTGGTTCGGAAATAGAGATTTGCAAATTTCTTGATAGGCAATATATATCTGCTGAGATTGATAAGAAATACCACGAAATTATCGTTGACCGGTTAAGAAAAGGTAAAATCGATGACAAATATCGTCTAAAAATGAAAAAAGAGAGAATGGACGATGAACTACAGCTTACCTTTTTAGAGGATTATTAGAAGCTGCGAGTAATTGTTATTGTAATGTTCTAACCAGATCAAGAAAAATGTCAGTCGAGGGGTTTGTGATTATTTCAAGTTTCATTTTTTCCTCCACTGATTAAATGCTTCGATAGTTTCTTCTATGCCACCGAAGGCAAATTCAGCAAGTTCTTCTATTGTGGCATCTACAGCAGTTTTATCGAACTCTCTGCCAAGAAATTCCAGAAAATCAGGGTTGTTTTCGTATTGTTCAATTTTGTTGCTCATAGAAGTATTATTGATCAAATGACAAATTTAGTCAAATAAAGATAGTATTTTTTACTCATCAATTGTTTATAGGTAGCAAAATTGGGAAGATTCAAGAATTTAGAATTGAGATTTTTTGAGATTGCCGTCGACCTATGGCCTTGCCTGTCTCGGCGTGGCCGCCCGCCGTGTCTGCGACACGTCGCGACAGGAGCCACGACGGACAATGACAATTTCCAATGATTAAGGATAATTGATTAGTGATAATTTTCTTAGTGCTTTTTTCATGCCTTTGTTCCTCTGTGCCTGCCTGTCCTGAGCGTAGTCGAATGGATTCGTGGCTATTTCATTCCGTGTCAGTCAGTGTTTCTCAAAATTCAAAACCGCAAATTCTCCATGATATCTCTTCGCTCCTTCGTCGTACGCCTTCGCCGCCTCAATCTCAGAATCGAAATAGCCGAGATTAATACGTTTGCCATTGACGCTGATTCGGCTGCACCAGAGCTTAGTGCCCTTTACCCGGCAAACGCCTTTATATATTGAGAACGTAGGTTTTATATGTTTTCTTCTATGTCGGTTGTTTTGGGTAGGTGTTGCAGCTCGCAGGTTGGCCTTTCGATTATCTAACCCGTTGTGATTGATATGGTCACAATACATTCCGTCAGGAATGTCAATAACAAGATAATGCATATAGGCGTTTTTTCGGCTTTGTTCTTCTTGTTTCGGGATGTAGCGGACGGCATAAAAGGTTCTTTTGCCTTTGCAGACATACCATTTGTATTTTTTCAGCCGCTGGTAGTCGTCTGGGTCAACGATGGCGATTTGGCCCTGTTTCACCGGTATGCGGCGAAAGGCATAGCCGTAGCGGAGCCGCCGATACAATAGCACCAGCCAAACCACCGGCCGTACAAGCCAATCAGGAATGTCGATAGTAACCTTAATGACCCAACCTCCGATTTGCAGTGAATTTAGAATGCAGAATTTAGAGTGTAGAATTTTGTATTAATCAACAATCGAAACCTGTCCTGTTTGTCCTGCCTGTCCTGAGCATCGCCGAAGGGAGCGAAGTCGAAGGACTTCACGCAATACGGGGCCGACCCGGCTACGGCTCGCTTCGCCGAGACGAGCGTCGCCCCCATAATTGGATGAACCTGCGTATTTGGTCGAAAATCGAGCGATTTTTTGAGGAATGAATTTGCGTAAATGATTATTTAGAAAGGAATAAAAAATTTTTTCAAAATTCCGATTTTAGCGCGCAACTACCTGCGTATTTGATTGAAAATATTCTGTAAATCTATGTATAGTAGATACTTGTGTTAGGTTTTTTTACAATCCCTTGCAGAATAACGACTTACGCGCATTTATCCCGTGAGATGTGATAACTATCTCACTGGGATTATATTTAGCCCCCACCCGGCGCGGTGGGGGTTACCCACGCGAGGATTGCTTTGTATTTGTTTACCCCCGTTGCTCGCTTGTCCTGCACCAAGATTCCGTTCTTTGGTGCGTGGGCGCGTTTGATTCCCGTACCCTAATTCTCTAATCCCCTCCACGCTATACGCTACACGCTAAAAACGCTTCACTCTTCACAGTTTATCCTGAGCGGATTTATACTGAGCGGAGTCGAAGTAGTCGAAGGACTTCACGAGATACGAACTTCTCTTGACAAATTTCACAGTTTTGGGTGCCTCACCAGAACGATTTTAGGATTCCATCGCCGAATAACCGAGGGCGAGAGTATGTCTTTTGCTGTTGATTTAGCCTCCGGCCTTTTCGTTACATCCGGTTGGCTGATATGCCTCAAGATGCTTTGCAAGCAGATCCTTTTCCTCAGCGGTTCTGTTGGCCTCACTAGCGTTCAAATGAACGTGAACATGCGTTGCACCTTTGGACTTTAGACATCGGCTTTGGTGATGATTGTCAATATTGGTTCGCTCACTAAGGTCTCCTTGACCGATGTACAGAGCTGTCCACATATTGTTCACAACTTTTGTATAAATGTAATTGCCATTTTGTCTTGGATTGAAACTAGCAGGAATTGAGTATATCCAATAGGTGTAACCCTTGCCGCTAGCGCCTTTCCATATGACTGAGTTATTGTTAGCCATTTGTTTTCTCCATTAATATAAACAGTTACTATGCCAATATTCTCCTTTTGCTATGAAGGCAGCACCCTAAAGTAGTCATGCCTTATCTGAGTACTATTCAAGTTCGGATTACTTGCCTTGTTCGTTGTATTTTGGCCTAGTTCGGGAAATTATATTGGCTTCTTTCTCCTTAGCTGCGTCTATGCTTAGCATCTGTTCTATTTTCACTTTTACGCCCGGTACCGGATCTTTTCCATCAGGAAGATGCTCTTTGATTCTGTCCGGGACGCGGCCTCGCTTGGCCACACCGACATAATTAGTCTTGCTGCCAGCGGTCTGGATGCGATAGATAGCCGGCTTGTCGTTAGGGAGTTTCTTAATGCTGCTTTTGTTGAGATTCGCTGATTTTGTAGCCATGTTCATTAACCTTTCAAATTAGTATTAAAGTTTTAAGGTGTATTGACTGTCTTACTCAATAACCTTTTAATATATATGCCGACTCAGAGAAGATTTTTGCCATTTATATGGAAAATTTTTTGTTTCAACCGGCATAAATATATAGAATTTGGTTCATACTGCGGTAGTTGGCTTAACGACAAGGAGTGTAAGTGACTGACATAGCTGAAGTTAGTGAAAATGAATGGAAAGAATACCTTGAGAAGCTGACATTCTATGCTTCTTGGAAATTTAATCGATTAGGGTGGAGGATAAAACGTGGTTTTGAGAGCACCAGCCGACATGGAGTAAGCCCTCAGGATATTGCTGCAGAGTCAATAGTAAGCGTGCTTGAGGGAAAGCGAAAATACAACAAAGCGGCGTATCCTGACTTCTATATTTTTCTCAGGTCTATTGTCGATAGCAAGATTTATCACCTGTATAAATCAATGAATAATAGAAAAATACAGGAGAAACCTATTCCTCAAGTAATCACAGAAAATGGTGTTCTCAAAGATATCGAATTTGAAAGTTCGGATGCTGATCCTGCTCGGTTATGCATAAATAAAGATATTGCTATGGAGGCAGAAAAAATTTTAGCAGAAGAATTCCATGCTGATGATGTTGTAAATAAGATTATAGAATGCCTAAAAGCCGGCATCACCAAGCCTGCTGATATAGCAGAGTTGCAGGGAATACAGATTAATGAAATTTACAATGCTCAGAAAAGGTTGCAAAGAGCGGTAGATAAAAAATTAAAAGGCTTATCGCTGGAGTACCGGAAATGAATAAAAATTCAGAAAATTATGATGCCGAGCTATGGAGCAACTTCTTTGACTTTGTCTATCCGGATGAGAGAAATATGACTCGGGCAGAAGTCCAAAAGGAATTGCAACGGTTAAATATTGACATAAGATCTGCAATGTCAAAGCTTAATTTGGCATTGGCCACTTTTCATAACAAACAAAAAGCTCAAGCAGAACTTAAGAACGCAAAAGATAAGAGACTATCGTTGCTTGAAAAGTTAAGGCAAATTAAATTACCAGACCTACCAACTATGCGAAACGAAATTCAAGAGGTGATCTCGCAATATTTCAGTGCTCCTCAACAAGCTACATATTTTCGCAAACTTGAAGAGGCTGCCAGCGAACAAGATCTTAGAGCATTATTAGAAGATATCATACTTCTTGAATTGCTTGACAAGGATTCTGATGATGAAAAGTAGTAGATTTAGAGATACCGTAGCTGAGAAAGAAGCCGAATATCTATGGAGGTTATATGGTCTTACAGAACCATGTGAACTTATTTTGGAAGATATTGCTTTTGCAAGGGGTGTTATTGTAACCGAGGGGCTTTTAGAGAAAATGGAGGCTCGTTTGATAAGAAGCGGTAATAGGGGGTTAATCCGTATAAGCCAAGATATTATTTACAAGGGTCAAAAACGTTTCGCAATTGCCCATGAGCTTGGTCATTGGCAACTTCATAGCAAAATATCTCAATACTTTTTCTGCACTAGTAATGACATGGTTGCATCATATAAAACAAGCTCCCAGGAAGGCGAGGCGAACATATTCGCAGCAAGTTTACTTATGCCCTCTAATCTTTTCGTGGATCGTGCTAATAACAAGGAATTTTCTTTTAAGACAATTAGTAGTTTGGCGGAGTACTTCATTGCATCTTTAACTGCAACAGCAATCAGGTATGTTAATCTTAGCGATGATTATTGTGCCATAGTGTGTTCTGAAGCAGGAAAGATAAAGTGGTGGCAAGGGAGCGATGATTTTGAAAACAAATTCTGGATAACGCCGGGGGCAAAGCTATCGACAAATACTATAGCTGGTTGTCTTTTCTCCAATAGCCATAAATCTGAAAGCCCTCAGGAGATTGATATAGAAGTGTGGTGCGATAGAAGTCCATATTGTGAATCAGATACTTTTATAGAAGAATCCAAGTATTTTGAACGGTACAATCAAGTCATCACTCTCCTTAAATTGCCATAACTAAAGTTTATATATTGTGCATTGATTATTTACTGCTTCCAATTCTCCCCAAACGCAAGCCAAATCTTTGCTTGTCCTGCCTGCAGTTCGGACTGTTTTATTTCCTGTATGATTCCTCCCTGTGGTGAGCGAAGTCGAACCAATCGCGGCCTCCGGCAGCCCTGCGCAACTTAAAACTTTTAGTTTTCAACTTGAATCGAAGTTCAGAACCGCAAACTCTCCATGATAATCCGTGAAATCCGCGGTTAAGTTTTTGTGCCTTTTCGTGGCTATATTTATAATATCTCTGTGAACTCTGTGCCCTCTGTGGCTAATCTCTTTGTGCCGGAGCCTGTCCGCCGTAGCTTTAGCGAAGGCGGATGCTCCGTAGGCCCCCAGGACTACCACAGTCAAAAGGAGCATTCCAGCCGCAATTTCCGCTGCCAGGCGGGGATTAAACTCTCGAAAAGCCGTATTTTTTTATGACTTTTTTGGTTTTTGGCTATTTTTAGCCATTAAATACTCGTTTTTACACCGGATTTGGGGCAAAAATCACACAAATTTGACAAAAAAATCATTGCTAATAGCAGGATTGACGATTATAATATCAGTTTTGATTGTAAGGATTGATAGCTGCCAAAGCTAAGCTAAAGAGGTACTTAGAATGACATTGACAGGATTAGCGAACAGTGGCCGGTAGTGGAACAATTGGCCGGCCTCGCTCCGCCGAAGCGGCTGCGAAGGCGAGTGCGGTTGCGTATCTACTGCAAATGGTGGCTTGGAAATCGATGTTTCTGCTTCAGTATATGCCAAACAGGCGAGGTTCATTGATGTTTTACGAACCCTATTGGAGATGGCTGATGTAGAATAAGGGCAGGCTGCAAACTCGACTTGTTTTGGGCGTTTTTTGAGGTGGAAACATAAATGGTTTCCACTTTTTTTTGCTCTATATTGAGTTAGAAAGAGAAAAGACAATGAGTCAGGAATTAATAAGAATCGTCGATAATATCGCACGCGATAAAAACATCGACAAGGAGTCTATCTTTGTCGATTTGGAGGAAGCTATGGTTTCTGCGGTCAGGAAGCACTTCGGCGAACCGGACAGCGACATAGCTGTGCATATTGACAGAGAAACCGGCGAGGTTCAGACCTTTAAGAATGGTGAGCAGATTGATATAAAGCGGCTCGGCCGAATTCCAGCTCAGACTGCCAAGCAGGTGATGATTCAGAAAATACGAGCCGATGAAAGGGACAGCATTTATTCCGAGTTCGTCCAGCGAAAGGGCGAAATCATAAGCGGAGCTGTTGTGCGATACGAGGGCGGAACACTTGTTGTTAGTCTGTATCACTGGACCGAAGGCTATATGCCAAAGGGGGAGCAAATCATGGGACAGACACACCGGCCGGGTGAGAGAATTCGATGTCTGATTCTCGATGTAAAAGAGTCTTCGAACCAGGTCAAAATTCTTCTGTCCCGCACGCACCCTGATTTTATCCGCCGATTGTTCGAGTTAGAGGTGCCGGAAATTAACGAAAAGATTATCGAAATACGGGCATTGGCGCGAGAGGCGGGCTACCGAAGCAAAGTTGCGGTGGCCTCGCTCGATGAGAAGGTCGACCCGGTTGGGGCCTGCGTAGGAGTGCGCGGCAGCAGAATCAAAAATATAGTCGATGAATTAGGGGGAGAGAAAATAGATATTGTGCGATGGAACGAGTCGTCACAGGTTCTTGTGGTAAATGCATTGATGCCGGCAAAAGTCAGTGAAATCGCATTGTGTTTCGAGCTGGGACGAGCAACAGTGGTTGTGGATGAGGACCAGCTTAGTCTGGCTATCGGTAAGCATGGACAGAATGTTCGGTTAGCTGCGAGACTGGCCGGCTGGGATATCGATATACTAACACCAGACGAATATAACCAAGGTATTGAGCAACTAACAAGCTGTGTCAAGAGCGTGGAAGCCGCTGATGATACGGTGGTTGATAAGCTGATAGCTCTGGGAGTTATCTCCGTTTTAGATCTGGAGGATGTAGGTGTCGAACCACTGGTTAGTGAACTCGGTATCGACTCAGATGTAGCGAAGGAACTGGTTGCGGCAGCAGTCGAACAAGCGAAGCGTTTGGCGACAGAGTCAAAACAGAAGCAGGCAGAAAAGGAACTGGCTGAACAGACAAGAACAATAGAAAATGAACAATAGGTTTTGAATTTGGTTTTTACCCGCCTTCGCAGAAAGCCACGGGCTTTGCCCGTGGATGAATGTGAAAAGGGTATCCGCCGTAGCTGCCTACTTCGCCGTAGTAGCCTACGGCTACGAAGGCTGAATTAGCGTAGGTGGATGTGCTTCGGCGGGTTCCGCCGAAGATGGAGGTGCCGCGGGCTCTGCCCGTGGGGCTCCACTTAATCCAGAGCCGATATAAAAACCTACCCGTCCTCCGCAGCCCCTAAGGGGCGGAGGGTGGAAAATTATTTTATGGCCACTACAAGAATTTACATTCTGGCTAAGGAACTTGGCGTAACAAGCACTGCTATTTTGCAGAAGTGTCAGGATGAAGGTCTTGATGTCAAGAATCATATGTCAGTGATATCAGCCGGTCTTGCGGCCACTATTCGGGAGTGGTTCAGTGAGGCAGGGGGTACAACGTCGGTTGAGACAGCCGAGAAGGTTAACCTGAAGAAGGTACGGATTAAAAAGAAGGTAAAGCGGAAGCCCGCCGTGGGCGGGACAAAGAAAGCGAAAGCAGCCAAGAAATCCAAGTCGACCAAGAAAACTGTT
>CAZMSP010000046.1:0-15511 GCA_964568985.1 uncultured Pirellulales bacterium
GCCGGCATCACGAGCGGCCAGAAGAAGCGTGAAAGTGGCATCGACACAGTGTTTATGGGTTAAGGCGGGGTCATCAACGCTGCGCGGAACCGACGGCAAAGCCCCCTCGTGCAGAACAACGTCTATATCCTTCATCGCTGAACGGGCGATTTGTTCATCGCCCATATCGGCTTGGATAAACTCGATTTTGTCGATAAAGCTATTTAGGTTACTTTTTTTGCCTGTGAGCAGGTTGTCAATAACCCTGACGAAGCAATCCTGCGAAATGAGTTTTTTGCAGATATTTGAACCAATGAATCCGGCTCCGCCAGTTACTAAAAATCGCTCCATAGAACCATCTTTTACAAAGAAATTTTATATATAGAAATAACCCCATTTTGCAAATATTGCAAAATGGGGTTCCCAGCTTCCGTATTCGCTATTGCATGCTGCTAAACTGCAGCGGTAGCAGGCTGCACTTTCTGATATCTCCGATAAGACTTGAATTGCTCCTCGAAGTAGCCGCCCTTCATAATCCTCGCGGCAAGAAGCACACAGCCGACAATTTGGGCATTTACTTCTTTCAGTTGTCCAATGGTTCTTTGAGCGGCACCTCTTCTTGTAGCAGCGGCGTTGAAAACCAAGACCGTCGCATCAGCAATCTTTGCCAGTACCTTGCTATCGCTTACCAATAGTACAGGAGGGCTATCAAGTACAACGTAATCGTAATTTTCACGTTGTTCTTTGAGCAGTTCTTTCATCTGTGTGCTGTCGAGCAGGTCAGCCGGATTGGAGGGCAGCGGCCCCGCATCCATTATATCCAATCCCTCAACACCGCTGGGCCTTATAGCATCCTGTGCCCTACACTGTCTTATTAGCACATTGCTCAGCCCAAAATCAAAATGCTCTGCTTCCAGACCCTGAGGTCCTACCTTTGGGAACAGGGTTTGTAAACTCGGACGCCTGAAGTTGGCATCTATTAACAGTACCTTCTTGTTTTCTGCAACATAGGTTGTCGCAAGATTAACAGCTACAGAGGTTTTACCATCCCCTGCTGAACCACTGCTAACAAGCAAAATTTTAGGCTCAGCAGTACCGGACAATCTCAAGTCTGTCCGAAGCTGCCTATAGGATTCACTTATAAGGCAATAAGGTGCGTGGCGAACGATATGGCAGGGATCAATTCCACGAGCTTGGTCATCTTCGACTACATCAGGAATCATGCTCAAAAGCGGAATACGCAGAAATCTGCTTACATCTCTCGGCGTGCGTACCAAGTCATTAAGTACCTCGATGAGGAAAGAAAACCCGATGCCAAGTAAAAAGCCTAATCCTGTCCCAAGTGGAAAATGAACCCACAACTTCCGAGAAGTTACCATTTCCAACGGCACCGGAGCTAATCCAACACGTTGAACCTTAGTTGTACTCGGATCATCGTGTACAATTTTTAATTTCTCAATCTGTTCCTTTATTGAATCGAGCATCACGATTCTTTCATCTCTTATCTTTAGTCGCTGCTCGAATTGTACACGGGCCATGTCGAGATCTCTTTTTTTCGCAGCTGTCTCCACTCGCAACTTCTCCATCTCCGCCAGTCTTTCCTGCATCACAACCAACTGGTCCTGCGCATTCTCGAAGTTTGCCTGGCGAGTCTGTTCTGCTATTTCTTCCCTCCTGATTCGCCTTCTCTCTTTGACTTCGTTTATAAGCTCTTGCCATTGGAGCACAATTCTATGATTTTCACCGAACTTTGTAAGTCTGCTGGCTAGTTCAGCTTCCAATAAGGCAATACGCTGAGCAAGCAGAATCAAAACAGGGTCGTTCTCTATTATATTCTCAACCTGCACGGTAATAGGGCCTGTCGCTAATTCCTCAAGATTTTTTATATCAGCTTGAAGTTGTTTTACTAACAGAGCAAGTCCGTTTTCCTGAATGCTTAAATCGTCCAGTTCCAATTCAATTGTTTGTCGATAACCATATCCTGCAGGTCTTGCCAGGTCAGTTATACCCCATGCCGTACGAACCTCACCGAGTCCTCTTTCAGCTGCATCTAATTCTCTTTGAACTCGACTTCTTTGATCGTCCAGCCTTGTCAGTTTATCAGCAATTTCTGCCCTTTTTGTGCCTCCTTGCGAAGAAACAAACAAATCTACCATCTCGTTAACTATAAGTGCTGCTTCATCAGGTTTGCGACAGGACATCGATACTTCAATGTAACCAGCATCTCTATGAGCATAAGCACCAAGATAGTTGTCCAAATCCTTAATACGTTTGGCCTCATCAGCTTTTCGAACGAACCACATGGTTCGCTTAATATTATCTCTGGCGAGCAACTGCTGCAGGGTACTTTGTTGTTTTATGAGGTTGGCCAATGATAAACGGTGACCATATTGGAGATCCTTTTGTACCTGAACTGAAGTAATTTTCATAGGGTCTATTTCTATAGGTGGCAGGACTTCAATGTAAGTCGAGGCAGTATATTTTGGGAAATATTCCTTTGAAAGATACCAGGTTGCACCGCCGATTACAAAACCTAATCCGGTCAGGACAACTATCAGTAATACGTGCCGACGCAATATTCCAAATACTTCTTTCGGAGTTAACCCGGTAACCATCGGTTGCCTCAGTCCCGCCATCCTATTTATTGCCGCTGGTCTTTCTTCTACCATTTTAATCTCCAATCAGGATTCACTGTTTACTAACTATAAGTATTATATTACCTAGTACATTTCTCACGCGTGATACATCGTGTATCATGTGACGTATATCACCGCGAAAGGCGTTCCACGGCTCTTTCTATCTCTTCTCTTGTTACTTTCGACAATTTATCAGCTCCTACTTCCAATGCTTGTTTATAAGCATCGAGGGCTTGCTCTTTTGCTCCGAGTTTTTCTTTTATCATACCTAAATGCTTATATACCTCCGCAGGTGCAAGGATTCCACTCTGCTCATACTGCTGTAAGGCAGCGGCCACACGCTCAGCAGCTTCTGAAAATTTACCATTTTTATATAACACATAAGCATATGTATCCAAAAAGCCTGGATTATTCGGTCTTGCCTCAACTGCCTGTTTAGCGTACTGAAGGGCAGCGGAGAGCCTTTCGTTGTTTTCAGCAAGCATATAAGCTAAGTTATTGAGAACATTGGTATTATTCGGCATTTTAGCTAATAAACTTTCGTAATCTGCAATACCCTGCTTAAGATAATTATTATCGGAAGTTTTTTCGAAAGCCAGGGTTAAAGTCTCTACTTTTTTCACTATGTAATTAACCCCACGAGGAGTGTCAGGACCGGCTATTTCGATACATTTATCGAGATATTTTATAGCTTCAGTGTAGTTGGCATTAATATTGGCAAGATTAAACATGGTCCAGTTAGCAGCAAGTGAATCAGGGTTAGTTGAAAGCTTTTGCGTGCAGTACTTTGAAACCTCTTCAGGTCCTAGTAGTATGAACATTTTTAGCAGAATTTCAGAGGCAAGCATCTCATTTGTCTGGGCTTTGTCAACAGCTTTTCTGCAATATTCTATAGCGCCTTTTTCGTCACCGAGCTTCATCTTTGCTTCAGCTATTCTGTAAAAAGCTACGGGGGCAAGGGTGGTGCTAATGTATTTGCCGCTTTCTTCAAGAACCTTATTCAGTTTCCCTGGTTGCCAATTACTTGTGTTTGACGTTCCTGCCCCTAAGACAAGTGCTTGTAAATATCCATCAAACGCTATTATGTATTCATTATCTGGTATTTCATTGTTCAGATCATGTTTGAGATATTCTTGTTGTTTTCGCAGATATGCTTCCTTATATAGTTGCTCTGCTCTATCGAAGTCGCTCTCAGATATAGCGAATGCTCCCGCGAGATTATACCAGTACACATCATTGGGAAGTTTCTTCAGAGTATCGTCATAGAATTTTCTTAGTTCTTCTTTTCTTCCTAGTCTCAGGTATACCTGTTCAAGCAACATTCTGGCTTCTGTAGGAGCACTCGGGGAGTCAATTACATTTTTAAGCTCAGTGATAGAGTCCTCTTGCCGGCCCATTTGCAGATAAGCTCTGGCCAAGTAGAGTCTGGTGTTGGGCTCATCAGACAGTAACTTGCTCTTTTTAAGGTCAGCGATTGCTTGCTCGTAATTTGCCATCAAGAGGTTGATTTTGCCTCTTAGCTGCCATGCTATTGCATTGTTCTGGTCGCTTTGAAGAATTCGATTTACCAGTTCCATTGCCTTTTCCGTTTGTCCTTGCCTCATTAGCAACCACACCTCAAGCAGCATTGCCCTGTTTTCGTCTGGATGGCTTTCCTTGAAACTTTGCAGTTTGTGTTCGGCTTCCTTAATAAGCCCGATTTTAAGGAAGGTTTGAATTTGAAGAAGGCGGTTTTCCACGTTGTCTTGAAGTAATAAAAGTTCGTCAGAATATTTCTTTGCGGCCTCTTCATCACCGGTTTTTTCTGCAATGTATACAAGGCCTTTAACCACATTGGCGTCTTTTGGATTACTCTCGTGCGACTGCTTTAAAACTTCCATAGCTTTTTCAAATTGCCCACTCTGAAAATAATGCCTCCATAGTAGTACCTCCTCTTTCGATTCTTGTAATATCTCCTCGGCCTTTTCCTCCATCCCCCTGGCACGATAGTATTCTGCATAGCCTCTAAGCATTTCTTTATCGCTTGGGTCCATTTTCTTGGCTTGTTCAAAGGACTCAGTTGCAAGAGCAAACAGAGCTTGCTTTCGTTCTGCATCCATCTCTTCAATGGCTAATTTTGTTGATAGCTGCCCAAGTCGTACAGCGTTATGAACATTTGGAGCGGCTTTTTGTATATTCTGCCGAATTAGCAATGCTCTAATGGGCTGCGTCTGGCTTATATAATCAACGTAAAAGCTAAGTAACTCTAAATCGTTTGGATTCAACATCCGTGCCATCTCTAAAGCAGTTGCGGCTTCAGTTATTTTCTCAGGCGGTATATTATCGCCAAGCTTTTGATTGCGATGGTACAATGTAACCGCCAATACTTTTGCGACAGTCCCATCCAGAGGATTCAGAGATACTGCTTTCTGAACATCCGCAATAGATGCGTGCTCATTTCCAAGTTTAGCATTGACACCGCTTCTTATCGTATAAACACGTGAAAACAGGGGTCTTTGCTTCAGACAATCATCGAGCTTTGTCAATGCGCTTTTAAAATCTTCCTTAGTTATATCAAGGCGAGCTGCAAAAACCTGGCCTTGACACTTATCGAGATTGTTACTTTGAGCCGTTTCTACGACTTGCTCTGCCAGTTTCCAATCTTTCATTCTAACTGCTACATCAAAAAGATAGTCTGCAGCAATGAACTGCATGTTTGTTTCTTCCGCTTGTTCAAAAGTTAACCTTGCAGTGGTGCTCTGCTGCGGAGTTTGTGTTTTAAGAACTTTTTTAAATTCTGCAGCAGCTTCCTCTAGTTCGTCATTATTTCGATAAAATAATCCAAGGTTAAGAGCCCGAAGGGTCGGGTCAGAAATATTCGATAGAACATGCTCCTCTATCTCTTTACGCTTTTGCTGCGAAACATTTCCAGGTTCGGGTTCAGAAAGTATTTGCTTATAGACCAGAACTGCGGTATTATCAGGAAAACATTGCAGACATCGTTCAACTAAATCCTTGGCCTCGTTTATCTGACCCTGCGATATGTAATCTGCGCAAAGATTAACAACTGTCGCTGGTTGAACATAATTTGGTTCAATTAACAGTAACTTTCGCACTAATTCTGTTGTGAGCTGTCTGTAACTATTCAGTTCCTTTTCCATTAACTGCACAGACGCCTTTATCTTTTCTGTTTCTTTTTCTCCGGACTTTGTTGGCTGATACAAAATAATGTTTGTGCTTTCTTCCATTTGCTTTCGATTTATAGCTGCTTTGAGTTGGTTCATCTTGGCTTGTGCTATCATTAGATTAAAGTTAATTGCATTCGGGTCGTTCGGCTTGAGTTTGGCCAATTCTTCTTCAGCCTCGTCGAATTGCTCTGCGCCGATATAAGCCTTAATGCGAAGCGTTCGGCTTCTCTCATTAGAACCGAAAGTTTCCTCAAAAGAACTTATGTTAGATATGGCCACCGTCCAAGCATTGACTTTCAGAAGAACCTCCACATAATCTAAGGCCGCTTCGGGTTTGGTTTGGGTAATATTTGCTTGCAGTGCGCTTACTAGAAATTCCATAACTGCACCAACTTCAGAAGTGTCCCTAAAAATCTTCGCAAGAGTATAGGAAAGTTGTGCATCTTGCCTTGCGGATGCTTTAAGTTGTTCGTAGGCTGCATATAGCTTTCTGATGGCGAGTTCTCTATTTCCCTTTGTAAGATCGAGCATTCCACGCCATTTGATAACCTGTGGCTCTTCACCACTTCCGAGTATCTGCTCAATCTCGTGCACCGCTTGCTCGGCATCTCTTAGCCAAACTGCAGTTTCCGACTCTGTTCTCACCTCACAAGGCTCAAGTATCTGCCCGATATAACATTTTGCGAGAAAGATATATAATGAGGCCCTGTTTACTTTGTTTGCCCAGTTACGCGGACCACCTTTCTCCTGTGTGTCTGGCATACTAAGCGCATTCTTTGCCGTTTCTATCGCTTTATAGATATCTGATTCTTGCCCGTAATAACAAAATCTGCGATAGTACAAGTTTGCTGCATTCATTGCGTAAATCACATTTTTTTTGTCCAATCTAAGTGCCTCTTCAGCTGCCTCAGTAGCTTTATCAAGATCTTTATAGCCTATCCTGAAATCAGAATAGTATCGAGAAATTGCCGCAAATGCTTTTGCACTGGAAGGGAATTTGTCTGAAAGTGATAAAAATTCTGGTTCGACTGATTGAACTTGTTCCTTGCCAATCTTCCGAGCCAGCAAAAGCTTCAATGATAAGAGATTGATATGTGCTTTAGGGTCATCCCCTGCAATTTTAATCGCTTCCTCTGAAAACATCTTGGCCTGTTCAATAGCTTTGTCTTGTCCCCCAATGTCACCTCTTGAAGCGAGTATATCTCCCTTTGTAAGGGCTGTCCGCGTTAAATACCAATAGACATCAATGTTATCTGGTTCATATTCCCGTGCCTTTGTCAAATCGTCCATCGCTTGAGCAAGCAATTCGTCAGGGCTGGTTACTGCCCCCAGCCGTGCCACTTCGAGATTGGCTCGACCTCTAATTAAATACAGACATGGACCCAAGCGCTGGTCACCAGCCCATATTTTCGGCATTCCAAATGTTTCCAATTTGGAAGTGTATTCCATAAATATATCTGCATTCTTTGCTGCCTCTATAAATTCTGACGCCTTATCGCGAACCTCCTGCCAAACTTGATTTACACCACTATCAGCCATTATATAGAAGTACTTCAACTCCCCAAATCGGGCTTTCGCATTCTTTGAGTCTGTCCTGACTACCTGCTCCAAGCACCCCAGCACATAGCGCCATTGGTCAGTGTCGGTATACCTATCCATTTGGATATACATACCCACGAGCTTGAAAAGAACCTCTATTTTGAGTGAGTCGTCCTTTGCTTGGGCACGCGCCTTATGATAGCTGCGCTCAGCTCTCTGATACTCTCGTATTTTTATACTCTCGTCTGTTGCCTCATTAGCTGCTCTCATTGCTGCATCACCCTCTTTAACGAACTTTTCCGGGTCTCGTGTCTGACGCAGAATTACCAGGATTAAAATCACCATCACGATGGCAAGAACCGCCGAGACAATAAGTGCAACTTTTTTATTTAATCTCTTCTTAGCCATAAATTTTTCCCTTCACCCGGTTTGCCGGGACAAAAACCCGCAATTGTACATATCATCGTTTTCATACTTTTACTGATGATTTGTAAGTTTGGGCGCTATTTTGCGACGTATCGCATAGTAGGCACTTGGACAGAACAAATGATGCCCTATAATTAGGCACCCCCAACGAAAGTGGGCATTTAGGGGGCCCGTTACTTGCTACAAATCCGTCTATATACACCAATTTATTCACCCCTATCCTCCTTTTTTCCAGTCAGGCCAATACTTTGCCTCCAAAATAGGCAAAATTACGCCTAAAAGTTTTTGGCTTGTTGCAAGGGCTTCTTCTCCATTTATTATAACAGAGCTCTGATTAAAAACCAACTCAACTTTACAAAAGTACGAGAATTTCCCAAATATGTTCTTATTTAGCGTTATTCGGGCCTTTCCCCTGCTATCCGCATATTCTCCATTGACTCTGAAAAAATACAGGACTGGGAACTGCCATTTGCTTCGCCAGGGACTGAAATTCGTGGTACCAAAGACTATGTATTTGCCTCGAATGCTTTTTGCGAAACCGGCATTATTGTTTATTTCAAAGGTAATACTATCTTCCAACCCAAAGAGCCTATTTTTTATCTTCTGCCAAAAAGATATAACCCTATCTCCTGAAGCCATCCTTTGGAAGCCCCCACCTGTGTAGCATTCTTCCGGCACATGCGGTACCTTATCAGGAAGCTCATAATAAGTAATAAATAATAGCAATTTCCGAACAGCACTGTCAGATGATACATCAGTATCTTCCAGAACCCACTGGATGTAATCTTGCGTACCAAGCTCTTTAACGATCTCTTCGTTTCCTATTTTGGTTTTCGATATTACTTTATAAGGGCTTAAATCCTCTTCATCCAAAAGGTCTAAAGGTTTTTTCAATGGTAAGGGTTCTTTATCTGGAATTGCCACGCCTAATATCGGCTTAATAACCAGTTCGCTGGTCGCAAGGACTGCAACGCAAATCAAAAAGGTCGGCTGAAAATAAACTCGCATATTATGCCCCATACCCTGCCTCACGAATTACTCTTTCGAATCACAATATCCTCTGAAACTGCTTGTTCTTCTTCGATAAGCAGCCCAGACATAAACCATGCAAGAAAACCATATAAGCCGAACGCTAATGGAAGCATCGCCAGCCCGAGCATATCGTGATAAATACCCTGAGTGTACTTGGGATGTAACAGCACGTAAATGAACCCCGTTACTGTTACGCGTACGATGTTGCAGAGTATCGCTATCGGAATTGTGCTGGCTAAAAGGATTATTCGCTGCCATGTAGGCCTGTAATGCAGATATGCCATAGCGACGCCGAGGGCCAAAAAAGCCATCAGCAATCGCATCCCACTGCAGGCCTCGGCCACATCAAGGGAAGGTTCTAAGTGCTGACCCTTATAAAACATATCTATCACAACACCGCTGGCCGTAGCTTCCATTTGAGGGGCCAGGTTCAACAATGCAGTTGCTATGGTTGCGGCAAGCTTTCTCATCGGCATAGTCAGCCCAACATAAAATCTCTGAGGCAATGGTACAGCAAATACTATAAAACCAATCGGTAGCCAGGTATACCTAACCAGACGCCAGCCGCCCAGAAATAATGCAATCGCTCCGAGCACTGCTATCGCAGAAATGACGCGAAAGTATCCATACCCGGATGGACTGATTATGTTGAAAAAATAAAACGAAATCCCGCAAATAAGAAAAAACAGCCCCAGATAATTAGGCCTCAACTCGTTATTGTGAACGGAACGGAGAACCTCTTCCTTTTTTTGATTGATGAAGTACAAACTAAAAAGCGGGATTAAAAAACCATGCGACCAGCTGCTGTCTGTAAGCCATTTGTGGACAATAGTTCCAATCTCATCGCGGAAAAGATAGTAAAATACCCCCCCTATTATCAATATCTTAATGTAATTATGCAGCCCAAGCTCACGCCAACCTTGCTTTTGCAAGGGCGCACCTACTTCGGTCTTTTCTGGAGTGGGAGAAACAGTATTGTCCACCATACATACTATGAACTAAAAGATAAAAAACAAAAGTATAACTGTAGTAACCCACAGTTTTATGCTTTTAGCTTTAAACTATATTTCTACCAATGCCAGCCGGAGGGGAATGGTCTGCTGGTACCATAGTCTCTATCTGCAAAGTTACGATCATAAATGAATCCAAACCCATAGGTGGCCCTAAACGCATTTCGTAAAACAGCACGCCATATTGATGTTGGGTGTGTTCCAACATTGATTAAATCATTGGGCTTAATAAAGAAGTCAGGCTGCTCACCACTGGCAATTTTATCCAAATCGACCATCACGATCTCCTCTTTATCCCCGCCGATTCTCCTTATTACCTCACAACGCTTCGGCCAAGCCAACGCACTCAAACCACCTGCTGCGGCAATAGCCATTTTCAAGGTCATTGGTCGGCCAGTCATATTAATGTATCCTTGAAAGTTGGTATGACCCATTATACAAAATTCACCGATGAGGTTAACAGGAACAATGATACTATCACCAGGTTTTATTATAACATTGTATCGGGGGTTACAGCTAATCAGTTTATCGACCGGAATCTTTATAACTCGCGTCTCTTTTCCAAAAGTCCACTCGAAACTTGGTTCCACCAATTCCCCGGGCATCTCAACTACTTCTCCTGGTTCAAATCTTGGCTCAAATTCGATGGCTGGCCTTGGCAACTCGGGCCTAACAGGTGGACCAACTTGAACTGGAACCCATTTGCCGTCCTGAAATATCCACTCAATACGTCCGCCTTCCCCCCCCTCTATTTTTTCCGGAACGATTGGCTCGATGGTTGGTTCCGGTGTGCCTTCCGTAAAATCTATCAGTTCTTCTGGTTCTTCTATTGTCCATGGTATCTCTGGAGCAACCGGTTCGCCAAATGATTTAAGTGCTTCTTCGATATCTATTGGTTCTTCGAGCGCCTCCGGAGCAGACGGCTCAGCGAATAATTCCTGTCTTTCATCAACACCTATTCGCTCACGCTCATCCATCTTTTCCTGGCGAGCCCGCTCGGTCAACGTCTTCAATATGTCCTGAATACTTACTGGCTTGTCCGTTCTCTCTGAATCAGTAATTTCTAAAGACGGTTCTGGCATCTCTTGGGGTTCTTTCCAC
Source organism: uncultured Pirellulales bacterium (assembly GCA_964568985.1). Taxonomy (GTDB): domain Bacteria; phylum Planctomycetota; class Phycisphaerae; order Sedimentisphaerales; family Anaerobacaceae; genus CAZBWE01. Next base: position 10,891 of record CAZMSP010000046.1, read on the forward strand.
TGCTCCGGTATCTGTTGGGGTTCTTTCCATTGCTCCGGTATCTGTTGGGGTTCTTTCCACTGCTGTTCGCGATTGCGTGTTGGTTTAACCTTTTCCGGCCAGACTATATCGGTAACATCTCTACCCATTCCCAGCTCTGCGGAAGATATAACTACTTTACTTTCGGGCCATTGATGTTGTGCCAGAGGTGTTATTACCTCCAGAAACTCATTTTCCGGTTCGTACAACTCCTCCGGCTCAGTAAGCTCTGGCTGAAGCATTTCTGGCTTGGTTGTCTCCGGCTCGATCGTTTCAAGCTCCATTGTCTCAGTCAGCATAGCCCCGTCCCTTGCATGACGAAAAATATAAATATAACTTACGTTAAATTGACGGGGACCACCTGATTGCGCTAGCGCTTCTGTTAGCCGATAATCATATCGTGGAATGACATATCGGCCCGGACGTGTCAAACCATCACCCAATATTGCATAGGTACGACGTTCCGAGCCAACCAAAACCACGCCAACTGACGGGTCTATCAATTTACTCGGCGAAAGAATTTGCTTTATCTCCTCTTCAAGTTGTAACTCAGATAATCCTCCTGCCTGAATTACCCCGACATCCGGTATTGATATCTTTCCGGTCTCGGTAACGATATAATCGTTTGTAGTTACAATGCCTTCTTGATACAGCTCATAAATTGATATCCTTATAGTATCACCGGAGCTAAATACATAATCAGCCTCAAGCACCTTGGTATCTTCCGGTCTTGGCTCTTCTGCTCCCTCCCAGATTGGCGGGTCTTCCTCAGCAACACCTAATGTATCCAATATTACATTGACAGCCGGGGTAGGCCGAAACCTGCCGATTTGTGTCGGGTCAAAAAACTTGTTGCCACAACCGGATGAAAGAGTCAGAAGTAAAAGGTAAAAAGTACAAAATATAATGAAAAACGCTTTGCCTTTTTTTGAAGTTTTTATCCTTTTCATGGCATAAAATCCTAAAAAACACCGAGCCTTCAGAAGAGCTCTAATCTGTTAATAAACCACTTGCTCGATGAAATTTATCGGTTCAATACCCTTGCTGCTTAACTTTTTTTAGCTATGACAAAGGCAATATCATAGAGAAATTTAATAATGTTTTTAATACAGCCCAAGAAAAAGTAACATTCCGAAGAACGCTTTGAATCAAACAAACAATGTAGGACTAAAATAAGGTTTTATATCCGTCACAACTACAGATTTATAAAGCAGTTATGGAATCAACAGGAATTTGTCGTAAATTTGTTGGACTGCAGCTCATTTATTATACAATGCCGATTATTTTCTTTTTGTTTTTTAGACAGAGGATTTGTACATTGCTGTTGCTTATTTATGCCCGATAATTATCGCAATATCAGTACAGGCAAAATCGCTAATTTTGCTGAAAAAAGTAGGGAAATGCCAATAAAAATTGCTTAAATCGTGAACACTTGAAGATTCTGGGTATGAGGTATGCAAATAGAAGGTTTGAATGCAACCTGAAGTAGGAAACTCAAGCTTTTAAATATGATTCTTTTGAATAGACTATGGGATTCAAGATATATGCAGTTTGCCTGTGTTGCTAAGGCAAAATATAGTTCATGAAGATGGTTTTCAAAACGAACCCAACGAAAACACGAGTCATAGCTTTCTATCTTCCCCAATTCCATCCTATTCCGGAAAACGATGGTTGGTGGGGTAAAGGATTCACTGAGTGGACAAACGTTGCAAAGGCTCGTCCACTGTTTAGGGGCCATTATCAGCCGCACCTGCCAGCTGACCTTGGTTTCTATGACTTACGTGTGCCAGAGACGAGAGCAGCCCAAGCAGCAATAGCAAAACAGTACGGCATAGAGGCCTTCTGTTATTGGCATTACTGGTTCGGGGATGGTGAACGTATTCTTCAACGGCCGTTTGATGAAGTGTTGAGAAGTGGGGAACCAGATTTCCCATTTTGTTTAGGGTGGGCGAATGAGACATGGACTGGCATACCGCACGGATCACCAAAAAGGGTATTGATAGAACAGAAATATCCTGGCTGGCAGGATTATCAGCGGCATTTTGATTTTCTTTTGCGAGCATTTTCCGATCGACGCTATGTACAGGTGGATGGAAAGCCTCTTTTTTTAATTTATCATCCACAACATATTCCGGAATGCCGAAAGGTAATGGAACACTGGAGGTATCTTGCGATGAAAGCAGGTTTGTCCGGGCTACATTTGGTTGCCCAGGCGCCAGACGCAGAATGGAATCCGTCAGAGCATGGATTTGACGCTGCGACAATTTTGTTTAGGCTTTCACCGCCGCCTATGTTTATTCAGCGATTACGCCGAAAGGCGGAAAAAAAACATCTTTTGGGAGCGGTGATAAGGCGACTTATTAGTAAGCCCCTCCACGTATATCATTATCGAAAGGCAATAAAATATTTCGTCAAGCATAATGTGAACTGGGAATATTACCCTATGGTTTTACCGAATTGGGACAACACGCCAAGAAGTGGGCGTGATGGAGTCGTGCTAGTGAATTCTACTCCTGAGTTATTCAGATATCATTTGCGAGATGCTTTGGCGGCAGTGCAAGGATATGCAACAAATCACCGAATTCTATTCCTGAAGTCCTGGAACGAGTGGGCAGAAGGAAATCACTTAGAGCCGGACATAAAGTTTGGGTATCGGTATCTGGAGGTCATTCGAGATGAAATTACAGAGTCATCAGTATAGACAAAATCGCCAATTTCGCAGAAAAAAATATAGGAAATGCTGATAAAAACTGCTTAAGTTGTGATTACTTAAATTGTCTTCATTCTTTGTATGTATGATTTGTTTGGCAGGTTCTATTTGAAATTGATTTCGGCAAGATGCTGCAGAAAATTACCCCTGGCATCGGTTATGGATATCTCGACCTTAGTAGGAGCCAGGACATCTTTCTTGTCGATCTCAGTATAGTCATAGCCACGAATCAACAAAAATTTTTTATCTTTGATACCCTCAAACCAAATTGTGTCCACAAAAGAATCCTCTTTGTTTTGGTAGAAAACCACATTAGATAAATATGGCTCGGCAGGCATCGTATCAAGCTGCATATCGCGGGTAAATGTAGTTCGCTGAATCGGATAATACCACAGTCCTTTCATCTTAACCGGCATAGACATTTTGGTAAAGACAACAGCGTCATCTAAAAAACGTACCGGCGCTGTTGTTATCATAAGTACTGATTCTGCAAAATCGCGATAAAATCCCACAAGCGGTGAGATGTCATTTTGCTTATCTCCCTTTAGTATGCTGAATTGCCCTTTTGACAATTGCCAGACGAACTTATTTAGCGGCTCTTGGGCTGAAACCCGAATGGAATTCGACAACGGGTAAATCTCGTAATGATGCTCTGTCAGGTAGAAGCCGCCATTAGGTTCTGACAAGGTTACCACACAGTCGAATTCCAGCTTTTTTGCTCTTGCCCACGCCTGACGTCCGCCGGTAGCTTCAATCGCAGCAGTTGCGAAATCCGCAATGACAAAATTAGGGTCGGTCAAACGTTGATAAACCAATCCATTCTCTATCTCACATCCTACAAGAATAAAACCTGTCAAAAAAACAAGACAGCTTATTTTTAAGTATCGATTAACCATTTTATTTTTGCTCGCATTTCAAATCAGCTAATTGCTCCATCAAAGCATATCTTTGGGCAGCGTCCTGACTGGCAAGTTTCATCAATTCCGCTGCCACTTCCGGTTTGGACTGTTTTAGAGTTCGATATCGGTTTTCGCCGTAGGCATATTCTGCAAAATCAAACGTGGGTGGTTTCGAATCGAGCTGCAGGGGATTTTTGCCCTGCTCTTTCAGTCGCGGGTCGAATCTGTAGAGCGGCCAGTGACCGCTGGCGACCGCCTGCTTCTGATGCTCGTAACCGTTGACAAGGTTATAACCGTGAGCGATACAATGAGCATAAGCGATTATAAGCGAAGGCCCGGGATACGCCTCTGCCTCGACAAAGGCCTTGACTGCCTGATTAGAATTCGCACCTATAGCTACCTTAGCTACATAGATATTGCCATAGACAAAAGCAAGAAGTCCCAGGTCTTTTTTCGGCCTTGGTTTTCCCGCTGCCGCAAATTTCGCTACCGCTGCTCTTGGAGTGGACTTTGACATCTGTCCGCCTGTATTAGAATACACTTCCGTGTCTAACACCAGCGCATTGACATCGACCCCGCTGGCCAAGACATGGTCCAGCCCGCCATATCCGATATCGTAAGCCCATCCATCACCGCCAAGAGCCCAGACGGATTTCCGCACAAGATAATCTGCAACGCTCAGCAACTGCTTGCATTCCGGGCAGTTACTTTTCTTGCACTGCTCTTTGAGCTTATCCACCCTGGCTCTCTGCTGTTCAATAGCATCTTGCTCCGGCTCATTTGCCATTGCAGCCGTTCGGATCTCTTCTGCCAGTTTCGCATCGACACAGCCCTTGGCTGTTACTTTACCTAACAGCTCAAGTGAGCTTTCTTTGAATTTATCAACTGTCAGCCGCATACCCATTGCAAACTCGGCGCTATCCTCAAACAGGCTATTACTCCAGGTAGGTCCCCTACCGTCTTGCCTTTTCGTATAGGGCGTCGTTGGCAGATT
>CAZMSP010000047.1:0-3549 GCA_964568985.1 uncultured Pirellulales bacterium
CTGCCATTGTTGACGGCCGTAGAAAATGGAGCGATATTTAATAAGCCGTTTTGGACCTGGATGTCCGCTTCAGCTGGGCCAAAGTACAGGCCCATATACTCAGCTTTGTCAAAACCCAGCCTGGTTTTTGTATTAAGATTGGCCAGTACTTTTTCCGGCTGGCCTGCCGGATATTCGCTGGTGAAGTTGATGGTGTCTATTCTTTTGCCCTGAAGTTTTAGGCCCTGGGGCAAAAACGGGCCGGCTAAAGTGCTGACAACCGACCAGTCGTATTCGCAATCAACACTACCGTCTAATTTAATTTTACCAGCTTTGTTTACCTGTTTGAACCGGCCTTTTTTAATCTTTATTTGCGGGCTTTGAAGGTCGAGCTTTCTAACATTAATAGTCTTTTGCTGTGGGTCAATCTCAACGTCAAAAACCAGTGAAACTTCAGATGGTTCAAAAGGTTTCTGGTCCGGGTAATACACCTTTAGATTTTTAACCTTTGTCGAGTCAGTTGCAACTATGTAGGTGTTTTTTTCAGAACTGATAGACAAATCCGATTCAGCGATGCCTTCCAACTGCATTTGCTTCGGAAAAGAGGCGAACAGAACTAAAAACGGCTGGAGCTTCTGAAGGTTGACATTGTTCGCAGAGATGGGCAGGTCGATAGATTTTGTGGCTTTTTTATTCAAGGGTATAACCGCATCTTTTATAGCGACCTGGCCAAGAGTTGCGTCTGCTTTTACGGAATCAACAGTAATGAGGTTGTTTTTCCGGTCGATATCAAAAGCAAAAACCATATCAGCGGCCGGCTCAGAAGCAGTGGCTTTTTCACAAGCAATCACAACATTTTTAATGGTGGATGAGCCGACAGTTGCAAATTTGTCTTCTTTGATAGAGACCTGACCTTTACCGGAAAGCTCACCCGCTACCTGGTATGGGCCTAAATCTGCGAATTGCCCTAATTCCGACTGGAACTTTCTCAAGTCTACATCGGCATTAAAGTTGAGTAATTCAATGGTGCCGGTGCAGTTGATTCTGGCAAATGAAGATGATACATCTAATCTGTCAAATCTTACACCTGCCTTATCCGAGGATACCTGTGCTTCTGTTTTGACCGGTTGTGATAGTGCAATTTTCTTTCCTTCAACTGTGCCCTGTAATCCTGAGAGAGTTGCCTGGCCCTGGATTTTTCTCTGGCCAGACTCGGTAGATGTTTGAATATTGCCGTTTAATCGACCGGCTGTTACTTCCGTACCTTCTTTTAGTCCTAAAGCGTGTGGCACTTGTGAAAAGACGGCCGGCAAATCACAATCGAAATCGGCTTTTAATTCATAAGCCGAGTCAGGTTCGATAAATTCGGTAAATGATTTAAGTGTCGTAGGAACAGTGCCGGCAGCACTAACATCAGCCCAATCGCTTTTGAACCGCAGCTTGTCAATATTTATCGCATCGGCTTTGTGGCTTAGCTTGACATCCACATCCAAAGTGCCGGCCTTTATTCTGTCACCTTCCAGTTCGGCAGTTGTTATGTCCAGATTCGTTGCGTTGATTACGCCGCTTAAATTTTCAACTCGGCCATCTTTAATTTGACTATCTATACAAGCCGAAACCACACCTTCGGCCTGAACCTCAAGTCCAGTTAATGTAAAAAAGGGAGCAAGGGATTCAAGGTCTAAATCGTTGACTTCGACGGCAAAATCGCCGCTGGTTCCCTTGAAACTCCAGCCGGTTTTGGTTCGTTTTGGGTTAATCTGGCCGGCTGTGTGAACCTGAGAGTGTTTACCTTTATCCACTACAGCCAAATTTAGAGCGAAATTTGTTTGCCGGCCAGGTGGCCGTAGATTCACTTTCGAATTTATTTGTGAAAGTTTAACAATTCGCGCCTGTCGGTCGGTAACTTTAACACTGCCGTCATTGATAATAAGGTCAATTTTTTTGAACGGCGGCATCTCAAACTGAGGTTTTTCTTCGGGAGGTATTCTTTGCTGTGGGGCTTTAGTTATTTGCTCGGCTTTAAGATTTATCTCTATATCCGGCTCATCAATTATCGTTTGGCCGAAGGACAAATTTCCCATCAAAATTGAGCCATAGTGCGGTTTTGCGGCGATTTGCCTGACCTGGACCGAAGTTTGACCGGCATTATCGTTGAAACTAAAATCCGTAACCTTAATGCCCTTGAACCAGCCCATTGACAGATTAGCGAAATCTATTGTGCCGTTGACAGCGTTATTAATCCTGTTGAGTATTATTTGCCGGCCTTTCTCGGATGAAATAAACGCGGGCAAAAGCAGAAACGCCAAGACAACGAGAACGAGTGCAAATACCAATATTAACCTGAGTATCTTTTTCCAGGTTTTTTTTCGCAGCTTAGCTTTGGGTTTTTCTTCAGTTTGCATCCTTTTGTCCCCCAAAAAAACTGCAGTGCATAAGTGGGTTAAAAACCAATTATAAACTCCGCATACGTAGGCCCGAACGATGAGAAAATCAGTCGAGCATTATTTCGTCTGATTTGTGCCTGACAACCTCATCAACCTTGTCGGTGTACTGCCTGGTGATGTCATCGATTTGCTTTTTGCCTTTTTCGAAGTCATCTTCGGTGATAACTTTGTCTTTCTGCTGCTTTTCGAGGTGTTTGTTTGCATCCCTTCGGAGATTACGAATACCGACCTTAGACTGTTCGCCTATGTGCTTAACCTGCTGAACGAGCTGCTTTCTTCTTTCCTCACTAAGCAGCGGAATGTTGAGGCGGATAAGCTTGCCATCCACTATCGGTGCGATGCTCAGGTCGCTACTTTTGATTGCGGCTTCGATTGCTCTAACCGAAGCAGGGTCAAATGGCTTTATTACAATCATATCTACTTGTGGCGTTGCCAGAGTCGCCATCTGTTTTAAAGGTGTAGGCGTACCATAGAAGTCGGCCTTTATGTTCTCAACCAGAGCAGTGGAAGCCCTGCCGCTGCGAATAATTTTTAACTCATCGCGCAGAGCTTCAACTGCCTTTTTCATTTTGGATTCACTCTCGGAGACTATTTCTTTCGTGGGCATATTCAACCTCCGCGCTTATTTTATAAGAGTACCTACTTTTTCACCGCAAATGGCCTTGGCTATATTGCCTTTTTTGAATATATTCAAGACGATAATCGGGATGTTATTCTCCAGACAAAGACTTATCGCCGAATGGTCCATTATTCTGAGATTTTTGCTGAGCAGGTCATTGTAAGATAATTTTTCAAATAATTTGGCATCCGGATTTTTCTGTGGGTCGTCGCTATAGACGCCGTCAACCTTTGTTGCCTTTATCAGCAGGTCCGCATCGAGTTCTGCAGCTCGCAGTGCCGCACAGGTGTCGGTGGTGAAGAAGGGATTTCCGGTTCCGCCGGCCAATATCGCAATCCTTCCCAGCTCGAGGTGGCGAAGGGCACGTCTTCGGATAAATGGCTCACACATAGCCGCCACTTCAATGGCGCTTAAGACTCTTGTTGGCTGGCCGAACCTTTCAAGCGTCTCCTGCAGAGCGCAGGCATTGATGATGGTGGCCAACATACCCATATAATCGGCTGT
>CAZMSP010000047.1:3649-15182 GCA_964568985.1 uncultured Pirellulales bacterium
GTATCTTTTTATTTTTGCCTGGCCGCCAGCCTGTTTGGCAGCTTCAGAGAGAACCTGCATAACAGTTTTGCTGTCATCCTTGACGAACTTCTGGTCTAAAAGACAGTTCTCTTCGAAAAACTTCTTCATCTTGCCCTCGACAATTTTGTCTATGATATTGGCAGGTTTATTTTTGACCTGCTCAGCGTAAATGGCTTTTTCCCGCTCGATTGTCTCAGGGCCAATACCATCTTTATCCAGAGCTAATGGCTTTGTCGCGGTAATGTGCATCGCTATATCAGCTGCGGTTTGTTTTAGCACATCTGCAGCGGCTGTCGTTTCGTCACTGGTATCAATCTGAACCATTGTGCCGACTTTTTGATTGAAGTGAATGTAAGCGCTTATAAGGCCGGGGCCATCGAGCTTGTATTTTGCGTAATCACCGACCTGTATCTTCTCGCCGGTCTTGCTGGCTATTTCAGTCAGAATATCGCCGAATTTTTTCCCATCAATGGTGGTTTCGAGGATATTTTCTGCGCCTTCGTCAACTGAACAGGCCAGGGCGTATTCTGCCAAGGCATCAGCAGCGGCTGCAAAATTACTGCTTTTAGCTACAAAATCCGTCTCACAGCAGAGAGTTACCAAGCAAGCTGTCTTTCCATCGTCGCTTGTCTTGCACACGACCAGACCCTCTGTGGTCTCTCGCTCTGCACGCTTGGCTAAGGTCGCAAGACCTTTCTTTCTGAGTATCGTCATAGCCTGGTCGATATCACCGGCTGCTTCCTGAAGCGCCATTTTGCAGTCCATCATTCCCTGTCCGCTCATTTTCCGGAGCTTAACCACCATCGAGGCTGAAATTTCCATCATCTTAAAAACCCCTAATTATGTGACTCGGTACTCGTGACCTGTATTTATTATTACGGCAACCGGCGGTTTCACCGCTGGTAAATACCAACCTTTTTTGCTTTTTATTATGTTTGTTGTTCAGCTTCTTTTGAGGCCGACTCTCCACTTTCTGCAGGTGTTTCTTCTGTGGCGCTGGCGGCCACAGTTTCTCCTTTAGGTTCCTCGGCGCGGGCCAGGGCTCTTTTCGAGCGAACCCGTTTCGGGTGCGGCGCCGGTTCCTGGCGGGCTGCGACCATCGTCTTGCCTGCCGCCACCGCATCAGCTAACTCGTTAAGTATCAGCTCAATCGCTCTGATGGAATCATCATTGGCAGCAATGGCCACATCCACGGCGTCAGGGTCCGAATCCGTATCGAGGATTCCAACCGTCGCAATCCCCAGCTTTTTGGCCTCACGCAAGGCAATATATTCTTTCTTTGCGTCAACCACAACAACAGCCCCCGGCAGACGAGACATATTCCGAATGCCCTGGAGGTTGCTTCTTATCTTTCTCATCTCGCGTTTTAGTCTCGATGCCTGCTTTTTACTCTCACTCTCAAACTCTCCATTTTCCTGCATAGCTTCCAATTCTTCCAGCCGCTGCAGCCGGGAACGTATAGTTCTAAAATTAGTGAGCGTACCGCCGAGCCATCGCTGCAAGACATAGTGCATTCCACATTTTTCCGCAACGACCTGAACGGCTTTCTGGGCCTGGCGCTTCGTGCCTACAAAAAGGACATCTTTACCGGAAGAGACAACCTCGGCAAGAAGCTTTCGAGCTATAAGCAAGCCACTTAAGGTTTTCTTGACGTCAATAATATGAATATTTCCACGCTTTGTGAAAATGAATGGGGCCATTTTGGGATTCCACCGGCTCACACCGTGCCCAAAATGCACCCCTGCATTGATCAGTTCACGAGTCAGATTTTTATCCACAAAAACCTCCAAATAATTTACAAACAGTCTATTTTGCCCACTGTAAACAAATGGCTAAGCTCCAAGATCTAATATAAATTACATACTGTGTCAAGAATTTTTGCTAAGTATAACAACATTTAGACCTTGTGCACTATTTTTCTTGAATTTTATCGGACAAGAATATATGTTTATCATAAACTTTATTTTTAAGGATGGTGACGCTGAAAAAGCCCATTTTCGAGAAATCTCCAACTTATCAGCGTGCAAAGGGTTTGAAATAAGGCAAAGGGATAGGTCTCTCTATTCATAATAATCCCATCAGGGGTTTAACCGGGATGGAGAAGATGAAGCTTGAAGCATCGCTAATAAACATTCTTCAGGTAGTATTGCTGTCATCAGCAGGTATTGTTTCTGCCGAGAATATCGACCCTTATGATGACGGCTCGCAATACGCATATGGTGAGAATATTGGCTGGATTAACTTTGAGCCGAATAAACCCGAACCCAATGTCGGCGCAACGGTAAGCGATAACAAATTGACCGGTTTCGTCTATGCTGAGAACATCGGCTGGATTCATTTTCGCTCCATCTACATCGTTGACTTCGATATGTTCGCCAATTTCGCGGTCGAGTGGCGGGAAACAGAAGTTGGGTTGGAGGCCGATTTATATGAAGATGGGAACGTCAATTGGCAAGATTTAAGAATTTTCACCGATTACTGGCTCGATGAGTGCCCGGCTGATTGGGGATTATGCCCGCCGAGCTATAAGGTTAAGACCTCCTGGACTGCCGGGCTGTGAAAAGTTGCTGTAAACATAACAATATAGTTTTATGGAGGAAACACAAATGGAACCGAAGGAAAGGGATGTCCTACTTATTGTTATTCTGGCTGCTCTGTTATTTACAGTTTTTGATTGTTTGACAGGAAAGGCCGGCAGTCTCGAACCCTACGCTGCCCCGCAGCCGACGATGGTGACCCTTGACCATATCAACACACAGATTGAAGAGCTGTCTTCACCTGTCAAAAAGGTGGTGCGAGGAGTAATTACATTTCCGAAGAATGAAACTACAGGGATAGATGACTTCTCACCATCGGTAGTTGATCCAAACCGCAGCGTTGTTCTGCTAAGCGATGCCGTTTCTTGCGAGCTCCCTACAACTGATGATAACGTTTGGATGTCTCGAACAGGTACATGTCTGTTCAGTCTGACCGATTCGGCAATCACTATACTGACAGAACCACACCCGGCTGTCAGGAACGTCAGCTACCAGATAATTGAATATAAATAAGGGGCAGAAAACGTGTGGCTTGCAATTTATGGCCGATTCACTTTTAGATTGCACCAAACGTGCCTGTTTCACAACTTACGAGTAGCAAGCTAATACCAAACTGTAATTATAATATTTGGCTCAGTCTTTTTGGCCTGTATTTCGCCTGTTATTATGTTGGTCCGTCTTATCGCAATGCCGGGATTCTCCTTCAGCCATTTGGTGATTTGCCCATCGAGAAACTCTATTGCACCCGGATGCAGCTTTGTAAAGAAGGTCTTTACGCCAGTGATTCGGTCTGCCCTGAGCGAAGTCGAAGGGTCGGAAGAAGACATTTGCTGCGCAGGTTTGCTTGTTACGGGCTTTGTTGGGCCAATCTTAGGTGCCTGCGTGGTTCCACTACCACCCAAATTCAATGGGGTATGCGAAACAGTTGTTTCGCTCGTATCACTGTCCAAAGGATTCGGTTTATTAAGGTTTTGAATGTCCTTGTTATTACTCCCAAAATTGTCCATAAGCTAACCTTCCAAGAAGAATTAGATTTTGATAATACAATATAGATATGCCATAATTAACCGTCAAATAGAAAAACTCAGTTTTTTGCTGTTTCATCAGTTTATGGCCAGAAAAAAACAAAAAAACGTTACTGTTGGGTTTATATCGCTGGGCTGTCCTAAAAACGTAGTCGATAGCGAGAGGATGTTAGCTGAAATCGCCCAGGCGGGCTTTTTGATAACCGCTGAGCCGGATAATGCCGACATTGTTGTCATCAACACCTGTGGCTTTATCGAACCGGCGAAGACCGAGGCCCTCGATACAATAAAACACACGGTGGGTTGCAAAGCCAGTGGAGGCGTTAAAAAAGTAATTGTTGCAGGGTGTCTGTCACAAAGATTAGGCCTGCAGCTTTTCAATCAAGCTGACGGCATCGATGCCATCGTCGGACTTGGAGAGCGAGATAACATCGCCCAAATAATTGAGAAAACAATTCTCTCCAATCAACCCGCAGCTTATCTGGGGCACTTACCTGAACAATGCAGCGACGATAGAAGCAGGTTGCTTATTACCCCGCACCATTGGGCTTACCTGAGAATCAGCGAGGGCTGTAATCACCGCTGCTCGTTCTGCACAATACCAGCAATCAAAGGACGATTTAGAAGCAAACCTCCGGAGCTTGTTCTGGCCGAAGCTGCTGAATTGGTCTGGGCAGGCGTAGTGGAATTAAACATAATCGCACAGGACAGCACATACTATGGTCACGATTCCGAGACAAAAAATGGTTTAAACAAATTGGTGAAGAAGCTCGAGAAGATTTCGGATATTCAGTGGATTCGATTAATGTATCTCTGGCCGGCTGGAATCACAGACGAGCTAATCGAAACAGTGGCGAAAAGTGAAAAAATCGCTCACTATCTCGATATTCCTATCCAGCACGTAAACAATAAGATATTAAAGGCAATGTACCGCCCTGACACAAAAGAGCGACTCCAACGGCTGATTGAGAAGCTGCGATGTGCTATACCTGATATTGTGATACGGACAACGCTGATAATCGGTTTTCCCGGCGAAACTGACCAGCAGTTCGCTGAGCTTTTGGAATTTATCAAGTGGGCAGAGTTTGATGCCCTTGGATGCTTTAAATTTTATCCCGAATCCGGAACCGACGCAGCCAAGATGGCCGCTCAGGTCCCTGACGAGGTAAAACAGCAACGGCTCGAAGAATTAATGTTAACCCAGCAGAAAATTGCCTTTGCCAAGAACAAAAGAAGAATCGGCAGCGAACTTACCTGCCTGGTCGATTCTGTTGACGGCAACGGAAATGGGCGGGGACGCTTTTACGGCCAGGCGCCTGATATCGACAGCGTCTGTATCATAAAGAACTGCCTTGAAAATACCGGTAAATTCATTAAAACGAGGGTCATCGGCACAAAAGACTACGATTTGGTTGTTAAGCAAGTTCAGTGCTGAATTATAAAAAAGCAGAGGTAACCCCTGTTAGAATTTTTCACTTTTTGGATTATATTATTGCTTGTTATAAAATTTCCAACAGGGTAAACTTTATGGTATGCTAAGACTCATTCCTAACATACTGACTTTAGGCCGGCTCGTTTTGACCATCATCTTCCTGATTATGATTCTGATATCACCACGGTATTACGCTGAGGGCGAACGCCCCTTCCCGGATTTTCTCGACTTCGCATTTATAATCTTTGTAATTGCCGGCGTGACTGACCTTGTGGATGGTGTAGCAGCCCGCAAGTTCAATGTGACCAGCAAGTTCGGACGAATGATTGACCCTCTGGCCGACAAGGTTCTGGTCTGTGGCGCATTCATTTGTTTTGCAATAATCGGCGAGCCGAGGCTTTTCAATTTTGGGCCAAAGACGCTGGCTGTTATTCAGTGGTCAGTAGCAGGTATTTTAATCCTGAGAGAGGCCTATGTAACAATACTGCGTCATATCGCGGAAGCTCGAGGCATTAATTTCGCCGCTACCATCTCGGGCAAGGTCAAGATGTGCATACAGTCTTTCACCATTGGTACCGTAGTTGTAAAGATGGCTCACGTACAAACCGCCATATGGGGATACTGGTTCACCACAGTTACCTTCGCTGTTATGATTATCGTTACTGTGGTCTCCGGGCTCTCGTCTCGGCGAAGGCTCGCCGAGCCGTAGCCGGAAAGGGCAACTCAACGAAGCTCCTGGAAAAAGGCAACTAACTAATCCTGACTATCGTCAGACAAGTACGAATCAATATATTCATCCGTAACATCGAGTGGATTTGAGTCTATTTTGCTGAAGATTTCTTCTTCCAGTTTGAAAATTAATGGGTCGACTTTGCTTGTGCTAATATCGCTTTGAGCTTGTTTCTTGTGTAAATGAGCGTTTCTTTTGTGAGCCTCCTCCAACCTTTCTTTCAGGGGCACAATCCTGTCGTGCATAATTCTTTTGTCAGCATAGTAAACAAGTTTTTCTTCCCACGTAGTTGGTTTTTCGTTTTCGTCGATGATGGCCATATACCTGTGTGTTTTTATGGTTGAAGCAAGCTCCGGATACTCCCCCCTCAGAAGCTCATATGCAATTTCTTCGTGGCAAAGGTCTTCGTATTCTGATTTCAATTGCCGCCATTTTGTTTTGTCCTGCCCTGCAATGGCATTATAATCCGATTCTCCGAAGTCGCAGGGTCGAGCAATATCGTGCAAAAGACAAGCCCTATCTGTAAGATTAACATCTACGAAGATACCTTTTTCTTTAAGTTTTTCTGCCAAAAAAACTGCTAATTTAGCCACAATAATACTGTGTTTTACAATATGCTCCGGTACACGATACTGTTTAAGCAGGTTAAGGCACTGTTTACGCGTTGGCAGTTTATATTTTTCCATTGATTAGCTCAGCCACCTTTTTACCGGATTTCAGCATGCCGCCGAAAATCGGCCCCATTCTCGGCAGATTATATACATCGCATACAGCCATACCGCAGACGAAAAGGCCCGGGAAAACTTCTCCTGTTTTTTCCACGACACCGGCTTCCGACGTTTCGACATTCATAAAATACTCCTGTAATTGTTGTGGGAACAGTTCCAGCTTACTTCTTTTCAGCATACCAACCAACTCAGCAGGGTGACCAGTGGCATCGACCGTGAATTTGGCACAGATGCAAAATGGGTCTACGTGCAGCCCGATTGTACGAACCGCCGCATTGTTAACAACTATACCCTGGACAGTTTCGTCCTTTAGAATTATGTCTTCAACCTCTGTCAGGTTGAATATCTCTGCTCCTGCTTGTTTGGCTTTGTAAGCTAATGCAGCGGCGAATTCTATTGCATCAGCTATGTACAGGTTCTCTTGTTTTTCCGTTGTAACACCGATTTCATCCAGGATGTCTTTATCTTCAAAGGTAACAATATTATAGCCGGCGGCTCCACCCCAGATACCACCACCTACGGAGAGCTTTTTTTCGATTATGGTTGCTTTGGTACCTGCTTTTGCCAGATAATAGCCAGCTGCAAGACCCGCTGGGCCGGCACCAACTATAACAACGTCATTCTCAAGATGCTCCATCAGTCTCTTGCAGTACTGCTCAATAATGACTCTGGAAATACTGGTCTCTATCATCTTTTTTTCCTTTCCTTTTTAAGTTAGTAAAAACTTAATCCTAAAATAAAAAGCACTCCCACAAAAGGAGTGCTTCTTTTTTCTTATCTGCCTCCCTTCGCAGGTCCTAACCTGATCAGGTTCAGAGGGTTATCTCAGCTTTCAGCCGTTCACTCGGCCTCCAGCACCCCTGGCTTATCCAAATTTTATAACACAGATTATATTACCACTGGCCAATTACACAAGGATTTTTTGACATTTTGCTATAAACATAGAAAGCATTCGTTAACATAATCGCTTTTTTCAACCAAACACTAACCATTAGTTTTTAAGGACGGTTTAACTTATGCTTGACAAAGGACTTACGTATCTTCATTTGCACAGCCAGTATTCGCTATCCTAAAAGTGATGTCTGGCTTGCCAAAAAAAACCGCCGCAGATAATTACTATCTTAACTGCGGCGGAGTTAGACCTTGAATCTCCTCGGACTAATATCCTGTCCTGTACTACTCTGCAAAGCATCGCTTCCGCCCCCCGTAGCGGAGCTACTGCGGAGGACAGGTCGCTGCAAAGTACGAGCTAAATTATCCCGCGTCTATTGCTCTTCTTCAATTTCCTTAAACGTCAGAACTTTCAACCACTTTTGGTTGTCTTTTTCAGAAACTATGCCCTCGACTTCAACTTCTGTGTATTCCATCTCCTTCCCAAGCTCCAAACCCTTCTCATCAAGTACAACGTTGTAGGTATCCTCGTCTGTGATCAATTGCACTGATATGATCACGTCGTTAGCGTCTCTGGCGACACTGACGAAGCCTTCCAATTTAACAGTTTTTCCCTCGGCCTCTTCCGCAAAACCGGTCGAAGCTAAAAATACTGTCGTTAGCATCACCAAAAACACGATGCTCATTCTTCGTTTTTTTGCTGACATTTCTATTTTCTCCTGCAGATATGATTAATAATTCCCCAGCTAAAAGCCACGCGCTTCATGCCCGGGAATCATATAGTTTCAATAAACACCCAACCGAACGTTTTTCCACAATAACTATTCGCTGCCATATACGGCTAAAGTCTGCTGCATCCTTGCAAAGCTTTAGACCTGTACGATAACACTCGTTATAAAATTAACGCGGAAGCATAGCTGATGACGTATCAAATGTCAACTGGAAATTCATAGTAGACAGCAATTTTTTTACCGCTTCCTTTTTTCATAGACCACCACAAAAACCACCCTTGACACGGTTAAACCCATCTCCTATTATAGCCATACAATCTTACTCTTATGGAACTGCTTAACCTATGGCAAATAAAGGATTTACGCACCTTCATTTACACAGTCAATATTCTCTGCTCGATGGAGCCGTAACGTTCGATGAATTGCTTAAGCGCTGTAAGAAGCTGGATATGGACACTGTGGCTGTAACCGACCACGGCAATATGTTCGGCGCTGTCGAATTCTACACAAAAGCAATCGCAGCCCATATAAAGCCAATCATTGGCATCGAGGCGTACATCGCTCCCGGCAGCAGGTTAGACAGGACAAAAACAACCATCTCCGACGCTGCATATCATTTGATACTTCTGGCAGAAAACAATATCGGCTACCAGAATCTGTTGAAGCTCGCCAGTATCGGCTACACGGAAGGCTTTTACTACCGACCCAGAATTGATAAAGAAATTCTGGCCGAGCTAAACGACGGCCTGATAGCTACGTCGGGCTGCCTTAAAGGTGAGATTGCAGTGAAACTTTCCAACAGTGATGAAAAAGCGGCAATGGCAGCCGTAGAAAGCTATCTGAAGATTTTCGGTCCTGACAGGTTTTTTATCGAGATACAAAAGCATGAAGATGATGAACCGAACACTCGGCAGGGTTTAATTGATATCGCAAAGAAGACGGGTCTGGGCCTGGTTGCGACCAACGACGTGCACTTTTTGCGGGCCGAGGACCACGAGGCGCACAACTGCCTCTGTGCGATAAGTACCGGCAAAAGGGCTGATGACCCTGACAGAATGACTTATCCGCCGGATATTTTCCTAAAAAGCCCTGAGCAAATGCGTGAGCTTTTCGCCGATACGAGCCAGGCCTGTGACAATACGCTGACAATCGCCAATCGCTGTAATGTCGAGATAGATTTAAAACATCGCCACGCACCTCACTTTGAGCCACAGGACGGCACAACAGCCGAGGATTTTCTTACGAAATTGTGCTATGAGGCAGCAAAGAAACGGTACGGCGAAATTACCAATGAAGTAAAAAACCGACTTGACAGAGAACTGCACGTAATCGAATCGAAGGGCTTTGCCA
This sequence comes from uncultured Pirellulales bacterium, assembly GCA_964568985.1. Taxonomy (GTDB): domain Bacteria; phylum Planctomycetota; class Phycisphaerae; order Sedimentisphaerales; family Anaerobacaceae; genus CAZBWE01. Next base: position 13,095 of record CAZMSP010000047.1, read on the forward strand.
GTTATTTTCTTATTGTGTGGGACTTTTGTAAATTCGCACACGAAAACAATATTCCGATAGGCGCCAGAGGCAGCGGCGTAGGAACGCTCGTTGGATATTGCCTCGGACTGTGTGATATTGACCCCCTTCGATACGACCTTCTTTTCGAGCGGTTTATGGACCCGCAGCGCAATGAAATGCCCGATATCGATATCGACATTTGTCAGGCCCACCGAGCAGAAATCATCGACTACGTCCGCCGCAAATACGGCCAGGTAGCGCAGATAATAACCTTCGGGACAATGAAGGCCCGCGCGGTCATCCGTGATGTCTGCAGAGTGCTGGGAGTACCGTTGGCTGAAGCAGACAGGTTAGCCAAGCTCGTACCCTTCTCGCTTGATATGACACTTGATAAAGCGTTAAAGACCGAACCACAGTTAAGACAGGCTTACGAGCAAGACGAGTTAACAAAAAAAGTAATCGATATCTGTAAAAAGCTCGAAGGTCTCGCCCGCCACGCTTCGGTTCACGCCGCTGGTGTTGTCATTGCAGACGAGCCGCTGACAAATTTCATACCTCTTTATAAAGCGTCCGGCTCCGACGATATCATAACGCAGTATGAAGGGCCTATGGTTGAGAAAGTGGGCCTGTTAAAGATGGACTTTCTGGGGCTGAAGACCCTGAGCGTATTGGAGCGGGCACGCCAATTAGTCAAGGAACTTCATAGAATAGACATAGACCTGGAAAAACTCGACCTTGCAGACCCAAAGGTCTTTGAGCTTTTCTGCAGTGGTAAAACGAAAGGAGTTTTCCAGTTTGAGTCAGCTGGTATGCAGAACATGCTAATTAAGATAGAGCCGGACCGCATTGAAGACCTTATAGCAGCAAATGCCTTATATCGGCCGGGTCCTATGATACTCATCCAGGATTATATCGACCGAAAGCACGGCGCAAAGTGGAAGCTGCCGCACCCGATTATGGCTGAGACCCTAAACGAAACATATGGCATCATGGTCTATCAGGAGCAGGTGATGCGGATTTGCAATCGACTCGGCGATATACCGCTGCGAGAGGCATACACCCTGATTAAGGCAATAAGTAAAAAGAAAGCCAGAACTATTGCCAAGGAAAAGGAGAGATTTATAGCCGGCTGTGTCGATAAAGGTCTGTCCAGTCAGCAGGCCAAGCAGATTTTCGAACTTATCGAACGATTCGCCGGCTATGGTTTCAACAAGAGCCATTCAACCCGCTACGCCTTCATCGCATATCAAACTGCTTATATGAAAGCTCACTGGCCTATCGAATTTATGGCGGCTCTTTTAACCTATGAAATGGGTAATACCGACAAAGTCGTCGAATATATCGCCGAATGTGCTGAAATGGGTATAGAGGTGCGGGCACCAGATATCAATGAAAGTGGTGTCGATTTTACGCCGCTCTATGACGAGACAGATAGCAGCCAACTCGTCGGGGCGGAGCCCGCCGAAGCCCGAAAGAGAAAAGGAGTGATTCGTTTCGGGCTGGCTGCGGTTAAAGGTGTTGGAGGAAAGGCGGTCGAGCAAATTATCGCTGCTCGCGAAAAGGTCGGCAGATTCCAGAGTCTTTTTCACTTCTGCGAAAACGCGGATTTGCGAGCCGCCAACAAACAAGTGCTCGAGGCACTTATAAAGGCAGGCGCCTTCGATAAGCTTGGCGGCAACCGTGCGCAAATGATGGCAGGTCTTGAAAAAGCAATGGGATACGGTACAAGCCTGCAGACTGACAAACAGAATGGCCAGATGAGCTTCTTTAGTCAGATGGCAGGTGAGACCGATTATGCACAGGACCATCATAGCCTGCCCAATGTCGCTCCCTGGCCTGAGCCGCAGATGTTAGCTTATGAGAAACAGGTTCTCGGCTTTTACGTTACCAGTAATCCGTTGAGCCATCACGCCGAAATGATAAACCTTTATTCCACACATAACAGCTCTCAACTGGACCAGGCAAGCCAGAACAGGCAAATCGTTATCGGCGGAATGATAGCAAAGATAAGATATAACCTGACAAAGACCGGGCGAAACGCCGGCTCAAAAATGGCTGTCTTCACACTCGAAGATCTGCAGGGCCAGG
>CAZMSP010000048.1:0-3015 GCA_964568985.1 uncultured Pirellulales bacterium
AATGTCGGCATTATAGGCAACAGAAATCCTTGCAGGTCTTTTTCGTTCCATTTCCAGTTCTCGTATACGCCGGCAGACGGTATCATACATTTCTTTGTCCAATCCTAATTGATACTCCATATCTTGAATGGCCAGTTGCTTACGGCCGAGTTCGATGGTTTGGGTGTCTTCCTTAGTCAATACCTCTTGAAGACGTTTTTCATATGCTCTGGTTTGTTCCAGCTCGGTCCGTGCATTAAATAGGTTACCTTTGCTGGTTTTAGCGACTTCTTCAGACACGATATCATCAAAGTTCTTAGCTATTGCCCCGCGTTTTTCTTCAAGGCGTGATTGAAATGCCTCCAGAAGCTGCTGTTTTTGCTCAAGAGCAGGATTTCCAGGAGCCAATGTTTGTTTGGCAGTAATTAGGTCATTTTCGAATTGGACAATACTTCGGGTTAGTTCCTGGATCGTCGGATCGGAATTGACATACTCGTTGCGCATTTTAAGCAGCTCTTCCGGCGTGATAGCCTGCTCTTTGGTCTGCTCGAGTAATTGCACCTGGGCTTCGAGATTGATTCTGTGTGCCTCTAATTTAGTTAATTCACCCAGCAGCGTGGTAACACGTTGCAACATCATATCCTGGCGGCCGCCCAGAGTTGTAGTTCCGTACTCCTGTGCTAATTGGCGGATTGCTTCACGCTGTGTTTGCAACTTTTCAGCCAGCACTCTGCGCTCATTTTCCAGGACAGCCAGTTTTTGGCCCTCACCTTCGGCAGAGCTGGAAACTTCTACAGCCATATAGTTCTTAATGAAGGCATTTACTATTTGCTTTGCTTCATTTGGATTTGTGCTTTTCATAGTTATATTTATCAGCTCGCTTCGTTGAATTAGTGCAGCCGTGATGACCTTATCGAGTATTGCCTGTTTCAACATGCTTGCCGCCTCTGGCGTTGCTTTAGTATTATTTGATGTCCCTTTTAGTTTTGTGATAAGATTCGTAATTTCGTTTTTAAAGAAGTCTAGGTTTTTGTCCGCTAAATCGTCTGCCGCTCTTTGCACTACTCGGCTGCTGGTAATCATCTCTGCCTGGGTATTCATAAAACTTTGGTAATTTGAAATTTCTCCTTTATCTGCTTCGCCGGTCAGGATATTTGGTAAAATAGGAGCGACCTTTATTGCACCGGATACGCTGTATAGAGGTTCTATCAAAAGCCATATTGCAGGGATTCCAACTGCGCACATTACAAGGAATATCAGTAGCACAAGATACCAGTGGCGAAGTACGCCAGTAACTAAATTGGGTGTTTTCTCACTGCCAGATTCAGGTGGCGTTTCAAAATTAACTGGCCTTCGTTCGATCACCTGATCGAGATATTTTTCTAAATTATTCATTTTTACATTTTCCTCCAGTTATGGTTTGTAATACTAATCAAGGTCCCCAAAACGCGTTTTTATTGCATTTGGTGTCCCTCGTCACGTTTGCCGTGTAATTACTATTGCTTCCTCTTTCGTTGGAAGCGTGGTAAGTTTTACCAAAAGCCAAAGCTCAGCAACTACCATCGCAAGGGCCAATGGCATCATTGCATATCCACCAAAGTCGTGGAATATTTTTTCCCAATATTCACCCCTGAGTACCGTAAAAGCAATTGCGGTGATAGTTAATCGCACTGTGTTACAGAGTAAAGCGATGGGCAGGCTCGAGGCCAAGATTATCAGTTTTTCCCACCATGCTCGCTTGACCAGCAAGACAACTAGGCCGCTAATCACGAAAAAGGCGGTTACCATTCTCAATCCGTTGCATGCCTCAGCGACTGCGACGGTTGCTTGGCCGATATGGATAACATTGCCTTCCTGTATAACCTCGTAGCCCACCATCTCCAGACAGAACATGGCTGATGAAGTAGCCCAACGTTGTAGAGGCAAGGCCACAGCAGCTTGAACCCGATTTGGCCAGGGTAGCATTAAGCATAAGAACAGTAATACCGTAGATACCTTTCGGAAAAGCTGCCAGCCGAATAGAAACAGCACCAACGCAGCAATACTTAGAGCAATAGACAATCTTTCTGCCGAACCGTACATAAAGAATAGCCCGAAGAGTCTAACTGCCTGAGCCGCTACAAAGGCAAACAAGCCCCAAAGACAAGGCTTTATATGGCACTGAGTAATGTCACGACGCCTCGACCATAAAATATAGACTGCCAGAAAAGGAACCAGGATGCCGGAGGAATATTCATCACTTCTTTGCCATATATTCCAGATATCTACGATACCATGCCAATAGGACCATAAAAAGGCGATAAAAATAAGGCCGGCTGCAAACCATGGCAAGATATTTCTCTTGCTTGATTGTGACCTATTTGGCAATTCTTCATTTATCCTATTAAACTGCGGTTGTAGTGCTGGCCGCAATCTACTTGTGTTATTTTTAACAATTTTCAATACTCTGCTAACTGAATTTTTCAGCATCCCTTCTGGCTTAAATGGTATGGATTCCTCCTCTACAATGCTATTATTCCGCACAACTGCACGGTAATCAACTACACATTTCTGGATGCAGCAATTCTTGCCAACTTGTGCACCGTCCCAAAGAACAGAGTTAGCAACGACACTATGTTCTCCTATAGTAACATCCCGGCCAATTATAGTCGGGCCGAAAATAACCACATCGTCGTGGATACATACACCATTCATAACAACAACCGACCCGTAAATTTTAGCATCTTGGCCTATGTTAGCATCGGCTGCCCTCCATAGGACTTGCGAATCGGTCCGCTTATAGAGTTTCAATCTGCTTTCGTTGAAACTTCGGCGGACAAGATTGCTGTTTAGCTTCGGCGCATTTTCGAGGTAATGGGCGATAGCATATAGGTATCCTTGCCTATCTCGAAAATTACCAACGTGATGCGGTAATATTGCCGTACGAATGGTTTTGCCAGCACGAAGCAACTCTGGAATCAAACCTTCCTTGAGGTCGAAGTAGCCTTGTTCCGGGATATGTTCCAAGATACTGGTTTCGCAAATGTAAATTCCTGC
>CAZMSP010000048.1:3115-15079 GCA_964568985.1 uncultured Pirellulales bacterium
AGCCTTGTTCCGGGATATGTTCCAAGATACTGGTTTCGCAAATGTAAATTCCTGCTGGTTCTCCCATCAGCGCTCCATCGCCATAGCTATGGAGCGCCGGCGACTTGCCGTTTGTATGGTCAGGATTAAACATCACAGTCAAATCAGACTGAGCATCACGGTGGGCGTTTATCAGCTTACTGATTTCTGGGGGACATATCATATCAGCAAAGAATACCAAAAGTAATACATCTGTTTCACCGTTTGTAGCGTCGCGAATACATCCTGCAGTGCCCGCCGGTAGTGGCTCATCCAGAAAAGTCAACTCTATATGACTATCGACCTGAATTGATTCTGCCAGCAATGAGCCATCACCGTTTGAACAGATTGTTGCCTTCTTTATACCTTGTTTCGCTAAGGAAGTGAGCAGATGTTCCAAGACGGATTTTTCCACTACCGGCCACAAGGCTGTAGGCAAGCGCGACGCCAATGGACATCGCCCGAAATCACGGCATCCCGCGAGTATGATAGCTTTGATATTTTGTTTACTTGCGCAGTACTTACCCATTTTTGCTCTTGATAAAAGCCTTATCGATATTTCTACAACATAATCGCTGTTCGGATGTGCTTATTTTGTAAAGAAACTCGGATATTCTCGCAGCGACAGCTTTAGCCTGATTTTCTCTTGGCCGAGGAACAAAGCCCTTCAGTTTCTTAACCTTTTCTGGTAAGTCTTTCTCTTGATATGCCACTAATATATGGCCGAGCTCCTCGAACTTCTTGGCAATAGCAACCTGATGGTTATTGACAACTTCACCATGTTTTTTTAATCTTGGCATGGCGAGCAGCGGCTTATGATTATCTAAAGCCATAGTTATCGTACCCATCCCAGCATGGCTGATTATGCTTGAGGACTCCTTCACGTATTTATCGAACAGTTTTTTCCCCACGGATGCTACTGATTCAAAGTTGCGTGGCCTGTATGAAGTTTCTCCTATCTGGGCAAATACTTCTTCATTAATCAAACCATCGTTAAAGGCATCATCCACAGCTTTAACAAGACGGTCGAACGGAAATTGTGTTCCGACGGTCAGGAAAATCATATCACCGCACCCACATATTCTACATTTTTATATTGCTCCGCAAGTTCCGCCCATTGCACCAGAAAAAGGTCCGCCATGTATCTGACCATTCTTCCGGACAGTGATATCCGTTCCACATTAGTTATACTGTCGATCCAAATTACTTTCGCACCTACGATTTTACCCAAAAAACATACTATACAGCCCGCCGCTGCGCCCGTACTTATTACCACATCTGGCCCTTCTCTGCACACTGTCCTGATGCATCGCAGCAGTACCTTAACCACACGTATCGGATGCTGGCGATTGCACTCCCCAACAACATAAACTCTGCCATGTTGCTGAAGCTTTTCCCCCACAACTTGCGTTGTCGTGACGTAGAACGAATCATATCCCTTCCAGCTTTCCGCTAGTCTTAGCAATTGACTTATATGCCCTCCCGCCGATGCAACTAAACATATTCGCAAATTCTTTTTACGCTTGGCTATTAGTTCCTGACTTGACAATTAAAGTCCTTACCTAAAAGCTCTTTCAAAACTAATTCTGCCTTGCTGTCCCAAGAAGAATTTTTGACTTTTTCTCTTCTTTCCATAACAAGCTTAGGATCGTTGTGCCTTATGGCGCCTTTAATGCTATTAGCAAATTCTCTGGGCGTTTTGGCCTCATACACTACATCCCGATACTTTTGCAATTCAGCAAATGGCGTACTGACCACAGGTTTTCCAAGCGCCAGATATTCTTTGAGCTTGATTGGGTTGCACGCTTGGATCCAGCGATTCTGTCTCCACGGCATAATAGCTACATCAAAACATTTGCCGTAATGTGGAATTTGCTCGTAAGGTTTTTGCCCCAGCATTCTGACATTCTTCCTGCAAAGTAAATCTTGACAATCAACCGACACCTTACCTATAAACACGAAGCTCATCTCCGGCAGTAGTTCAACAACTTTTTTCACTAAGCCAATATCAGAGGTGTGGTCATCAATGCCGCCGAAAAACCCCACAATTGGCCCCTCTATATCCCTTATGTCTAAAGGTGCTTCTTTGGTATTTTCCGCCGTAGCGAATATCTCATAATCAACGCCGTGGTCCAGAAGAATCGCCTTTTTGCACTGATGATACTCCTGCTCATACAAGGTTTTGCTTACAAAAACTGTTAGGTCAGCATCAGTTTTCAACCTGCGGTCATACTGACTGATTGTTTTGACATCTACGTTAGGATACTCTTCAAACCGGTCCGTCCGCTGGTAAACTAATTTCACCTTTTTTATCCTGGCGGCCGCATCACAAGCCGCCGGACAGGCCACCCAAACGATTGGCATACGAATACCAAGTTTCCAAATCATGAACCGCAGTTGTAATCGCAGAATAAGCCCATTGAGCATTCTTAACCCGCCAATATGATGCACCGGCAACGAAAATGGACTATAAATCCAAAATCCCGCATCGTTTTTCTGCAAGCCTTTGAGAATACTCTTCGTTTTCCTAACCACTTTGGTGACGAACTTCCTACCTTGACTGAGCTTGGGTTTTTGCATGACAACAGAATTTACATACAGAACATTCTCAAACTTTGCAAACTGTTCCATCATCCGCGTGTCAAAGTGGTTACGGTTATGATACCACCAGTCATTACCACCAAAACAAATAACATCTATGTTCTTCATACTTTCTCCGTTCTTCATACTTTCTCCACGTCCAACTTCTACCTCGCTGTATACAGGCCCGAACCACCAGCGATAGCATAGAATCCACCCATAATATATGTCCATGCTCTCTTCAAATGTTCACTTCTTCTGTTGTTACTTGAAGCTAAGGCTCGTATTAGCCAGTAGGGTACTCTTAGAAAGAGAAATAATGCCGTTAATAGACACGCCAAAGCATAGGCAAAATACCCCTTGTGCTTCTTGAGGAAAAGCAGCGTGCCGCCTTTATTAAAGAATATCATTCTCGTGGCAGCCTGCCTGGTGCTTTGACCTCCGTAGTGGATGATTCCTGTAAACGGCGTGAATAGTACTTTGTACCCAGCCTTTTTGAAGCGGCAACACCAATCGGTCTCTTCGCCATACATAAAGAACCGCTCATCCATCACACCGACCTTATCAATCGCTTCGCGACGCACCATCATGAAGCAGCCGGTAACAACATCCACCTCACGTACATCGCTTCTATCCCACCAAGACATCCTTTCACGACCAAAGAAACGGCTGCGAGGAAACAGCTTGTACAAGTATGTCGTTGACAGAATCATGTTTAGTATCGACGGAAACATAAAGCATGTTTGTTGCAAAGATCTGTCCGGATTCAGTACGCGGCATCCTACTGCAGCTGCTTCCGGGTTCCGGTCAGCAAACGCAACGGCACTGGTTAAAGCGTCCTTAAGCACTATGGTATCGCTGTTCAGCAACAATACATATCGCCCATGAGATACGACTATGCCCTGGTTATTGGCAGCGGCAAAACCTTTATTTATGATGTTTTGTATTAGAACTACTTCCGGAAATTCCTTTTTTACCATTGCCCCAGAGTCATCTCCGGAAGCGTTGTCAACAACTATTACCTCGAACCCAATACCGTCAGCGGCTTGTGTGTAAATACTAGCCAGGCAATTCCGCAGAATTTCTCTCGTATTCCAATTGACAATAACTATAGAAACGTCCATTTTACGTGATATATTCTTTCCGATCGACCACGGGCATATCTCCCTGTGCTTTTTTCAAAGATGCCTCTTCGAAAAACCTCTTGTGCCATACGCTCAGGTTCAATAGCCGGACCAGGTTGGCAATATCTTCATTGCTCGAAGCTCTTTTTCTAATATCGTGATCTACGCCAAGGTGCTTCAAAAAAACAGAGGATTCTATTTCTCGACACATCCATTCTTTAAAGTCCCCACGAAGCCAGTAATCAGTGGGGTCAGGCCAACCCATTTTGTCCTTTCGCCAGGTGATCTTGTCAGGCAATTTCTTGTCCAATGCGAGTCTTGCGATATACTTTGTCCAACCGTTATGGATTTTGTATGTCGCCGGAACAGAGGCTAGGAACTCTACCAGCCTGTAATCCATGAACGGCACTCGGGATTCGACCGAATGAGCCATGGATTGACTGTCTCCGAAGTGAAGAAGGTTTGTGAGTTGATAATTCATTGTATCATTGTATAGTGCTTCGTTGACGGCTGCGAGGACAGATGCTGCATCACTGACCCCGACCATCTTAAGCACCTTTATTAGAACTTTTCTCCCGAGAACTTTCATCGAAATATTACTTAGGATACTGATTAGTATCTTAACTTTCATGACGCCTGGTAAACGAGAACATACCTTGACTTCTCGTGGAATATCTCTTAACGGCATATTTATAAGATGCCGCCACAGATACTTAGAATAACCTGCCAGTTGCTCATCCGCCCCCTGTCCATCAAGATTAATGGTTACGTTGGATTGAAACACACACTTGAACGTGTACCATCCTCCCATATTCATGCCAACCGCGGGGTTTTCCATGGCATAAATCATTTTCCTGTGTTCCCGGATGATATCTTTTGTTTGAGGCTCGATCTGATTGGAATTAACGTTGAGCCAGCGAGCCAGCTCATCGATATAGGCACTCTCGTCGCAGTCTCGGACGCCATCCGATTTGTACACGTTGGAAAATGTCTCTTGCTTTTTCGTTTCCCCTTTTTCCCTCAAATGTTGATTGACGAGATAGGCTATGGTCGAACTGTCCAATCCTCCTGACAATGCCGTCCCAAGTCTCACGTCCGCTCGCAATCGAATTCCAACGGCATCTGCCAGAAGGTCATAATATTGTTGGGCATATTCTTGTGCTCTCTTTTCGTCATATCTCTCATAACGCAAGTTGGGACTATAGTCCCAAAACATTTGTTCATTTACATCGGACCTTCTCAGTTCATCGGCCTTTATCTCCAGAAAACTTGCGCGGTTGAACCGAAAAATATTTTCAAATGCAGTCTCTTTCAGGTATTCTTGCGGACCGCTTCGGATATATTCCTTGCAATACTGGAGATTTGGTGAGGTTCTTATCTCTTCGTGCGCCAGCAGGGCTTTTATTTCTGACGCAAAAACAAATATTTTGTCATCCTTATAATAATAGAGAGGTTTGATGCCAAATCTGTCACGAGAGATAAAGAATTTATCCTCCTCCGAATCATAAATCACGAAGACCCACATACCATTGAATCTCTTCAAGCAGCTATTTCCCCATTTATCATAAGCACCCATCACAACTTCTGTATCGGTTTTAGAATGAAAGGAATACCCTGCTGCCTCCAGTTCATGCCTCAGTTCGATATAGTTGTAGATTTCACCATTGTAGACTATCCAGTACCGGCCTAAATAATTCATCGGCTGATGACCCGAAAACGACAAATCAATGATGGAAAGCCTGCGATGCCCCAACGCTATGCGTGAGGAAGACCCGTAAACATTGGCAATGTGATCTTCCGGGTAGGGACAGACCGGCTCGGCCCCTTCAGGGTCAGTTGGTGTGTCGTCCCCGTAAAGCACCTTATGACCATCCCTCGACTGAAGGAGAAATCCTTCGTCATCAGGACCACGATGCTTCATAGCATCGGTCATCCTATGGATGTCTCTTGCCTGACGGGTTGCCTTCCCATCAAGATTTATTATGCCGGCAATTCCACACATATTACAAATAGAAAAATAGAAACACTTGCTTCGAGTTTGCTCCCCTCTTTCAACCTTTCCACATTTCTATAGATGCATCTCCGTAAACGAAAACAAGCTCTGACTCCGAAGAACTCCAAATCCCGCTGTTCTATTCAATGGAAAGAGCTACCGACGCGATCGTGAGACTTTCGTATTGAGTATTCTCAAGAAAAAGTACAGTCTATATGAAACGCAGCGGGGCAGGTATCCATATATGTACTTGAACCATATGCGTGAAGCAGCTTTTTTGAGTTTGCGGAACAAACTTTTGAACTCAGACCCGCTTGGCAGCATTCCGGCATCTCTCACAAGTCTCAGTGCCGCCAATCGATCCTCCTTGCTGAAATCCGGCGTCTCAAAAATCAGCCTGGGCTCTATTTCTTCAAATCTGGTGCAATCTGGTTCGACAAGAAAATGTCCGCATTCCTGAACATAATCCCAAAGGCCCGTACTGGGAAATGGCACTGCGCAACCCCAATTGGCCTTGCTGAGCTTGCTTTCTTTTATGAATTTTATTGACTCTCTAACAGTTTCCAAAGTCTCATCGGGATTGCCAATCATAAATTGCCCAATCACGTCTATTCCTGCTGAATGTAGAAAATCAATACACGTGTTTATTTGTTCAATAGTGACATTCTTCCCCATCCGAACCAGCATCTCATTATTGGCTGACTCCACTCCAATTGCCACGTTCGTACATCCTGCTCGCCGCATTTTCCGTGCAATGTCGGCATCCACTACTTCTGCTCTGAATCCCCAAAGACTCCATGGAATTCTGAGATTCCTCCCGATAAACAAATCGCATATCGCGTTTAGCCTTTTGCGGCTTACGTTGAAGTTATCATCGTGAAAATCAATAGGTCTTGGTCTAAAAGTCTTTATCAAATACTCAACTTCCGCCACGATGTTTTCCGGGCTTCTGGCACGCCATTTTCTTTTCCAAATCTGTGACGAGGCACAAAATACGCATGAAAATGGGCAACCCCGACTCGTAATCATTTGATGTTTTCCAGGGTACCTTTCTATGGGGAATAAATGAAAGGCGGGAAAAGGTAAGCTGTCCAAGTCCTGTATCAGTTCTCTGGGGGGGGGCACTGCAACACCGCCGTTGTTTCTGTAAATCAATCCCTTAATCTTGGCGAAAGATTCCGCACTGGGTCGATTAGAATCCTCTCTGAAGAGCTTGACTAATTCGTTAAAAGTCAATTCGCCCTCACCGTACACGCCAAAATCTATCAATGGTTCTTCCATTACCTGCTGCATCATGATGGATACATGTGGTCCACCAAAAACTACAGGTAGACCAGGACTAATTTGCTTGAGTGTCTTCGCTATTTCGACCGCCTCTGTAAACGCCCTGGTTGTCACGCTAATGCCGACAATGTCATATTTGTCAGCAAAGAAAGATGCAGTCTCTCTTTTGTTGGCGATTCCCGTATCTAACACCCTGATCTCGATACCGGCGTTCTTGCTCAAAAGGAACGATGCCAAATAACCCAAGCCCAAAGGCATCTGTTTGTCAATAGATCGTTTGCCGGGATACACCAATCCAATTTTCATACTGAATACTCCCATCGACTTTTAGAGCTTTTTCTTCTTGACAGTTGAAGCAACTGCGACACCGTGAATATTTTCACGCCTGCTTTCGCTGCCGCATTAAGGCCCAAACGAATGGACTCAATAACCATGTCATCTGCACTGCTATCGGAACGGTCGAAATCGTGGGCCAATGTAACAGCACCGCCTACCCTCTCGATAACTGAAGCTATTCTATTCTGATCGCAGCAAGCACGTGGCCATGTATCTCCTACATTGAGTGACCAATAAACAATCGGGACCCGGCAAAACAGCAGATACATCAAGCATATAAGATTGAGCTTCCCATAGGGCGGCCGAAAAGGGTATTTACCACGATTGCTCTCCAAAGCGTTATCGATTGCCTGCCAACCCTGCTTGATATCTTTGATTGCACGAATTGGTGAAACCTTCCACTGGTGCAAATGGTCATAGCCGTGCGAACAGATGTCGTGGCCGCCAGCAGCTATTTGCCGGACAATTTCTTCTCGGCCTGCGATGTTTCTGCCAGCCAGGAAAAACGTAGCCTTTGCATTATTCCGGGCTAACACATTCAGAATAACCGGTGTCAACTTACTGCCGGGGCCGTCATCGAAAGTCATTACAAGAGCCTTGGCGTTAACGGCTCTACACTTGAGAAGCCACCTTGAATATCTGCCATGGAGCCACGGAACGCAAATGTAAAGAAAAACCACTACGCAAATACTTGAAATAAGTAAAGTTATGGTTTGTTTACCCCAGTTTTATGCTTGTTATTCTTTGTGACTTGTAATGAATTACGCCAGCAACGCTTGACCCAATTGGCTATACGTGCTTTGTTCGTAACATACCTCAAGCTGGCATTTAGGACCACTGTGGCTGTTTGTAGGACATTGACAATCACCGGATATGGCCTCGGCGCAAAAATGTAAACAGAGGTCTCCTGCCATAAGGTGTCTCCATAGCTTCTCTTGTAATCTGCATCCCCAAAGCCAAAGTCAAGTGTGTGCACGGTATTCTCCGAGCACAGTTTATCCAGTACTTTGATGAATAAGATAGTACCAACGCGGTAGTTCGACCATTTTGGGTCGTATCCGATTCCAATGCCAAAGTACGTACCCGCGTAATGCAGTGCTAGACGAAACGCACAAGGCTCACCGGAAGCATATAACACATAGGCTCGAAACCAACCTCGTTCGGCAGCTGTGTTCATTAACGTCCTGGTGAAAGAATCATTTACAACCCCCTTGTTTATAGCATATTGATATGTTGTTCGTGAGATTTTCGAAATAACTGATATCACTTCATCCAAATCTTCTTCCTTCGAGTACGTAACAAGCTTTACGTCGCCTTCACACTCCTTATCAAGCTTCGCTATGTATTGCCTAAGGTGCTTTTTGTGCTTCTTAGAGCGTGCGTGGTAAAACTCGTCACTTGACGCTGGAATGGTCATACTCCGGTGAGACCCTACATCGGACAGATGGTTCAGGCATACGAACGGAGCGAGCGTTCTGACTTTTCGGTAGATAATTGAGTCTGTTTTTAATTGGCTGAAGAATACCATATCAGCTTCGCGTCGGTGCAGAACAGAAAGCAACTCTCTAACGATTAAAGTGCAGATCCTTGTGTCACGCGCTCCTAAAATACCTCCGTAAACGACAGTCAAGCAGCAAACCGAAGGAGCCCATATCACTTTGTATCCAATCTTACACTCGACCATATGCTTTTCCAGACGTGCTATTACCATAGTATTTGGCTCGCCCCGCTGACGAAACAGCAGTATGTAAGGTCGGGCACTGTCGCCGCTCGCTTTGAGCACAGAAAGGTATCTGTCGATATCTGCATTAACAACAGGAAAGGGTTCACGACTCTGCATCTGTTCCCAAATCGGACGAATCCCCTCAACTTCAGCGACGCTTTGGGCGACACTGACTTCATATCCATTGGAAAGATGTGTCGGGAGATTCCTTTTCATAATATTGATCCGGTAATAATTTTATGTACCACCACAAGACAATACACTTATTGTGCTTTGCTTATCGCCATTTTTGGAAACGCCCTCGTCAAATACGCGGACGAACCGACCATGCCGAGAATTATGTAAAACAACGTCTCAACCTGCCCGCTAAAACCGACTGATGAGAAGCCTGCTATCACAATAATGAACCAACTCCCCAGACCCCAGGCCCATGCTTTCAATTGGGGATTATCTGAACAATTATGCAGGCGAATCACAATGCGCAGACCTACAACCAGGACCACACACAGAGCGATGACACCAAGAATACCGTAGTACACTCCATTTAGAACGAACATATTCGTGACATCGGTAAATGCCATACCCAACGCGGGTCCCCAGCCAGGGTCAAGTCCTTTATATCCAAGCGCCCACCATTCATCAAAATGCTCTGCCGCCAGGTCAATGAGCTTGGCACGGTGAGCACCTGCGCCCCCGATGACACTTGCATAGGAAGCGATGACATGATGGATATTTCTGTTACTGATGACTTGAACGATTCCACAGGAAATGATAAAGAATATTATCATTGGCTTGACCCAGGCCTTGTACCTCTCCATTATCAGACAGAAGATTGCCATTATTGCCATAAGCCACGGGCCACTGGACATACTACTGAGTGTGCCGAGCAATACGAATCCGGTAGCTACGTAAGCAAAAAAACGCCAGTTCCCTCTTTGATGCCGCAGACAAAAAACCAGAGGAATAAACATCACCTGAGCACAGCCGAACTTGATCGGATGAGTAATGGGACCAAAGGCGCGGTAGAGCCCCATACGTGCTTCTGAGGCCGAATCCCACCTATCCATCATTGTTGTCCACCAGGGACAAAACCGCTTCAGGCCAACGAAAGGCTGCCACCCCGTACTGGACTCAATTATACCCAAAATTGCCAATGGCATCAAAGCTATGCTAACAAATTTGAGCACAGATATTATCGTCGCCTTATCGGTAATTATCAGGCGAGCAACCATGTAGGCAAACCATGTGTCCATCACATAGCCGGCACGGTTCTCCAGGGCAACTGATAATGGTAGTGTAATAAGGTTTACGCCCACATATACCACCATACTCAATGTGACCCATGTATCCAATCGTGACCATATGAACTTATCGGTGATTCGCTTATCCAATAAGCACCGCAAAAGCAGGACGAAAACAACAATACGACCGGCGGAAATGTCGATAGTACCCACACTGAATCTCAGCCAACTGGGATACCACAACAAGGATGTAATAAACGCACCCAGGGCATACGCCGGCCGCAAAGTGAGGGTTAGGATAGAAAAGGCAATTCCGATTAGTAAAGTTACGTTTTGCATTGGTTAGGCCACCTATTTCTTATTCTTCCAGCCAATTGTAAATTTGATCGTGTTTAAAACCTTCAACGGCTCGCCCCAGTTCCGTCGGAAAACACATTCGAGGGTCCTCACAATCGGATGAGCTTCATAACGCACCGATAAACCCCGTGGGCTAAAGCACCTCTCATACTATTTCAACCGATATGGTTCAACTTTTCTCAGGACTAATCCACCCATCCAAGATTGCATTTTATGTTACTGTCTTTTTGTGGAGGCAAACAGTTCTAATCTCATTATGATTACAAATCAAATTTCGCCAGACCGGACAGGCTCTAGCTAATCGCAGAAATCAGATTCGCCCTCACCTGTTCATATATCGCTTCAGGGTCGGAGACTCTGGTGACCACCCGATGCTTCCAGGGCTTTGACCCGAGAACGCTTCTCAAGGTGTTCCTAATCATCGGCAGACAACCGACGGTGATATTCGTGTAAGTCGTTTGGGCCGGAAGTGCCGCGCGCCACTTGTTCCGCATATAGAGGTAGCTTTTCCAGAATCCAAGTGGCATGTAGTTCCAACGATTACTGTTGTGCAGGGCCAAGCATGGCAGCACGTATGATCTCAGTTTCCTGCGCTCGGATTCCAAGCAGAGGTCGGTTGTGCATAGCTGGCTCTGAGCGCCGGGGATTTTCTCGTCGAATGTCAGTCCGCTGCTCCGCCGCACAATGAAGACGAATTCGTCCAGCGTGCGCACCTCGCAAGGTTCGGCGAAAGGGACACCGATAAACCCCTCTCTTCCCGTCGAATAGGCAAACCCAAGTTCAGAGCCATCCCGAGAAATCCCGAAGAGCCCCAACACGCCCCACTGAGGGTCGTTCCGGCTTAGCCAGTCCAAAGACCTCTCAAAAGCCGCACACCAATTCCCCGGCAGATACACATCCGGATGCGTGAAAACGAGGATGTCGTCTGGACAGTCGCGGATGGCGGCATTGTACGCTCTGGCCACGCTCGGGTAGTTCCTTTGACAAAGGACCCGGCGCCCTCCCTTTATAACCGGTGATCGAAGTAATGTGCTATTTAGCACAGCCTCGTCATTATGCACCGCAACAATAACAGACCAATCCATAAACACCTCACCTTTCACAAGAATATGCCTTAGACTGATGAACTCCATTATCATCTTGCAAGAATTTCTCTTTCTTACAGCATTTCCAAGATTTCTGCTTTGACCTCTGGTATTACTTTATTTAAATGTGCTCTGGTTTGTTCACGCTTCTCGAAAGATGTCCGAACTATCCGCAGTAGTTCATCTTCACTACACTGACAAGCATCGGCGATATAATCTTCAA
>CAZMSP010000049.1:0-14807 GCA_964568985.1 uncultured Pirellulales bacterium
GAAAATACCTCATAAACTGTTGTTCCAGAACTCCATAGTATCTCTTGACTTTTTGCTTTTCTCGCAGCCGAACGGCATATTCGCTTGCTCTGCCCCTGCGCCAAGAGTGCATACCGGGAGCCAGATTACGCTGCTTCTTTTCGATTGGACACTTAGCCGTCTCACACCTGATTCCCTTGAGCATCAGCTTCATTCCTTCACGACGGCACCGCCTACACGATGGACCAAGATAACGTCCCATTCTTTCTATTTATCTCCAAAAAGTTTTTATTTTAGACCCTTCTTCGCTTTGGTGCTCTACAGCCATTGTGCGGAATCGGGGTAACATCCTCAATCGATGCGATACGCAAACCTGCCTGCTGCAGAGCTGATATTGCAGACTCACGACCTGAACCGGGGCCTTTGACCTTAACCTCAACCTCGCGCACACCATCACGCATAGCGCTATTGGCGGCACGTTGAGCAGCCTGCTGAGCGGCAAAAGGCGTACTTTTGCGGGAGCCTTTAAAGCCAACACAACCAGCTGAACTCGAGCATATCGTATTGCCGTTTGGGTCTGTAATCGTAATCAATGTATTGTTGAACGTTGCCCTTATATGCACAATTCCACGGGCAATATTTTTCCTTGCTTTCCGTTTTGAACTTTTTGCCATTATTCTTCCTAATACTACAAATATCGTATTGCGTTAATCACTCTGCATACCGCCTAACCGAACAATCAAATTTTTAGCGAGCCTCCTTCACACCTTTTTTGCCTGCAACAGTCTTTCTCGGGCCTTTGCGAGTTCGCGCATTGCTTTGAGTATGCTGGCCTCGAACAGGCAAACCCTTCCTGTGGCGAATGCCCTTGTAACAGTTTATATCACGCAGCCGAGCAATATTTTGGGAAACCTGTCGGCGAAGCTGACCTCCAACGATGTAATTGCGGTCGATAATCTGAGTTATCCGGCTAAGCTCGTCTTCGCTGAACTTGCTTGCCTTTGTGGCTTTTTCAATCCCGGCTTCTTTCAAAATCTGTTCCGAGGTATATTTACCAATACCGGCAATATAGGTTAATGAAATCCATATTGATTTATCGTTGGGAATATCAACACCAACTATACGTGGCATATTAACCCCTTTTCATATATTGCTTCATTCTTTGCACTTCACGATGAAATCATCCTTGACGCTGTTTATGCCGTGGGTTTGTGCAAATCACCCGCACTACACCTTTACGACGAATAATCTTACAGTTCTCACATATACGTTTTACAGAACTTCTAACTTTCATTTTTCAGTACTTTCAAATCAACAACGCTTAATGGCGGAGGACTATCCGGCCTTTATCCAAATCATAGGGCGAAATTTCAATCGTAACTGTGTCGCCCGGCAAAATTCTAATAAAATTCATCCGCACCTTTCCGGAAACATGGGCCAAAACTTTGTGGCCGTTCTCCAACTCCACTCTGAACATTGCGTTCGGCAAAGCATCGGTTACCTTAGCCTGCAATTTTATTATGTCTTTCTTTACCATAAACGTTTACTTTATGGTCAACCCCGCCCTTCCGGAGGGCAGGGTCAACACCTCACAACCATTTTCCACAATCGCAATTGTATGTTCAAAATGAGCCGAACATCTACCATCTTTCGTCACCACTGTCCAGCCATTTTCCAGTACTCGTACAGCGCTGGTGCCGGCATTAAGCATCGGCTCAACTGCTAAAACCATTCCTTCTGTCAAGACAATATCGTTGGCAAGCAGCTCATCACTGACAAAATTGGGCACTCTCGGCTCTTCGTGCATTTGCCTGCCGATGCCGTGCCCAACAAAATCTTTTACTATTGAAAAGCCGGCTGATTCAGCGTAATCCTGCATTTTTGCTGCCACCTGGCTCCATTTAACATTCGGCGCCGCCTCTGCGACAGCTATATCGAGAGTACGTTTCGTTGCTTCCATAAGCTTGCGTTTATCCTCAGGAGTCTTTCCTATAGCAATCGTAACAGCGGCATCTCCACAATAACTGTCGGCTCTGGCGCCAAAATCAATACTCAAAATATCGCCATCTTTGAGCTTTCTATTGTCTGAGGGAATCCCGTGAACAACCTGCTCATTTATCGAG
This sequence comes from uncultured Pirellulales bacterium, assembly GCA_964568985.1. Classification (GTDB taxonomy): domain Bacteria; phylum Planctomycetota; class Phycisphaerae; order Sedimentisphaerales; family Anaerobacaceae; genus CAZBWE01. Next base: position 2,103 of record CAZMSP010000049.1, read on the forward strand.
GCGCAAATTGCACCAGGAAATGGGATTCGGGACGCCGAGTTGCGCACGCCTTTAAACAGAGCCTGAGCTCCGGCATCGGTAACCATTTGCAAGGCCACAGCATCCAACTGGCCGGTAGTTACTCCCGGCTCTGCAATCTCCTGCAGTTTTGAAAGAACATCGGCTACAACAGCACCTGCTTTGCGGATTAATTCAATTTCTCTTCGGCTGCGAAGCGTTATAGCCATTTAACTCCATCTTGCCGGTTTATATTTTGACGAGAGAATCTAACTTCTCAAATATCAAAACACTAACTTCGTCAGCGTTCCTGTTAGCGTCAATATTGTAAACCGTTCCATTATTTCTATAGTAATCCACCACCGGCTCCGTCTGACGGCGATAAGTTTTAAGTCGGTTCGCCACCACTTTGGGGCTATCATCCGGACGTTGAATCAACTCAAAGCCATCGTTATCACATACGCCCTCAACTTTCGGCTTGAGATTTTCAATATGGTAAACAGCACCACATTTAGGACAGCTTCTTCTGCCGGTCATCCGCTTATCTATCACTTGTTCATCTATCATCAAGTTCAAAACAGCGTCTATTTCCTGGTTGTTCAAAGACAACGATTTATCAAGCTCGACCGCTTGATTAACGGTTCTTGGGAAACCATCAAGTATAAAACCGGCTTCAGTAGTTTTTTTTATCGCATCAATCATCATTTCAACTATTATTTCATCCGGCACAAGCTCGCCTGAATCCATATAACTTTGGGCCTTTTTGCCCAGTTCAGCACCTGCGGCTCTTTGCTCTCGCAAGATGTCACCACTGGATAAATGGAGCAGGCCATATTGGGCAACAATACGTTTACACTGAGTTCCTTTGCCCGCACCGGGTGCACCCAGTAAGACTATCCTCATGTATAAGCCCCTTTTATCCTGCCTGTTGAACTGAAGCCATCATAGCTGCGCATCAAGAGATTAGCTTCTATTTTCTGAACCAAGTCAAGCGAGACACTGACAACTATTAATAAACCTGTGCCACCTAAAAATGCTGCTACTCGCCAATCGATCCCCAGTAGCATCGAAATCAGCGACGGCACAACAGCAATTATCGCTAAAAATGTTGCTCCAAAATAAGTAATTCTTGTCATAACCGTTTCCAGATATTCAGCGGTTCTGCGTCCTGGGCGAAGACCGGGAATGAAAGCACCTGAATCCCGCAAGTTTTTGGCCATCTCCTTCGGCTGGAACTGTACTGTTACCCAAAAATAAGCGAATAAAAATATAAATAGCATATACAATACATTGTATGTATAAGAGTGATAAGCGAAAATTTCTCTCAAACTCTGAAGGACTGCCAACCCAGGGAATGCACTGGCCAGCCTTTCAATTACAATTGGCGGGAACATCATAAAAGAAGAAGCAAAAATTATCGGCATTACTCCGCCGTGATTGACACGAAGTGGCAAATAATGCCTCTGGCCTCCGTACATTCTCCGGCCCCTCATTTGTTTTGCCTGTTGAATTGGTATTCGACGCTGGCCCTGAGTTATTAATATGGCACCAGCAACGACGAATATAAACGCTGCTATCAAGAACAATATCTTCGCAGGACCATACTTGTCGGGTGAAGCTACTACCGTAAAATCGCTCTGCTGCCAAACCTCTCTAATCGCCCAGGGCATACGAGATAAAATGCCGGCCATAATTATCAAACTAATACCACTTCCTATGCCGTATTCGTCAATCTGCTCACCGAGCCACATCAAAAAGATAGTGCCGGCAGTCATCCCAATAATGCCCATTATCAGGGCCTGACGGTGCATGCCTGGATAAGTTAATCCTTCCCCTCCCAACAACTTCATAAACATTAGCGATTGAATAAGACATATCACCACAGTCAGATACCGTGTGTATTCCTGTATTTTTTTGTATCCGGTTTGCCCTTCCTGACGCAATTTTTTCAAAGCAGGGATAACCTCACCCAACAGCATAAGGATAATCGATGCGGTAATATAGGGCATAATTCCCAGCCCAAACAGACTGCTTTGCTGCAAGGTTCCGCCGGTAAACATCTGCATATATTCAGCAGCCCTGGCCATAGCACCCTCAGTATCTCTTGTGGACATTGCGTCAGCTATCGCTTTCTGGTTAAAACCAGGGACAGGGATATGGAAACCTACCCTGTATATTATCAACAGCGCCAAGGTAAAAAGAATCTTGTTACGCAGGTCCTGGATTCTGAATATGTTAATTACTGTCCCAAGCATCTTGATATTATCCGATGGTCTTTCATTCTACATAGTTAAACACGTTATTCTATCACTTCCGTTGTGCCACCACAACCCACAATTTTTTGTTCGGCAGTTTTGCTGAATTTATGAGCTGTTACCTGCAGTTTTTTTGTCAGCCCGCCACCGCCAAGAACCTTAACCCTTCTCTTGCAGCTATCAATCAATCCGGCATTGGACAACTGTTCCACACCAACTTCGGAGCCATCATCGAATCTTTCCAACTGTGATACATTGATGATATCGAAGCGTGTTGCAAACATATAATTACTAAAGCCACGCTTGGGAAGCCGACGAAATAAGGGCATTTGACCTCCTTCATATAGGGAACGTAACTTTGCACCGGCTCTGCTGCGACTTCCCTTATGGCCTCGTCCACAGGTTTTGCCATGACCGGTGCCAGTTCCTCTACCCACACGCTTACGTCCCTTGTGCTTACCTACAACAGAAGTTATTTCGAAATTTAACATCTACATCACCTGCCTGTTAATCGTTAATCTTTACACCACGCATAGATTCAACCATTTCTTTACTGCGCAATTTCAACAACCCATCCAAAGCAGCCCTTACGACATTCTTGGCGGAAGTGCTTCCATACACTTTGGTAAGAACATCCTGAACACCGGCATATTCGAGAACCGCTCGAGCACTGGAGCCGGCGATAACCCCTGTGCCGGGGCTGGCCGGGACCAATACTATCGTTGTAGCCCTGTATTTGCCAATGACACGGTGTGGAATCGTTCGGCCAAATAAAGCAATCCTGTGCAATGATTTTTTGGCATCTTTTACGCCTTTCTCAACTGACATCGGGACTTCTTTGGCTTTACCATAACCAATACCCACAGTGCCTGCGCGGTCTCCAACTACAACCAGTGACGCAAAGCTAAACCTTCGACCGCCTTTAACGACTTTTGCACAGCGATGTACTTTAACAACCGTATCTTCTAACGGCTTTTCTTCCTGTTCAATTGCCTTAACTGCTTCTATTGCCAATGTTTTCTCCAAACAATTTCCTATTGCCTAATGTGTTAAAAGACTAACCCGGCTTTTCTGGCCGCTTCAGAAAGGGCCTTGACTCTGCCGTGATACATATAGCGATTTCTGTCAAAGCAAACGCATTTAATACCAACACTAAGAGCCTGTTTTGCAACTGCTTCGCCAACCGCTTGAGCAGTTTTTTTGTCCCCGGTATTAGACAACTTCTCCCGAAGGACTTTTGCTCTTGTGCTTGCTGAAACTAATGTTGCACCTGCTGTGTCATCTATAATCTGGGCGTAAATATGTCTATTCGAGCGAAATACCGAAAGTCTCGGTCTGTCCGGTGTTCCAAAGACCTTTTTCCGGACGTGATATTTACGCCTCTGCGCCGCTTTTTTTATTTTCTCTCTGGTTGTTACCATGAAAAATCAACTTCCAATCTTATGCTGCTCCGGAAGTAAACGCCTTACCAGCCTTGCGCCGTATTTTTTCGTCGGCATAGCGGATGCCCTTTCCTTTATAAGGTTCCGGTGGTTTTATTTTTCGGATATCAGCAGCAAGCTGGCCCAGCAGTCTTCTGTCTATTGACGAAAGTGTGAACTTAGCAGGAACCTCATCGCCTCTGGTCGCATCGACTTCGATGTTTACCTTTATACCCTTTGGAATCGCCATCTCTACAGGATGTGAAAAGCCAACCTGAAAAACCAGCTTTGGCCCTTTTTCTTTGACACTAAAGCCGGTGCCGTAAATTTCCATTTTCTTCTGGAAACCTGTATTGACACCGGTAACCATATTGGCGAGCAAGGCACGCATCGTGCCGTGTAACTGTTTACACTGACGATTTTGAGGGTGTTCATTTTCAACCAGTATTTCACCTTTGGAATCGTCAATTTTAACATTTATGCGCGGGAAACAATCCACGTGGAGCTCACCAAGGGGCCCTGAAACTTTGATGCAATGGCCCTTCTGCTCGACCATAACTGCCTTAGGAATATTAACAGGTTTTTTCCCGATACGACTCATTAGCTAACCGTACAAAGTATCTCGCCACCGACATTTTCTTTTCGGCAGCTTTTATCACTCATTATACCTTTGCTTGTTGAAACAATTGCTACACCCATACCGGCCAACACTTTTGGTAATTTGTCAACAGATGAATAGATTCTGCGGCCAAGTTTGCTTACTCTTGTTATCTCGTTAATAATAGGCCGGCCTTCTTCATCATACTTCAATATTATCCTCAGGATTCCTTGCTTATTGTCATCAATTCGGTCGAAATCTTTGATATAACCTTCATTTTTCAAAACGGTTGCTATACCTTCACAGATATTCGACGCCTTGATGTTAACCTGCTCTTTATTTATTCGCACAGCATTGCGAATTCTCGTCAGCATATCAGCTATTGGGTCACTGAAACTCATTGACTAATCCCTCTTGTTTCGCCTCTTATGGTTCCTTGATTTACCAACTGGCCTTTTTTACTCCCGGTATCTTTCCTTCGTTCGCTAAAGTTCTAAAGCAAATCCGGCAAATTTTGAACTTGCGATAAACAGCCTTCGACCTGCCACAAAGCTGGCAGCGAGTATATTGCCTAACGCGAAATTTTTGTTTCTTTGCCGCCTTGTTTTCCAGTGCTTTAGTTGACATCTACAGACCTCAATATTTTATTCTCCACGTTTTATCGATGTAGATTCTCTGAACGGCATACCAAAAAGCCGAAGCAATTTCCTTGCTTCCTCATTGCTCTTTGCAGTCGTTACAAAGGTTATGTTCATGCCCTGCTGAAACTCCATCTTTGCCGGGTTGATTTCCGGGAAAACGCTCTGTTCAGCCAAGCCCATCGAGTAATTACCTCTGCCGTCAAAGCTGTTTGGGTTAAGGCCTCGAAAATCTCTTACGCGGGGGATTGCAAGATTAATAAGCCGGTCCATAAATTCATACATCCTCACACCACGGATAGTAACTTTCAAAGCAGTTTCCATACCTTGACGAACCTTGAAATTAGAGACGCTTTTTTTAGCTTTACAAACCAAAGGCATTTGGCCGGAAATCATCGTTAAGTCCTTTTTTGCTAATTCCAGAAATTTCTTGTCCTGCGCTGCTCTGCCTACACCCATAGAGACAATAATTTTTTCGACCCGCGGCACAGCCATAGAATTCCTGTAGCCGAATTCCTCAATCAGCTTTGGAACTATCTTAGAGTTATATAAATCTTTCAAACGTGCCATCAATTACCTTGTCGACTATCTATTCTACGATTATCTTTGTGCCTCTTCGAAAAAATCACTTATCAGCTACCCAGCTTCTAAAACTCTTAAATTTCGGTACCATCAGCGAAAACGCGTTTTTTCCTGCCCTTCTTGCTCACCTTATAACTGACTCTCTCGCCTTTTGAGGTCTTCGTGTTTACCGGCAGGACATCGCTAATATGTATCGGTTGCTCAACATGGATTCGACCACCCTGGGGATTTTTGCGTGAAGGCCGAACGTGCTTCTTTGCCATATTGTGTCCCTGAATCACTACTTTATTCTTTTCGGGGATAACACGCAGTACTCTACCAGTAGCGCCTTTATGGTCACCTGCTATTATCTGAACCGTATCACCTTTTTTTATATGTAAAGCCATTTTTCAAACCAAATATCAAAATTACATATCAAAATGCAAAATATTTTTTGGCATTTTGCACTTTCTATACTACTTCGCTTGCTAATGAGATAATTTTCATAAAGTTTTTCTCTCGAAGCTCACGAGCAACAGCGCCAAAAATTCTCGTCCCTATCGGATTGCCATCATTATCAATCATCACCGCAGCATTGCTGTCGAACCTCACATAGCTGCCATCTGGGCGCTTCACAGAGCTTTTGGTACGAATAATAACACATTTATGCACCTTCTTGCCATCCAACTGGCAAGTAGGTAGCACCTTCTTTATAGCTACACAAACAATGTCACCTATAGTTGCCACAGGTCGTCTGAATTTTCCTCTGGACCCGCCTTTTCCAAGAACCTTGATACACAACGCCGACTTGACACCTGAATTGTCGGCTACATCCAACATTGTTTCCTGCTGAATCATTATCTGCTATCTCAACTCTCTACTCCACTGACCTTCTCTATAACTCTGACAAGACGCCAGCTTTTGGTTTTGCTATGAGGACGACACTGTGCAATTTCAATGAGGTCACCGACACCTGCCTGACTATGTTCGTCGTGAACTGCCATTTTTGTCCGTCGTTTTACGTATTTGCCGTATTTTGGGTCTTTGACCTTGAAGTCAATAGCAACTTTGATACTTTTATTGCCGCTTTTGCTTATTACCACACAAGTTTGAGTTTTTAGCTTTTGGTCCTGCATATTCGGTTTCCAGTCGTCAATTGTCTAAGACAGCCCATCACCGTCCTTGACGAATTATAGTTTTGAGCCGGGCAACGTCGCGCTTGACATTAGCTACAGCTTTGGAATTTTCCAGTTTTTCTGTAACCGCCTGTGAGCGCAGGTCGAACAAATGCCGCTGGAGTTCCTGCAGCTTGCTTTCTAATTCATCCGCACTCATCTCACGGTATTGCTGCGCTTTCATTCTCAAACTTTCCTTTCCGGCTACGGCTCGGCGTCTCTTTAGTCTCTGTTACTATATCAGCGCCTTCGCCGAGACGAGTTACAATAAATGTCTTCGCCTGACTAACCTGCACTTGATTGGCATTTTATGAGCAACTCGGACCAATGCCCGCTTTGCCACCTCTTCGCTCACTCCACCTATCTCAAAGCAAACCTGGCCTGGCCTGACTCTGGCGACCCAGAATTCCGGCTCACCCTTGCCTTTACCCATCCGTGTTTCCAGCGGCTTGGAGCTTACCGGCTTATGCGGAAAAATCCTGATATAGACTTTGCCTTCACGATGCAAAAAATGGGTTGCTGCTACTCGGCCGGCTTCAATGTTCTTGGCGGTAATCCAGCTGTTTTCCACAGCCTGCAAACCATAATCACCAAACGCCACAAAATTGCCTCTGCTGGCGTTGCCTTTCATTCTGCCGCGTTGGCTCTTACGGTATTTAACTCTTTTCGGCATCGTTGCCATTTTTTTTAGACCCTTAGAAAAAATATATAACGGTCAGCACTTTAGTTTTCTTTTTCTAACCACTCTCTGCTTGAGAGCTGTTTTGCTCTGTAGTTGTTTGTTCCTTAGTATCAGCTTCTGTCGAAGGCGCAACCACATCGGTTTTGGTATCGCTTTGGCTGTCTTGTGCCGGCACAGCCTTAGTTACAACCCTTGCCCTGCGCCCTGTGTTAGTACGTTTTGTTGGCGGGCGCCGTCGACGACGTGGGGCCTGCTCGGTTTCTTCACCGAATTTGCCTTTATAAATCCAGACTTTAACACCAATCGTTCCGTAAGTTGTCTTTGATGTTGCTACGGCGTAGTCTACATTGGCATCAAGTGTATGCAGCGGAATGCTACCAAGTTTCTGTGTTTCCGTGCGTGCCATTTCCGAGCCTGCCAGCCGTCCGGAACAGATTATCTTGACTCCTTTTGCACCGGAGTTCATTGCCGATTCGCAATGCTGCTTCATAGTACGTCTAAAGGAAGCACGCTTGCTCAATTGCTCGGCAATTGCTTCAGCCACCAAAGTGGCGTTGAGCTCCGGCTCTTTTATCTCAATGACATTGACAGCCATCTTTTGGTCTGTCAGTTCTTCAAGCTCTTCTCGCAACCTGTCAACTTCACCACCTCTGGGACCGATGACTATACCTGGCCGAGCACTGTGAAGTGTAACCTTTACCTCGTTACGAGTCCTGACTATCTCAACCTTTGCCACCGCCCCTTTTGGCATACTGCGGTTGAATCTCCTGTCAACATACTGACGAATCTTCTGGTCTTCGACAAGAAAATCACCGTACTTGGCCTTTGAAGCGAACCAAGTGCTCTGCCAGCCAAGCGTTATTCCTGTCCTAAAACCTATTGGCGATGTTTTCTGACCCATAACATATAAATCCAAATTTCGAATATCGAAATCCAAAACAAATCCAAATTACCAAAATCTAAATGACCAAAACAAAATACTTTAAGAATTTGAGCATTTGAAAAATCAAATTTGTTTCGTGCTCCGGATTTCGAATTTCGTATTTTATCCTTTCCTTTTTAACTTTACGCTTGTGTCACCGTTATATATATGTGACAGGCCTTTTTGCTGATAGGATGCGCTCTACCCCTGTCTTTCGCCATCCATCTTTTCGTACCAACGCGAACTCCTGCATCATCAACACGGGCACAGTTCACGTAGAGAGTATCAACGTCAGCCTGCTGCTCATCAGCATCTGCAACGGCAGCCCTTAGAACCTTGTCGATCATCGTTGCAGCACGCTTTCTTGTGAATTTTAAGATATCCATCGCATCCTGGACGCCCCGGCCGATTATCATTTGCGTAACTAATCTGGCTTTGCGGGCCGAAATCGGTGCAAAGCGATAAGAGCTACGCCAGTCATGCAAATCATTAACCTCAACCGACAAAGCCGCCGCAAGCTGGCGAACATCCTCCGTGTGGGGTTTCGGCTTGAAAAGGCCATTTTGCCAGTTTTTAATAGCCAATGCTGCCTGTTTTTTATCAAACCCACCTCTGGCAATCTGACCAGCCAATTGCTCCGTACGCATCTGCTGCTGTTGGCAAAGCTCTTTTAATTTATTAGCGCTTAACATATTTCGTAGCTCGTATTCCGAATCTTACAGATACTCTCTACAATTACGATACTGTTATTTTCTTACTCGAATGACCTCTAAAAGTTCTCGTAAGTGAAAACTCACCCAATTTATGTCCCACCATATCCTCGGTAACAAAAACTTTATTGAATATCTTGCCGTTGTGGACCAAAAAGGTAAACCCAACAAACTCCGGAATAATTGTGCATCTTCTTGCCCAGGTCTTTATGGGTTCCTTCGAGCCGGAAGCAATTTGCTTGTTCACCTTCCCAAATAACTTCTCATCAACGTATGGTCCTTTTTTAAGAGATCTTCCCATTTTTTCACATCTCGTATTACTTATATCATATTGCGTTCAATTTCAGCACAACAGACAACAAAATTACAGGACTAACTGTTTTTGCCGTTTGGTTTTTCTCCTTCGAATAATCCTCTTATTACTTGGATTTCTGGGGTTTCTTGTTTTTCCACCTTTTGCCAGTAAGCCGGTGGGCGAACAGGGATGCCGGCCACCGTGCCGATGGCCTTCTCCACCACCCATTGGGTGAGCGACAGGATTCATCGCCACGCCTCTTACATGCGGCCTGCGCCCCATATGGCGTTTTCGTCCGGCCTTTCCAAGCGTAATATTCTGGTGGTCGGGATTACTGAGCTGGCCAATAGTTGCACGGCACTCTTTGCGAAGCATTCTCATTTCACCGCTTGGCAGAACGATGGTAACCCAATTCCCTTCCTTTGCCATAATTCTCGCAGCACTGCCGGCGCCTCTAACCAGTTTCCCGCCTTGGCCAGCGGTCATCTCGATATTATGAATCTCGATGCCGGCTGGTATCGCCTCCAGCGGCATTGCATTGCCAATCTTTGGTTCACACCAGTCACCACTTTCTACCTGGTCTCCGACCTTGATACCTATTGGTGCTAATATATATCTTTTGTCGCCGTCCACATAGTGCAGCAGCGATATAAAACAATTTCTGTTAGGGTCGTATTCAATCGTTGCTACTTTTGCGGGGACACCATCTTTATTGCGTTTAAAGTCGATAATACGATAAATCTTTTTCGCCCCTCCACCTCTGTGCCTCGTGGTAATAACACCTTGATAATTTCTTCCGCCAGTCTTCTTTATACGTCTGCAGAGCGACTTCTCAGGTTTGTCGGTCGTCAGCTCAGCGTAATCATTCACCGAGCTGTTCCTGCGTCCTGCGCTTGTTGGTTTATAAACTCGAATACCCATAACTTATATCTCGTATTTAGAACAAATCTATATGATATTCCGGTTCTAAATACACAACAGCCTTTTTCCAGCTTGCCGTAGTGCCAAAGTTTCTCCCTTTGCGGCGCAGTTTGCCTCTGCGGTTAGCTGTTCTTACTTTATTTACTTTAACGTTATACAGTGTTTCTACTGCCTTTTTTATTTGTGTTTTATTAGCTTTTTTGTTTACCTCAAAGGAATATGCACCTTTGTTACCGGCAAGGTGCGTACTCTGCTCTGTAATTAAAGGCCGAATCATCACGCTATAATCATCCACATCAACACCTATTGACTCTCATCCGGCTGGTTTCTGTTCAAAAGAGACATCAGCGCCTTTTTGGTAAACAGCATTTTATGATAACCGCAGATATCGCCAGCGTTCAATTCAGCAACAGGCAGCACGGAAACTTTCGGAATATTTTGAGCTGATTTGTAAAGGTTACTGTTATAATCACTGGCTGTCACGAGACAGCTACGCTGGATCTTCAAATTATTAAGGATGTTCAAAAAGTCCTTGGTTTTGGGTTTTTCAAAATTCAGCTCATCAACCACAACAACATTGTTGCTCAAAAGTTTTGCCAATATTGCCGAATCTCTGGCCAATCTTCTTTGCTTTTTAGGCATACGCTTTCTGAAATCCCTTGCTATTTTGGCGAAAGTAACACCACCACCGACACGCTTGCCGGTTCTGATGTTACCAATCCTGGCATTACCAGTACCTTTTTGCCTGTAGAGTTTTCTGGTAGAGCCGGCCACATCGCTTCTGCCTTTGGTTGCGGCTGTTCCAACACGCTTATTAGCATGATACATAACAATCGCCTGCTTAAGCAGAGGGTACCTGACCGAGCCGCCCAGAACTGATTCATCGACTTTTAACCTGTCGATTTCCTGGCCTTCTTTATTGTAAACAGCCAAGTCAATCATTACTTCGTCCCTTGCCCTTCATGACTCGTCCCTCGGGTTTTGGCACTGCGGACGAGACAATAGCCGCCGGCAGGGCCTGGGACAGGACCTTTAATGACCAATAGGTTTCTATTCTCGTCTATTGATACCAGCTGATGGTTCTTTGAAGAAACTATGCAACTACCCATATGCCCAGCCATTTTCTTTCCTTTCTTGATGCTTCCACCATGTCCACGGTCAGTTCCGAAACTTGCGATTGAGCCGGGTGCCCTGTGTTTTCGTTCCGTGCCGTGCGAGGCCGGGAAACCACCAAAACCATGCCGCTTCATTACACCGGCGAAACCTTTGCCTTTGCTGGCACCTGAAACATCGACAAATTCGTCCCCAGAAAAGACCGAGACTGTAATCGTATCCCCGATTTTACACTCAGACTCGACGCCATTTGGCAGTCGCATTTCCTTAACGAATTTCTTCGGTTCTGTATTGGCTTTTTCAGCATGTCCTATCTGTGAGTTTTTCCTGCGAGAGGGCTTTATATCATCAAAACCCAACTGAATAGCGCTATAACCATCGGTCTCAGGCGTTTTGACCTGCATAACGGTACAGGGGCCGGCCTGTATGACCGTCACAGGCAATAAGCTGCCCGATTCATCATAGACCTGTGTCATTCCAACCTTTTTTCCCAATAACATTGCCATTAGACAAAAACCCTAACAGCTAAAAAAATCTTGTTTTCTTATATCAGGCCTTAATCCGTACAAAGACCCCGGCAGGTACTACCAAACGATTTAGCACTTCAACTGTCCGTGCGTTGGCCTCATGAATGTCTATCAGGCGTTTATGAGTCCTTAGCTCAAACTGCTCACGCGATTTTTTGTCGATATGAGGACTTCGCAAAACGGTGTATCTCTCTATACGCGTAGGCAACGGAATCGGACCGCTGACGCGGGCATTGGTCTTTCGAGCATGCTCGACTATCTCCTTGGCAGACGCATCGAGAGCCCTGTAGTCGTAGGCCTCCATTCTAATTCTTATTCGTTCGGTTTCAGCAACCATAACTTTTTCTCTATGCCTTTAATTTTGCCCCGCCCACCACGTGAGGCTGAAGCGAGACGATTTCATCGCCGTAAAAAATAGCCTCGCCCCTGCCGCAGGGGCGGGGTAACGATATAAACAACTTAAACACCTATAAAGGCCTGCAATATATCAACTTACAGGCTGAAATCAAAATAAAAAATCACCCTTAGCGGATAGTTTTCCATTATCCGCCAAATTTATATTGGTTGATTTCAGGCAGGAAAGGCCTTTTTATTGATATATCAATTCTGATTTATTCGATAATCAATAAAACTTCGCCTTCCTTAATGGCTTCGGGTTCGCCCTGCACCAATCGTCTTTTATTGAGAGACCTGACTCTGCACCCGGCTTTCTATGTTCCGGCTTGGGCTCAATTGGTACGGGGCTTCCAAAGCCGTTCGCCGGCTTTGGTGCATCCCTACGCATACAAAATTACTTAATAAATCATCCTTGACACCAAATCACAGATGTGCAACAGCCCAACTGATTTACGCAAAGTCATCCCTGACAATGCTCGCTACGGCTGAAAACC
>CAZMSP010000050.1:0-14522 GCA_964568985.1 uncultured Pirellulales bacterium
GAAGCAACGAGGGATATTCCAGTGATTTTGCTGACAGCCAGAAGCTTTGCTATTGAGGATAAGCAAAAGGAAGATTTAGGAATATCACAGTGTCTCAGCAAGCCCTTCAGTCCTAAGGAGTTGTTGGAAAACATTGAAGATATCCTGTACCAAAGAGACTTGGTAGGACATTCGGCTGATATCAGTCGAAGCCTTGATAGTTGATAATTGGGGAACAACATCGAAATGAACAATAGAATATAATCTCTAAGGGATATTCGAATGAAGCAAGCTTTGTTAGATACGGTCAGAACTCGTCTCGGCGAAGGCCGAGCCGTAGCCGGAAGTAGTTTAAGTTCCTCACAACAATGCGAGTTGGAAAGGTTCGGTGGCAGGATAAATAAATTTGGCGTTAATTTTGCCGTTTGTGCCGTAAGGTATCCTGTGGACAATACCGAGGGCGAGCTTGTGTTGTTGTGTGAGGCCGGTAGATTCGAATCAGTGGAGAAACAGTTAATAGAGATTGGCCAGCAAGCTTTAAATCAAGAAGGGCAGGCGATTAGCTGTCTTAGCAGAGAAACGCAGCGGTTCGACGTTGCTCACCGCCCTGAGCCTGTCGAAGGGGTATACCGGCTGGGCGAACGTCAACAAGTTTTGGCTGCTGTTCTCCGTAATCCCGTGAGGGATGCTGTGCAGGAGTCCCAGGGACTAAAATCAGGCTCTGCCGGACTCGTCACGGCGAAGCGTGCCGTAGCCGGATTGGTTGCTTTAATTGACTTGGGTGCTTGGTCAGTAGGACACTTGTCTGACGACAGTCAAGATTCGGCTGAGCTTAGTCGAAGCCCTGGTAATGAGTCATGCCCTCCGCAGAATAAACCATATGGGCAGCTTGTGGAAGTGTTAAAGATGCCGGCTCAAGTCAGCAGTGAATATCTTATGGAGATGCTAAGGCTTTTAGCGAAGAGTTTTCAGGCCGAGGCAAAGGCCAAAGAACAAATTGAAAAGATCGGCACAGAGTTGGCGCAGGTCTATGAGGAGATAGTACTGCTTCACAAGCTCAGCATGAATATGAAGGTTACAAAGGCGGACACTAACTTTCTGCAAATGGCATGTGACAGCTTAACCGATATTGTTAGTGTTGAGGGTATTGCGATACTACTGGAAAAGGTTATAGATGACGAAAAGCGATTGGTTGTAGCTGCTGGTTCAGGGTTGATAGATTTGGATGAGCGAGCGGCGGGTATTTTGCACAGCCGACTGGCAGATGAAATAAGCAGCGGAAAAGAAATGCTGTTGGATAGTGATGTTGATTCGCCTTTCAGATACGAGTGGCAGGACAGTGTTAAAAGTATTATTGCGGTACCTTTGTACAGCACTGACAAATCAGAACCGGTTTTGGCTGGTACGACTCCAAACGGCAGCCACATAATGGGGTTGATGGTAGCGATAAACAGGATTGACAAGGAGGATTTCGACAGTACCGATGTAAAATTATTTAATTCGGTGGCTAATGGATGTGCGGTGTTTATCGAGAATGGCAGATTGTTCAAGGACCTCGAGGAATTATTTATAGGTTCATTAAAAGCACTCACGAGGAGCATTGATGCCAAAGATAAGTACACACGCGGCCATTCTGAGAGAGTTGCGTTTATTGCGCGATGGATAGCGGAAAGACTCAGCGATCAGCAACCTCTGGAAGAAGAACAATTACACAAGATTTATTTGGCTGGGTTGCTTCACGACATAGGAAAAATCGGAATAGATGAAGCAGTATTACGCAAGGAAGGCAGGCTGACTGAGCGAGAAATGGAGTGTATAAGAAAGCATCCCTCGATAGGAGCAGGTATTTTACGTGAGATAAAGCAGATGCGTGAAGTTGTGGCGGGAGTATTGTATCACCATGAGCGGGTAGACGGCAAGGGGTATCCCGATGGTTTAGTCGGTGATGAAATACCGCTTATAGGTAAGATTGTTGGATTGGCGGATAGTTTTGATGCGATGACATCAAAACGAACTTATAGAAGTGCAAGGACCGTAGAACAAGCTCTTGTTGAGGTTGAGAAAGGATTGGGAACGCAGTTCGATGAAAAAGTTGGAAGAGCTTTTATAAATAGCGATGTCTGCCTGCTCTGGGATATCATTATGCAAAATAGTTCGGGTTCTGTTGGGATTTATGACAGAAGTGATTTCACAGAGTATGGTGCAGCTGCTGTGAGGACGTTAATCAGATGAAAATTAAAACGCGAGATTATAACGATGTTACGGTCGTTGAGTTGCAGGGCGAATTAGATGGTGATTTTGCCAAACTGTTTCAAAATACAATCACCGATATAATCGCCAAAGATAGAACCGCTATAGTGCTTGATATGAGCGGTGTGGGATTTATTGATAGCCAGGGATTGGAACAATTGTTGTGGGTGAGGGAATACTGTAGTCAGAGCAAATGTGAGCTTAGGTTAGCCGGGCTTGACGAGAACTGCACGAAAATTTTGGAAGTTACACGACTTGAAAATGAGTTTGACCATTATGTGGAACTTGCCGAGGCGGTAAAGAGTTTTGTATAGAAACTAAAAACATAGAACAAGTTCGTTTTAGGTTTTGGTTATGGGGTCGATAGGGGTAGAAAACAAAATGCAGCTTGGACAACTGCTGCTGGCGCGCGGTATTGTGACGGAAGAGCAGATTGAGAATGCTTTGACTGAACAAAAAGAGAATGGCCATCACAAGTTACTTGGCGAGCTTCTGGTTGAGATGGGTCATTGTACGGAAAACCAGATAGCTTCGGCACTATCAGAGGCGTATGGTGTGCCTTATGCGCAGGTCGGCCCGAAAATATGCGACCCAAAGGCGATTGAGATTTTGCCGAGGGAATTTCTCGAAGAGCATATCGTTTTGCCGCTGTTTAAGGTCTATGATACGCTTACAGTGGCAGTGAGTGAGCCAACAAATGTATTTTTGATAGATGAGATAGAGCGCATAAGCGGCTGTAAGGTTCAAGTGGTATGTTCAACGAACAAGGATATTAAGGCCACTCTGCAGACGTATCTACCGGCTGCGAATGTCTTTGTGATTGATGATATCATTGATGATGATGGTCTGGAAGACTTTACACTAATAGAAAACATCACACAGGATATAGGTGATTTAGAGGAGATAGCTGGGCAATCGCCGGTTGTAAAACTGGTCAACTATCTGCTTTATAACGCTGTGCGGGATAATGCCAGTGACATTCATATTGAGCCAGACGACAAAAAACTGCGGGTTCGATACAGGGTCGATGGCCGGCTTTATGAGAAGATGCATCCGCCTTACCAGATGCATTCTGCGGTTGTTTCGCGTATCAAAATTATGGCTGAATTGGACATCGCTCAACGGCGCTTGCCACAAGACGGTGGCATACACGTTTTAGTGGAAAGCAGACCCATCGATTTACGGGTATCAGTTATGCCGGGCAACTTTGGCGAAAAAGTAGTTATTAGAATCATCGACCCGCAGAAAATACTTTTCAATCTTGAGTCGCTTGGATTTACCTTTGATAACCTCCAGTTGTTCAGGCAGGTAATACAATCTCCAAACGGCATAGTTCTGGTAACAGGGCCGACCGGCTCAGGGAAAAATACCACTCTTTATGCAGCTCTGGCGGAATTAAATAGCGATGAGGTCAACATCTGTACCGTTGAGGACCCCATAGAGTGCAATATGGCCGGTATAAATCAGTTCCAGGTCAACGAAAGTGCCGGATTTCGTTTTTCGACGGCATTGCGAAGTCTCTTACGACAAGACCCCGATATAATAATGGTCGGGGAGATTCGTGACACAGACACTGCCAATATTGCTGTCCAGGCGGCACTGACCGGGCATCTGGTTCTCTCAACTTTGCATACGAATGATGCACCCGGGGCGGTAACGCGTCTGCTGGATTTGGGCGTAGCCCCATATTTGGTAAGTGCTTCATTGATAGCAGTCGTAGCTCAGCGATTAGTGCGGAAGATTTGTTCAAATTGCAAGTCAGAGTATGAACCAGCCGTGAGTATAAAAAAGGCCGTGGAAAAGTTGAGTGGAAAAGTTGAGAAGTTTTATCGCGGCGTGGGTTGTAAAAAATGCCGTAACACCGGCTATGCCGGTCGAATTGCCATTCATGAGCTTTTTGTACCGAATGAGCAAATTCTGGAAATGATTGCTGATCGGGCGAGCTTGAAGAAATTGCGAGTCAAGGCACTTCAAAATGGAATGGTTCCTTTGCAGGCCGATGGAATTGAAAAGGTAAAAGCCGGAATTGTCTCTATCGAGGAAGTACTAAGGACAGCCTAGGTAGAAGTATAAATGATACGAGATATGAAAAATGGCTTTAACAGCAACGAAAACTCAAGAATCAACTGATTTTACGAAGGAATCTAACTCCGAAAAAGCAGAGACAAAGCTGAATACTACCGCTGCAATCTCTGTACACCCAGCGGTAAAAGTGAGACAATCGGAGCTGATTCTATTTACCACCCAGCTATCGGTAATGCTTGATAGCGGCGTAGTCCTTAGCGATGCCCTTGATGCTATCACCGAGCAGGCACAAGATGGCACCTTCAAAACCGTAATTATGGATGTTGCGGAAATAGTCAAAAGCGGCGAGAATTTTTCAAGAGCACTTAGTGCTTACCCGAAAAGCTTCAATTCGATGTTTATAAGTATGGTAAAGGCCTCGGAGGCCTCCGGCAAAATGCCCGAAATGCTTAACGTTCTTAGCGGTTATCTGGACTTTGAAGCCGATACTCGCAAACGCATCAAAGGGGCACTTACATATCCGATTATAATGGCCCTGATGGCTGTGGCAGCGACTGGAACACTGATGTTCTTTGTTTTGCCTCGGTTTATGAGGATTTATGAAGCAAAGGGTGCTGCGCTTCCAAAAATTACTCAAGTATTGGTTGGGTTCAGCAAATTGATAGGTGACTTTCGGGTGATGACATCCTTTGTGACGGTTGCTATAGTTGCAGGTACCGCTCTATATTACTGGGCAGCAACAACATCCGGCCGACGGGTAATCGATTTTATAAAAATCCGCACACCAGTATTGGGCACGATGTTTATTGATTTGGTGGTGGCTCGCAGTATGCGCATTATGGCGACAATGGTAAATACCGGAGTAAGTCTGCTGGACTCGATAGAAGTGATGCACGGCTCGTGTGAAAATTACTATTTTCAACGGCTGTGGTCTGAAACCGACAAAAAAATTCGTGATGGCTATCAGTTGTCGGAGTCCATACAGATTTCGCAGAGCTCTCATCTGATTGATGCCGGAATTATCCAGATGCTCCGCGCCGGCGAAAGAAGCGGCGATCTTGGCTATGTCTGCGATAAAATTTCCATCTTTTATGAAAAGAAGCTCGGCAGCTCGATTAAGGCCGTTATGGCCCTTATTGAGCCGTTGATGATAACTATTCTCGGCGGAATCATCGGGACCATCGCCATCGCTCTATTGCTCCCCGTCTTTAGAATTTCAAGCGTTATCGCACATTGACCTGTCATTCCTGCGCAGGCAGGAATCCATACTTCTTCATTCGACATAAATCAGAAATCAGAAGTCAGAAATCTGTCCTCTGTCTTCAGTTCTCTTGGGCTGATGTTTCCATCTCCTATGGAGCCACCAGTATTGACTCGGGTCCTCTCGCGCAAATTCTTCGATTGCTTTGGTGTATTCTGCAGTAACCCACATTAGCGGGTCGTCTTTGTCAGCCCATTCTTCGGGGAAAATAATTCTTGGAACGCAGATTTCAAAGAAAAAGCGATTATCAACTCTCCTGCTATAGCCGACGCCTATCGGTATATTATTGGTAATAGCGAGCAGTCCTATACTCTTATAGGTACTGGCCTTTCGGCCAAAGAAATCTACGAATAGCCCCTTTCTGCCGGCATCCTGGTCAGCTATAAAGCACAGTGTGGCGCCTTCTGAAGCAAGATTTCCCATAAGTTCAGCTGCCCCTTTTTTGTCGATTATTTTCTGCCCAGCTTGCTGACGAACATCATATAAGTAGTTGCTGATAAATTTGTTATCGAATGGCCGGGCGATGCTATAGACGTTAAAACCAAACAGCCCCAACATATAGCCTATAATTTCAAAGTTGCTGTAATGAGCCGCAATCATAAGCATTCCATTGCCCTCTTTCATCAGCCATTTGGCTCTTTCAGCGGTTTTGAATCGTGAATAATCCCGCCAGTTGTGTTTTTTTACCAGTCTCGACGTGAACAACACATCAATTGCGAGCATTGCAATATGCTCGAAGCTCCGTCTGCCTGTTTCCCAGACCCATTGCTCGCTTTTCTCAGGATAACTTGCGTGAAGATTGTCTAAAGCCCGCTTTCGGCCGCGGTGGTAGTATTTCCATAGCAGTCGGCCGAGAAAACATGCGGTCTTTAGATTGGTTTCTACATCGAACAGATAGAGGAAAACCACAAGAACCCGCAACGCAAGATATTGCAGATAATTTACTAAAGGATTTTGGCTTTTCTTTTTCTTCTTTTTTTGTGGCGTTGGGTCAGCCATAGCCCGTGATTTTAGACCCAAAACCTTCGCTGTCAAGCTTTATGCTCGTATTGCGCCCCTTCGCTTTGCTCAGGGCAAGCGTGCCGTAGCCGGGCAGGACAAGCGTACATATAGCATATATTCCGTCTCAAGTTCGCAATGAAATGAAATGCAGTGGGAAAACATATATTTTTGAAGGTTGAATGTAGAGGTTATGCTGGCTATAATTGCGGAGGGTAATTTTGAAAGGGTTTATTATGGATATTGAGCAGAGTAACAGTTTGTCTGAATCAATAAAGCCGGCCGGTCAGGCACCAAAGAAAACAAGTGGCTGGAAGATTTTCTGGGGCATTATCTTAGCACTGTCAGTTATGGCAAATATCGCACTATTTTTAATGCTGATAGGTCTGTTTGCGGTCTTTGCGGCAGGGCAAAGAGGCGCCTTTGATGAAGAAGTTATACGAGAAGGGCCACGAAGCGCTAAGATTGTTGTAATTACGCTGGAGGGCGTAATCCACAGTGAACAGGCTGAAGATGTATACGAGCAGATAAAGATGGCCCGGCAGAATAAGCGGGTAAAGGGGTTGATTGTTCGTGTAAATTCGCCGGGCGGAACGATTGCGGGCAGCGACCGAATCTATAATGAAATCCGCAAATATCGCCAGGATGAAGGTAGGCCGGTCATTGCATTTATGCAGGGCGTTGCTGCTTCGGGTGGTTATTATACGTCGGTTGCGTGCGAGAAGATTATAGCTGAGCCAACCACGATTACCGGCTCAATCGGTGTGATGTTTGGACATTTTATTATCCAGGAATTGTTAGAGAAAAAGCTGGGTATTCAGCCGGTTGTAATTACTTCAGGCCCGAAAAAAGATTGGCCCAGTTCGTTCGAGCCAATGACAGAGGAACAACGAAAATACATCGAAGCCAAGCTAATCAGCCCTGCTTATGATAGATTTGTTGGGGTTGTTACGGAGGGCAGGGAGTCACTTACGTTAGATGATGTAAAAAGACTTGCTGACGGTAGTATCTATGGTGCAGAGGAAGCTCGTGACGTGAAGTTAATAGATGAGATTGGCTATCTGGATGAGGCAATAGAGCTGGTCAAGTCACTGGCGGGGATTGAAAAAGCCCAGGTGATAGAATATCGCAGGGCATTTTCTTTAACCAGCTTTTTAAGCGCCCGCAACCGAAACATTTTGAGCATTGACAGAGACACTCTGTATGAACTTAGTACGCCGCAGATATTGTATCTATGGAGTGTTTATTAGTGGTCTGTCTGGCGTAATTTTGTTATTTATATGTTTTTTGCACTTGTGTCTGGCTACGGCTTGGCCTACGCCAGGACGAGTCTGCAGTTCTGGCAAGTGATACAACGTTTTGCTATATAACCATTTATATTTTTATAATTTTAAATTCTAAGATATTTTTGGATTCCAAGTTTTTCTGCTTTACTTCTGTTGCTTGGTTTGATAGATGTAGAGATGTTTGATACTTTGCTCTTTGAAAAGAATATAATCTAATTACAGGTCTCAAAGCGGTTCAGCTTTGAGATAGTCAAATGGGAACGCGGTTAAAAGCCGCGGCGGTCGCGCCGCTGTGAGCGTCTGCTCCGATACTAATCGGAAATCCGAGAGGCATTTTTATCCGCCAGACGTAAGGCGGATTAATCCACTATTCGCTGTATGTGAACGGGAAGGAGCTTCGAGGTAAGACGCGAGTCAGAAAACCTGCCTGTAGTTGGTTTCGCATAAAAGTGTTCTCGCGATTTGGAACACAGTGTAGTCTTTGCGCCCAGATATACTTGCTTTAAGAACAACGCAGGCCGACTAACGATAAGTTTGGGTTATTGACAAATTAGACCGCTGTTTCCTTTGTGGGAACAGCGGTTTTTTTATTGTTTTTCGGCGCCCGCGCGATACGGGACAGTGACGAAAGGAAAAAAGAACTATGGTTTTGAGAGGATTGGTTAGTTTAGTTTTAACAGTAGGTGTTGTATTTGCTGCTGATATGGCTAATTTTGATGATTTGATTCTTGACCCTAATTCTTACTGGGATGGCTCAGATGGTTCAGGATGTTTTATCAGCGGAGGTGCATTTTTCAATAACAATTATGATTTCGACTGGTACTATTGGGATGGTTTCGCTTACTCGAATATTGCCGACACGACGACGAGTGGGATGGCAGGTCTCTACAACTGTATTGCAGGGGCGGGCCAGGGTGACTCAGACAATTATGGAGTGGGATATGTCGGCTGGGACGGCTTGCCGACTGTTACTTTCAACGCTGCTGAGATAGACGGTTTGTATGTGACAAACAGTAACTATGCGTATTATTCGATGCTGAACGGCGATGCATTTGCCAAGAAATTTGGTGGCGATGATGGCAACGACCCTGACTGGTTTCTTCTGACTATCACAGGCAGGGATGCCTGCGACGTAGAGACCGGCAGTGTGGAGTTTTACCTGGCTGACTTTCGCTTTGAAGATAACAATGAGGATTACATCGTAGATACGTGGGAATATGTTGAGCTTGGTTCATTTGGTGTGGTCGATAAACTTGAGTTTTCCCTCAGTTCGAGCGATGTGGGCGACTGGGGGATGAATACGCCAGCGTGTTTTGTGATAGATACGATTGTTCTTGGCGGATATGCGCCGGCGGCAGGGGAGGTTGGCTCAACTGCGGTCCATATGGACGATGCCGGGATTATCGGCTGGGCAAGCGGATGGGAAAATTATGTGGTTGGTCCCAACTGCAATTTACAGTGGCAAACACCAGAAAAGGCGCTCGGTAAAGCTGATGGGAATTCGTATGATATCGTAAGTTTGGGCCGGGGTGGAGAAATCACCTTAACTTTTAACTGCGGCATTGGTGACGGTGTCGGTTATGATTTTGCTGTATTTGAGAACGGTATTAGCGATACATTTCTGGAACTTGCTTATGCCGAGGTTTCAAGTGACGGTGAGAACTTTTTCCGTTTTATGAACGACTCTCTTACAGAGGGGCCGGTGAGTAGTTATGGTGCGGTTGGGCCGACCGATATAGGTGGTTTTGCGGGCAAGTACAGGCAGGGATACGGCACGCCTTTTGATTTGGCTTTGTTAAAAAACACTTCAGGATTGCTTGATACTGATAACGTCAGGTGGGTACGTATAGTTGATATTGTTGGTGACGGCAGCTATTTCGATACTTCGGGCGATATTATATACGACCCGTATCCGACATGGGGCTCAGCCGGTTTTGATTTGGATGCCATAGGAGTGCTAAATATGAGGACAGCGGATTTCGACCAGAGCGGCGAAGTCGATTATGTTGATTTGTCTATTCTGGTGCAAGCCTGGTTGAGTCGTCCGGGCGGTGAAGATTGGGACGAACGGTGCGATATTTCCGACCCGGCTGATGGTATTATCAACCTGCTGGATTTTGCTGTATTTGCCCGCCAGTGGTTGGCGGGAGGGCAGTCTTGATAAGATAGCCCGGCGTATATTGAGATTGGGCGGATGTGTGCCTATATGAAAAAGGCATTTACGTTGCTTGAATTGTTGATTGTTATGGCAGTCATGGCCCTTTTAATGGGCATTTTGATGCCAGCGTTATCAGCAGCAAGAGAACAAGCTAAAGCTGCTGTTTGCCAAAGCAATATCCATCAGCTTCTGTTGGCTAACAGGGGCTATTCTACGGATAATGATGGTTATTATGTTACTGCTGCGAAAGATATATTAGCGAGCTTTGGAGGACTTCATCGCTGGCACGGAGTAAGGGACAATATTGATGAGCTGTTTGACCCGCTAAAGGGGCCTCTTGCATCATATTTGGCTGACGGAAGTGTAAAGGAATGTCCCCAGAAAGTTAATTTTCGCAAAGGCAACCTGTGGAGCTTTAATTACGAGGACGGCTGTGGGGGATACGGATACAATATGACATATATCGGCTCACGAATATGGAAATGCTATAATACTGAAAACTGCAGGGTAAGCGCAAGAGATTTTGAGGTCAGGCAACCTGGCCAAACTTTGATGTTCGCAGATGCCGCAATGGCCATGTTGGATAACGGCAGAGCTTATTATTTAGAATATTCTTTTGCCGAGCCGCCTTATTTTGTGGTTAATAGTGAGCCGGCCGTCAACTGGGGATATGCATCGCCGTCCATCCACTTCAGGCATCGTGGCAGGGCAAATATCGGATGGGCTGACGGACATATCGGCGCAAGAGAAATGGCGGATTTTGACGGCATTAATGCTTATGGAGTTAAATCTGCAGATATGATGTTAGGCTGGTTTGAGCCGCTGGATAACAGCTTGTTCGATTTGGAATAGGATGGTTTCCGTTAAGATGAAACGTTACTGGTATATAACTGCGATTGTTTTTGCAGCTGCTCTGGCAATGGTTTTGCTTTTGAGCGGCAGATGGAAACCAAATGACAGTACCTCAGAGGATAAACTGCGAATTGTGTCACTGGCTCCAAACGTAACCGAAATACTTTTCGCTTTAGACCTGGCAGATTGCATTGTCGGTGTTACTAACTGTTGTGACTGGCCCGCTGAGGCCAAGAGTATTGAATGCGTCGGCGGTTTTGGAGCGCCTAATATTGAAAAGCTGTTGGCCTTGCATCCGGACTTGGTTATTGCAGCTGGTTTTGAACGCGGCGATACCGCCGAGATGATAAGCAAATCCGGTATCGAGGTGCTTGACCTCTGGATATACAGCTTCAAGGAGTTATTCGAAGCTGTGCGAAAAATCGGAAAGGCAACGGGTAAACTGCAGGAGGCGGAAGAGATGATTGTTTCAATACAGGCGGAGCTCAAGGTAGTATCCGAGAGATTCGAGAGAATTGAACCTTCGCAACGCCCCAAGGTCTTCGTAGAGATGTGGTACAATCCGCTCACAACCGCGGGCCGAAAGTCGTTTATCGATGAGATTATTACATGGGCAGGAGGCGTTAACGTTGCCCGTAATATCAATCAGCACTACCCTCATGTTAATCCCGAAAAAGTGATTGAGTGGAATCCTGATGTAATTGTTCTCTGCTATATGGAACAGGAAGGACCTACGGCAGCGAGATTAGCCGACCGTATTGGATGGGCTGAGATTTCAGCAGTGAAACAGGGCCGGATTATTGATAACATCCCGCCCGATCTTATCCTGCGTCCGGGTCCTCGTCTGTTAGAAGGCGTGAAAATCCTGGCTAAGTATCTCTATGGAGCTGTCGTTGAAAAATGTGATGCGGGTAGTGAAAAGCTGGAGCTGGCAGGGGAGGTTCGGTAATAAGGTAGGCCTGTAATGTATAGTAAAAGGAACTGGTTAATATTCATAGTGCTGCTGACGATGCTTGCAGGTGTATGTGTGTTTTCTCTATTTGCCGGGGCCGTCCATGTCCCGGTCGCGCAGATGTTTCAATCGGGTATCATTCGGCTGCGCCTGGCACGCATCCTACTTGCCATTGTGGCCGGTATTGGATTATCAGTAGCGGGTGTTATTTTCCAGGCACTTTTACGCAATCCCTTAGCCGATCCTTATGTACTCGGTGTTTCCTCAGGTGCCGGATTGGGAGCTGCACTTGCGATTATACTGGGGGTCAGTGTCCTGAGCACATGGACACTGCCGGCAATGGCTTTCGCCGGGGCAATTGGAACGATTCTTTTGGTCTACACACTGGCTCGCAGTGCAGGCGGAGTTGTGCCTGTCCACACGTTGCTGCTGTCCGGTGTCATTGTAAGTGCTGTTTTGGGCAGTATTCTGATGTTCATCGTATCCGTCTGCCCATCACAGAACTTGCACAATGTAGTATGGTGGCTTTTGGGCAACCTGCAGATATTCGATTGGGCACTGCTGCGAATCGTCTCGATAGTGGTAGTATGCGGGCTGGTGATTACGCTTTTGTTCGCACGTGACCTGAACGTTATGACGCTGGGTGAAGAACCGGCCGCTCATCTTGGATTGAATGTTGAGCAGACGAAAAAAATATTTTTCGTAGTGGCGTCATTGATGACCGGAGCCACCGTTGCTGCCTGTGGCTTGATTGGTTTTGTAGGATTGATTGTACCTCATTCTGTACGGCTGGTCATTGGCCCTGACCATCGTCGGCTGGTTCCTGCATCGGCAATGGCTGGTGCAATCTTTTTGGTGTTGGCGGACAGTTTCGCCAGAACTGTGATTGCTCCTGTAGAAATACCTATTGGTGTGGTAACCGCTTTTCTTGGCGGACCATTTTTCTTGTTTCTTTTACGGCGTAGAAAAAATTCTTACTGGAGTTAGTATGCTCTCGATTGAAAATATTAGTGCCGGGTACGGCGATGGGCTTGTATTGCAGAATGTGTCTATGGAAGTTAAGGCCGGCCAGTTCGTAGGCCTTATTGGGCCGAACGGCTCCGGAAAGACTACTCTGTTGCGAGTTATCACCGGCGTATTGGCTCCGGAGGATGGATATGTTCTGCTCCAGGGCAAAAGACTGAAAGAAATTGGCAGACGCAAGATGGCAAAGACAGTGGCCTGCTTATCACAAGACCTTTCATTGGATTTGTCGTTCACAGTCCGTGAAGTAACATTGATGGGACGAACTCCACATCTGCCGAAGCTCGCTAAAGAAACCAGAAGAGATTTCGAGATAGCCGAGCACGTAATGGAGCTCGCTGATGTTTCAAACCTTGCAGACCGGCTGATAACCGAGATTAGTGGTGGAGAGCGCCAGCGGGCATTAATTGCAATGTGTCTGGCACAGGAACCGAAGGTGCTTCTATTGGATGAACCGACAAGTCATCTGGATGTCGCTCATCAATTGTCGGCACTCGATTTAATCAGAGAATTGAACCGCAAAACCGGTATGACAGTCGTTGCTGTATTCCACGACCTTAATCTGGCTGCTGAGTATTGCGACAAGTTGCTTGTGCTGGGCCGGGGCAGGGTTGAGGCATTTGGATTGCCGGAGGAAGTTCTTACGTCGGACACGATTCTAAAGGTTTACGGGGCCAAGGTCCTTACCGAGCAAAATCCGGTGTCTAATAAGCCGCATATCATACTGACTGCGGGTATGAACATTGGGCGACGCCAGGTGAGAGAAGAAACATATTAAATTAAAAATCAGGATCTATAAAGGACATTCTGCATAGCCCCTTAGGGGCGACGCAAAATGGGCGATACAG
This sequence comes from uncultured Pirellulales bacterium, assembly GCA_964568985.1. Classification (GTDB taxonomy): domain Bacteria; phylum Planctomycetota; class Phycisphaerae; order Sedimentisphaerales; family Anaerobacaceae; genus CAZBWE01. The sequence continues at coordinate 13,634 of CAZMSP010000050.1, forward strand.
GAATCGAACCTGTGACCCGCTGATTAAGAGTCAGCTACCACAAAACGATAACGCTGTTCAAAATAAAGACTTGTCAAAAGCTCAATCAGGCGCTTACAAACCAGCTTACAAAGAAAATCCAGAAACAGACCAAAACCTGCCCACTGATTTAGCGGAAATTGTAACTGTCTGGCCAGCACTACCAGAACATATCAAAGCAGCCATCAAAGCATTAGTTCAAATTCATATTAAGGGGGATTAGCAATGACGGTATCAGAAAAACAATTACAAGCGAATAAAGAGAACGCTCAAAAAGGCGGCGTAAAGACGCCGGAAGGTAAAGAGATAGTTAAATACAACGCTCTAAAGCACGGCTTACTTGCAAAAGAAGTAGTTATCACTGTTGGAGAAGGGGCGGAGAACCCAGAGGAGTTTAACGCCCTTTTAGCAGATCTGGGCACGCAATTACAACCACAGGGAACGTTAGAAGAAATGCTGGTAGAAAAGATAGCAGTTGCCTACTGGAGACTACGTAGGGCTTACAGATACGAGGTTGGCCTTATTCGGGAAGAGTTGGATACCGCTACAGATGATTTCTATAACGAAACAAACTGGAACAAACAGAAGGTAAACAAGACGGACGAAGAGATAGAGCCGGATATAAAACAGGAGCAAGAATACCTCGAACAGTGGGAAAAGGATAAAAAAGAGCTAACCGCTATGCACGAGGATGGTAAATCATTGGAAGACATTTACGATTGGGAAGATAACTGGGACTGGCTTTGTGATAAGTTCAGCTACCTATTTTCGTCAGATGATGACGAGGAGCGAATATGGACGCCTCAAGAAATCAACGAGCAATTAAATAATAAAGAGTGGAGCGATGAGGATATTTGGCAATCGCTAATAG
>CAZMSP010000051.1:0-14265 GCA_964568985.1 uncultured Pirellulales bacterium
AACAAGCACTTATGGCATTTTTTGGATAAAAACCTATGCTGGCACGCTTATTGCAAATTAACAAATGCTAACTCATAAAGCTATATATTGAGCTTGAACATGATAATAGATAGACAAAAGAGATTAGCCATAATGGCAATGCCTGACATAAGGGAGGCGAAGATTAAACTTTTAATCGTCAGTTTTAGTCTATTAGCATTTAGAGATTGCAAGGTGTTTGCTGAAGGCAGGATAGATTTTGAGCTTAGGGCAGATTACTTTGGTAAGTACATCTGGCGAGGACAAAATATTAGTGACGACCCGGTTTTTCAGCCATCTATCAGCGCTGGTTATAAGGGCTTAACTGCGTCAATTTGGGGTAATCTTGAACTGACCAACATTAACGGTAACAGCGGTGATTTCTCCGAAATTGATTATGCCCTTGATTATTCGGCTGCTTTGTCCGGTATGGAAGGTGTAGGGTATTCAGCAGGTTTCATATATTATGATTTCCCCGGAACAGCAACGCCGGATACTACCGAAGTTTACTGGGGATTAAATTTTGAGCTGCCGTTGAGTCCCTCAATTACGGCTTATCACGACGTAGATGAGGCAAAGGGTTCTTACGTTTCACTCGCGTTTAACCACAGCATTGAAAAGATAGCTGAGTTTTGTTCGGATACACCTATTGGAATGGAAGTTGGGGCGAGCTTGGGATGGGGCAGTGCTTCTTACAATAAATACTATTGGGGAACTAACCGGAACGAGCTCAACGATTTGGCGTTTTCTGTGGGCTTCCCTTTCGAAATAAAAGGCTGGACGATTAGGCCAAGTCTGAACTATGTGACGCTGGTCAGCGGCGGTATACGCGATACCGATGCGTATGGAACAGGCAGTGACTTTTTCTTCGCTGGCGTTGGTTTATCGAAGAAATTTTAGCTGTGAGGCAAAAAATGAAAGATTGCAGAATGAAAAGTTTACCGGTCAGAACTGTATTACTATTTGTAGCGATGTTTTCAATACCCGCTTTTGCGGAATCAGGCGATGGATACAACATAGCTGATTTGAAACAAGGTCTTGATACGGTATGGGTATTGCTTGCGGCATTTCTGGTCTTTTTCATGCAGGCAGGATTTGGCATGGTAGAAGCCGGATTTATAAGGGCCAAGAATACCTGCAACATACTTACCAAGAACTTTCTGGACTTTTGCATGGCTTCATTAGGTTTTTTCCTTATCGGTTATGCTTTGATGTTCGGCGATGGAAATGGTTTTTGGGGTACTAAGGGATGGTGTTTACTCGGCCTTGAGCAAACGGTAAACGGTCTGCCGATATACGCATTCTGGCTGTTCCAAGCGGCATTTTGCGGGGCGGCGGCAACAATTGTGGCCGGCGGAATGGCCGAGCGTATGAAATTTCCGGCCTATTTGATTTACTCGTTTCTTATCTCGGCCTTTATATACCCAATCGTCGGACACTGGATATGGGGCGGCGGCTGGCTCAGCAATATGGGCTTTGCCGATTTCGCCGGTTCAACGGTTGTTCACACGGTTGGCGGATGTGCGGCCCTTGTCGGAACTTCTATGCTCAAACCAAGAGAAGGAAAATACGCAATCGACGGCAAGCCGAACGTTATTGCAGGACATAATATTCCACTGGCTTCTCTGGGAGTTTTTATCCTTTGGTTTGGATGGTTTGGGTTTAACGCAGGCTCAACCCTCTCAGTTGGCAACGGTTCACTGATAGGCAGAGTTGCAATTAATACAAACTTGGCGGCAGCTTTGGGAGGTATAGCCGCTGTAGTTACTGTCTGGAAAAGATTCGGCAAGCCCGATTTGTCAATGGCAATGAACGGCGCATTGGCTGGGCTTGTGGCCATAACCGCACCGTGCGCCTTCGTAGAACCATGGGCGGCATTACTGATAGGGGCAAGCGCTGGCATCCTGGTCGTACTGGGAGTCGAACTGCTCGATAAGCTTCAGATTGACGACCCTGTCGGCGCAGTGCCGGTTCATGGTATTTGCGGGATATGGGGCACATTCTGTGTCGGGATATTTGGCAGGAAGGCGTTGGGTTTGGCAAATAACGGTTTTATCTATGGAGGTAATCCGATGCAGATAGGCATACAAATCGTGGGCAGCGTAAGTACGGTCGTCTTTATAGTTGTGACTATGGGCATAGTGTTCAAATTGATTGATTTGACCATCGGGCTGAGAGTCAGCCGGGAAGAAGAACTGCGAGGGCTCGATATAGGAGAGCACGGTATGGAATCCTATGGCGGCTTCCAGATATTCAGCACAATCTGAGCCTGTGGAAATATTAAGGAGCTAACAAATGAAACTCGTAATCGCGTATATTCAGCCTTACAAACTAAAAGATGTCAAACAGGCCTTGTACAAAGCTGAGGTTTATAAAATGTCTGTTACAAATGCTTTGGGCTGTGGAGAACAAAAGGGTTACCACGAGTCGTACCGGGGTGTCGGAATAGAAGTAAACTTGTTGAAGAAGGTTCGGCTGGAGATAGGTGTAAATGAGGACTTCGTCGAGAAAACCATCGATGCGGTCATTGAGGGTGCAAAGACCGGGCAAATTGGTGACGGCAAGATATTTGTAATGGATTTGCCCGAGTGTATCCGCATTCGCACCGGCGAAAAAGGTAGTAAGGCAATTGGTTAGTTACTGAAAAAGGTTAATACAAAAAAGAAAACAATGTTTTTTGAAAGGAAATAAACGATGACACCGAAAGATTTTTTTGAGTTCGCAAAAAAGAACAATGCTAAGATGGCGGACCTGAAATTTGTCGACCTTCTTGGCACATGGCAGCACTGCACATTCCCAGTCGAGTTCCTGGACGAAAAGACCTTTAAGGAAGGTCTTGGTTTCGACGGTTCCTCAATCCGTGGCTGGAAGCCGATTCACCAGTCGGACATGATGGCGGTTCCGGACCTGAGCACAGTGGTGATGGACCCGTTTTTCGTTAAGCCGACGGTGAGCATCCTTGCTGACATCTTCGACCCGCTCACACGTGAAGATTATAATCGGGACCCGCGCAATGTCGCCAAGAAAGCGGCTGCATTCGCGAAAAAGAGCGGGTTAGCGGATACCGCGTATTACGGCCCTGAGCCGGAATTCTTCATATTTGACGAGGTTCGCTATGAGCAGAATCAGCATACAGGAATGTACTCAATCGATTCATCGGAAGGGTCATGGAACACTGCTCGTTTCGAAGAACCCAACCTTGGATATAAACCGTCATACAAGGGCGGATATTTCCCGGTAAGCCCGACCGACACACAGCAGGATATCCGCACCGAAATGGTCGAGGAAATGCAGAAGATAGGTATCATGGTTGAGAAGCACCATCATGAAGTCGCCACAGGTGGACAAGCCGAAATCGACATGGTTTACGCACCGCTGCTCGAGCAGGCCGACAATCTGATGTGGTATAAATACATCGTCAAGAACGTGGCCAAACGCCACGGAAAGACGGCGACGTTTATGCCAAAGCCGATATTCATGGACAATGGCTCCGGCATGCATACGCACTTCTCACTTTGGAAGAAAGGCGTCAACTTATTCGCCGGAAAGGGCTATGCAGGTCTCTCAGACCTCGCTATGCACGCGATTGCCGGTCTTATCACTCATGCACCGGCCATCCTGGCCTTTGCCGCACCGACGACAAACTCATATCGCCGGCTCGTGCCGGGTTTTGAGGCGCCGGTAAACCTGTGCATGTCGGCACGCAACCGGTCAGCCGCCTGCCGAATTCCGATGTACTCGCCGAATCCGAAGGCAAAACGCGTTGAGTTCCGCTGCCCGGACCCGAGCTGTAACGGCTACCTTACCTTCGCCGCGATGCTTATGGCCGCCAACGACGGTATTAAACGCAAACTCGACCCAGGTAAGCCAATGGACGTGGACGTGTATGAGCTTTCCAAGCAAGAGCTGTCCAAGACCAAACAAGCACCTGGCTCACTCGCGGAAGCAATTAATGCGCTCGAGAAGGACCACAAATTCCTGACTGAGGGTGACGTATTCACCAACGACATTATCGAGACGTGGATTGCGTGGAAACGGGAAAAGGAAATAGATGAAATGGCTCTGCGGCCGCATCCGCATGAATTTCATTTGTATTATGACAGCTGATAGAGTTTATAAAAATTTTAATGCTGCCGAATGGGCATTGAAATGGTAGTATTTTGTGTACTTGAGGCAACGGATGTTAAAAGTCCTGCAAAATCAGGGTTTATATGAAGCTCGCCGTGAGCACGACGGCTGTGGTATCGGTGCAGTCGTTAATATCTCAGGACGTCGTGAGCATGCTATCATTGAATACGGCAAGCAGATATTGATAAATCTACACCATCGAGGGGCTACCGGCGCCGATGAGACCACCGGTGACGGCGCAGGGATTCTTTTTCAGATTCCACACGAGTTTTTTTTTGCCGAAGCTGAAAAGCTCGGGTTTCCGTTGCCAATGCCGTACCAATATGGTGCAGGTATGGTGTTCGGCTCTAAAGATGCAAAACTCAGGCAGGAATGTGACAGGATACTCGAAGATGCGATTGGTCATTATGGTATGGAGGTCATCGGCTGGCGGGAGGTGCCGACAGACAGCAGTTGTCTGGGTTGGATAGCACTGTCTGCAGAACCTTCGATAAAACAAATATTTGTAGATGGCAGCGGCTTCGAAGGCGAGGAGCTGGAGCGTCGTTTATACCTGGCACGCAAGCGATCGGAACGGTTGGTTAGAGAACGATTTGGTGAGCAGGGCGAGGACTTTTACGTAACCTCTCTTTCTTCCAGGACGGTTTGTTACAAGGGAATGTTTATGGCCTGGCAGTTATTTGCCTATTACCCCGACCTGGCGGATGAGCGGGTGACTTCAGCCCTTGCTATAGTACATCAGCGATACAGCACCAATACTTTTCCTAATTGGCGTCTTGCTCAGCCGTTCCGATGTATAGCTCATAACGGCGAGATAAATACGCTCAGCGGCAATCGCAACTGGATGTGGGCTCGCCAGACGACTATGGCCAGTGAGGTATTTGGTGATAATATTAGTGATTTGTTTCCAATTTTGACGCCTGAGATGAGTGATTCTGCCTGCTTTGATAGTACACTTGAGCTTCTTGTTAGAGCCGGTCGAAGCATGCCTCATTCAATTATGATGATGATACCCGAGGCCTTTGGGCCAAAGTATCATATCAGCACGGACAAGCGGGCGTTTTACGAATATCACTCTTCGATAATGGAGCCATGGGATGGTCCTGCCGCGATAGTTTTCACCGATGGACGGCTTATAGGTGGAACTCTCGACCGCAATGGTCTGAGGCCCTGCCGCTATCTGGTTACGACTGATGGCCTGGCTATTCTTGCCAGTGAAGCGGGAGTTGCAGAATTTCCTCCAGAGAAGATTCGCAGAAAAGGCCGTCTGCGCCCAGGCCGTATGTTTCTAATCGATACGGTTGAGGGACGGATAATTACTGACAATGAGGTGAAAAGCAAGGTCGCCCGGCAGAAACCATATCGCAGATGGCTGGAAGAAAACAGAATCGAGCTTCGTGGTTTGTTCGATGCACCAAAACTTATCAAAAGTGACACTGAGACTTTAGCCCAGCGGATGCGGATGTTCGGTTATACGCGCGAAGAGCTAAAGATGATTTTGACTCCAATGGCTGTAAACGGTCAGGAGCCGGTCGGCTCTATGGGTAATGACACGCCGCTGGCCGTACTATCTGATAAACCAAAGCTGCTTTTCAATTATTTCAAGCAGCTATTTGCACAGGTAACCAATCCGGCAATAGACCCTCTCCGCGAGGGACTGGTTATGAGCTTGATGACCTTTACCGGTAAAAAGAGAAATATTCTCGACGAAACGCCGCAGCATTGCAGGCAGTTAAAGTTGCCACATCCAGTTCTTACTAATGAAGACATTGAACGGCTTCGCTCGGTCAATCGTGATGACTTTAAGGTCAAAACTATTTCAGCTGTTTTCGAGGCCGATGAGTCCAATCTCACGGACAGTCTTCAGCGTGGCCTTGATTCTTTAGTCAACGAAGCAGAAAACGCCGTTAGGGACGGCGCTTCACTTATTATCATCAGTGACCGAGATATTTCACAGGCGAAAGCACCTGTTCCATCACTTCTGGCAACAGCTGCTGTACATCACGGTTTGCTTAGTCGCGGCCTTCGTGGCGAAGCTGGATTGATTGTTGAAAGCGGTGAGCCGAGGGAGGTCATGCACTTTTGCCTTTTATGCGGTTTTGGTGCCAATGCCGTTAATCCGTACCTGGCATTTGAGGCCCTTGATTTGTTGCAGCAACAGGGCGAACTGCCGGAAAAAATGGAGCCCGTGCAAATAGCGGATAATTACATTGCTGCTATTAAAAAAGGTATCCTGAAAACCATCAGCAAGATGGGTATCTCAACGCTGCGAAGCTACACTGCAGCTCAGTTGTTCGAAGCAATTGGATTAAATCGGCTCGTTGTTGACCAATATTTTACGGGTACAAGCTCGCGGATAGGTGGAGTCGGACTTGAGGAAATTGCGCTCGAAGCGATTGCCAGACACCGGTCGGCTTTTCAGCAGCGCCCTGCCGGGGTGTTTGAGTTGGATTTTGGCGGTGAATATCATTTCAGACACGAAGGCGAGCGACATCTTTGGAACCCTGCTACAGTCTCGAGACTGCAGCACGCTGTGATGTATGATGATGCAAATGCTTATGAAGACTACGCAAGAGCCGTAAATGAGCAATCAAGACAGTTTTATACTCTTCGAGGATTATTTGAATTTACTGAAAGCAATCCTGTGCCTCTTGATGAAGTTGAACCTGCCGCCGAAATTGTTAAAAGATTTTGTACAGGCGCAATGAGTCACGGCTCAATCAGCAGGGAAGCACATGAGTGCCTGGCGATAGCAATGAATCGGCTCGGCGCGATGAGCAACACCGGCGAAGGAGGGGAAGACCCGTCTCGCTATACGCCGGAACCGAACGGTGATTCAAAAAACTGTGCTATCAAACAGGTCGCCAGCGGCAGATTCGGCGTAACTATAAACTATCTTGCCCATGCTAAAGAGCTACAGATAAAAGTTGCCCAGGGCGCAAAGCCGGGAGAGGGCGGCCAATTACCCGGTCACAAAGTAACCGATGAAATCGCAAAATTACGTTACTCCACGCCGGGCGTAACGCTTATCTCGCCGCCTCCGCATCACGACATATACTCGATTGAGGACCTGGCTCAACTTATATATGACCTTAAATGCAGTAATCCGGGAGTTAAAGTTTCTGTCAAATTGGTTGCTGAAGTTGGAGTTGGGACGATTGCTGCCGGTGTAGCCAAAGGTAATGCCGATGAGGTTCTAATCAGCGGCCATGATGGCGGAACGGGCGCCAGCCCGCTTTCTTCGATTAAACATACCGGCTGTCCCTGGGAGCTTGGTTTGGCTGAGACTCAGCAAGTGCTTGTGATGAATGGTCTACGCGACCGGATAAGGGTTCAGGTTGATGGCCAGCTGAAAACAGGCAGGGATGTTGTTGTTGGCGGGCTTTTGGGTGCTGAGCAGTTTGGTTTCGGCACAGCGGCTCTTGTGGCGATTGGATGCACGCTACTGCGTAAATGTCACGAAGGAGCATGTCCGTTCGGAATCGGGACACAGGACCCTGAACTACGAAAGAGATTTACAGGAAAACCCGAATACGTCCAGCGATTTATGTATTTCGTAGCTGAAGAAGTGCGTAAGATTATGGCGCAGCTTGGCTTTAGAAAATTCGAAGAGTTAATCGGCAGAGTCGAGCGGCTGCAGATAGCCAAAGCGATTGACCATTACAAAGCGAAAGGGCTCGACTTTCCCGCCATTTTTCATCAGCCGGATGTTTCTGATAAAAGCAAACTGCGGCTTACACAGACTCAGCCAAACAAGCTTGAGGACCATCTCGACTGGCAGATTCTGGAAAAAGTCGCTGCTGCGATTGAAGACAAGAAAAAAACCGTCATCGAAATGCCGATTAGAAACGTAAACCGCACAGTTGGCACAATTTTGAGCAACCGTATAGTTTCTAAGTTCGGCCCGCAAGGTTTGCCAGATGGCACGTTGGAAATTGTCTTTCGTGGTTCAGCGGGGCAGAGCTTTGGTGCGTTCCTGGCACCAGGTGTAACTTTGAAGCTTATCGGTGAAAGCAACGATTATCTTGGCAAAGGGCTATCCGGCGGCAGAATCATTGTCCAGACACCTGATAAATCTCCCTTTATGGCTCATGAGAACATTATCGCAGGCAATACTCTTTTGTATGGTGCGACGGGTGGAGAAGTATTTATTAATGGTATGGCTGGAGAGCGTTTTGCTGTCCGTAACAGCGGAGCGACAGCCGTTGTTGAAGGTCTGGGTGACCATGGTTGTGAGTATATGACAGGTGGAATGGTCGTTGTGCTTGGTCAGACGGGTTGTAACTTTGCCGCAGGTATGAGTGGTGGTATAGCGTATGTCCTGGATGAGGCACAACTGTTTGATACACTTTGTAACCTCGATATGGTCGAGCTGCAAAGCGTCTGGCAGCAGGAGGATAAAAAGCTGCTCTATGACCTGATTCAGCACCACCTGAAGTGGACCAATAGTGCACGGGCGCAGAATATTTTAGACGCCTGGCCGGGTATGGTCGGAAAGTTCGTGAAGGTTGTTCCAATTGATTATCAAAAAGCACTCGAAAAAATCAAAGCAGCCGAACGACGTGACACTGAAACAACTCCCGCCACTGAAGAGGTCTTCCAATGGGCGAGATAAAAGGTTTTCTAAAATATAAACGACAAGACGTCAGACATCGACCAGTTCAGCAGCGGATTATGGACTTCGAAGAACTGGACCTGCCGCTTACTCCCGACCAGCTCCGCCAGCAGACTGCTCGCTGTATGGACTGCGGAATACCATTTTGTCATGGTGTTGGCTGTCCGCTGAAAAACTGCATCCCCGATTTCAATGAACTTGTTTACAAGAACCGCTGGCAGCAGGCCTGTCAGCTGCTCCATTCTACAAACAACTTCCCGGAAATTACTGCTCGAGTGTGCCCTGCACCGTGCGAGACTGCCTGTACTTTATCCATTAGCGATGAGCCAGTTCTGATTAGGCATATTGAATTTCAAATTGTCGAACGCGGCTTTGAGCAGGGCTGGATAAAACCTCAACCGCCTGCAGAAAAAACCGGCAAACGAGTTGCAATCATCGGCTCAGGTCCTGCCGGGCTTGCCGCTGCTCAGCAGCTCGCACGAGCTGGTCACGAAACAGTAGTTTTTGAAAAAGATGAAAAAATCGGTGGCTTGCTTCGCTATGGAATCCCGGATTTCAAGCTTGGCAAGCACATCATTGACCGACGGTTAAAACAACTTTCCGCCGAGGGTATCCAGTTTCAAACCGGTGTGGAAGTCGGAGAGGATATTTCGGCTCGTTATCTGCGAAAGATGTTCGACTGTGTATGTTTGACTATGGGAGCAGGTCAGCCCAGAGAACTTAATATACCAGGCAGAGGATATGAAAACATCGTCTTTGCTATGGAGTATTTGGCTTTGCAGAACAAGCTTTGCTCTGGCGAGCCGGTTAACGGGTCTAAGCTAATTACCGCCAGAAACAAAGTTGTGGTCGTTATAGGAGGAGGTGATACAGGCAGTGACTGTGTAGGTACTGCTCGTCGTCAGGGTGCAAAAAAGATATACCAGTTGGAGATATTGCCGAAACCGCCGGATACAAGACCGCCGGATACGCCTTGGCCGATGTGGCCAAGAATTATGCGTACCTCATCCTCACACGAGGAAGGCTGTGAACGGCTCTGGAGCGTTATGACCAAAAAGTTTTCGGGAGTCGAGGTTCGGGTAAGTCAATTGGAGTTCTGCAGAGTGGAATGGATAAGTAATAACAATAAATGGCAGATTAAAGAGTTGCCAAGCACTGATTTTATTTTTCCGGCTGACCTGGTAATTCTGGCTCTTGGCTTTGAGCACATAGTGCATGATGGACTTATAAAGGATTTGGGATTAAAGCTCGACGAGCGAGGCAATGTAGTTGTAGATAACTATCAGACCAGCGAGTCGTGGGTATTTGCCGCTGGTGATGCGGTCAACGGGGCTTCACTTGTTGTCCATGCCATCAACAGCGGCCGACAGGCGGCAGCAGCAATTAACCAGTGGCTTAAAGAGAAAAACTAAAATAGGCAGGCATATGCCAAAAAGCAAAAATATAAACAAGATTTTAATCATCGGCTCCGGGCCTATTGTTATAGGCCAAGCCTGTGAGTTTGATTATTCCGGCACCCAAGCCTGCAAAGTCCTCAGAAATGAGGGCTTCAAGGTGATACTCGTCAATAGCAATCCTGCCACTATAATGACCGACCCAGAACTGGCCCATCGTACATACATTGAGCCGATTACGCCGGAGATTGTTGAGAAGATAATCCGCAAGGAAAGACCAGATAGTCTTTTGCCGACTCTTGGGGGACAGACCGGTTTAAACACTGCTGTAGCATTAGCTGAGAGCGGTGTGTTAAAAAAGTATAACGTCCAGCTCATCGGAGCAAAACTGCAAACAATCAAAAGGGCCGAGGAGAGAGACCGCTTCAAGAAAATCATACAGGATTGTGGGCTCGAGGTTCCTAAAAGTGGATACGCCCATTCTTGGGAAGAGGCGCAAAAAATTATCAAATATGTGGGCTTTCCCGCCATTATCCGCCCCTCATATACATTGGGAGGAACCGGTGGAAATGTCGCCTATAATGCCGAAGAGTACGAGGAATATATTCACTGGGGCTTGAATCTTAGCCCTGCAAATCAGGTCCTTATTGAAGAGTCTGTTGTCGGCTGGAAGGAATACGAGCTTGAGGTGATGAGAGACAAAAAGGACAACGTTGTTATTGTCTGCTCTATCGAAAACCTCGACCCGATGGGTATTCACACTGGTGACAGTATCACCGTGGCTCCGGCCCAGACACTTACTGATAAAGAATATCAAATAATGCGTGATGCCTCACTTAAGATTATGAGAGCCATCGGCGTGGAGACCGGCGGCTCAAACATTCAGTTTGCGGTCAACCCTGAAAATGGAAAGCTCTACGTCATTGAGATGAATCCGAGGGTCTCGCGAAGCTCGGCGCTTGCGTCCAAGGCCACCGGCTTTCCTATTGCCAAAATTGCTTCGCTGCTTGCGGTTGGCTATACCCTCGATGAGATTCCGAATGATATTACCAAGAAAACGCCCGCCTGCTTTGAGCCGACCATCGATTACTGTGTAGTTAAATGGCCGCGTTTTACATTTGAGAAGTTTCCCAATACCAATCCCGAGCTGACCGTGCAGATGAAATCTGTCGGTGAAGCAATGGCCATTGGAAGGACTTTCAAAGAGGCTCTGCAAAAAGCCATAAGGTCTCTTGAGATTGACCGTTACTCGCTCGATAGAAAACATATCGATGGTGAAATTTCGCTGCCACAGCTCAAAGAGAAGCTGCGGACCAACTGCTGGGACAAAATCTGGTATATTGCCGAGGCCTTTAGAAGAAAGCTCACGACTGACAAAATCCATTCTCTTACTAAAATCGACCCCTGGTTTCTTAATAATATAAAAGATATTGTAAAGCTCGAAGAAAAGATAAAAGCTGGTAGTCTCGCGGAGCTCGATCACGACACTTTGCGAAAAGTTAAAGAATACGGCTTTAGCGATAAGTACCTCGCATCTATTTTGAAAACTGACGAGACGAAGTTTCGCAAACACCGGCAGGGCCTTGGAATAAATGCAGTTTACAAAACCGTTGATACTTGTGGTGCCGAATTCGAGGCGACAACGCCTTATCTTTACTCAACTTTCGAATCAGAATGTGAAGCAAAACCGACCAGCAGACGAAAAGTTATCATTCTTGGTGGTGGGCCTAACCGGATAGGCCAGGGAATCGAGTTTGATTACTGTTGTGTCCACGCCGCTTTTGCTTTGCGGGAAATCGGCATCGAATCGATAATGGTAAACTGTAATCCCGAAACGGTTAGTACCGACTACGATACGTCAGACCGGCTTTACTTCGAGCCGCTCACCTTTGAAGATGTAATATCTATCGTGGAAAAGGAAAATCCGGACGGCATAATTGTGCAGTTTGGAGGCCAGACACCTCTAAAACTGGCAGTACCGCTGGAAAAAGCCGGCGCAAAGATAATCGGCACCTCACCGGACAGCATCGACCGCGCAGAAGACCGCAAACGTTTCAATCGGCTCGTTAAAAAACTTAATCTGCGCCAGCCAGCCAGCGGCACAGCAACGACATATGATGAAACATTCGAAATAGCGAAAAAACTCGGCTATCCACTTTTGATTCGTCCCTCGTTCGTGCTCGGCGGCAGGGCGATGCAGATTGTGTATGACCAGCAGAAATTAAAAGATTGCGTCAAAGAGGCAATCGAGGCCTCCGGCGAACATCCAATTTTAATCGATGAGTTTCTTGACGATGCAACAGAATTGGATGTCGATGCTGTCAGCGATGGCAGCACTGTTGTAATCAGCGGAATAATGGAGCACATCGAAGAGGCGGGGGTCCATTCAGGTGATAGTGCCTGTTCTTTACCGCCGGTTTCGATTAGCAAAGAACTTTTACAAGAAGTTAAAAGGCAGACGAAGCTGCTGGCCCTGGAATTAAAAGTGAAGGGATTGATGAATGTTCAAATGGCGGTTAAAGATGACCAGATTTACATCCTTGAGGTTAATCCACGTGCATCCCGGACCATTCCGTTTGTCAGTAAATCAATCGGCGTGCCTCTTGCAAAACTGGCAGCGAAGGTGATGACGGGAATGACGCTGAAAGAGTTAAATTTCACAAAAGAGGTTCAGCGAAATTACTTTACCGTCAAGGAGGCGGTTTTCCCGTTCATAAAATTCCCCGGCATAGACACCCTCTTGGGGCCGGAAATGCTTTCGACCGGTGAAGTAATGGGAATATCCGATGATTTTGGAACCGCCTTTGCGAAATCGCAAATAGCAGCAGGAAATACCCTGCCGACCTCTGGTAATGTCTTTCTCAGTGTCAAGGATGACGACAAACCAAGGGCTATCGAGGTGGCAAGTAAGTTACATCAGATGGGCTTTAAAATTATTGCAACGAAGGGGACGTGCATCGAGTTTATCAAAAACAATATTCCCTCGGAGTTCATACTTAAGGTCTCAGAAGGCAGGCCTAACATATTAGATGCTATGATAAACAACAAGATAGATTTGATTATAAATACGACTGTCGGTAAGCAGACGATAAGAGATTCATTTCCGATACGAAGAACTGCTCTTGACCGGCAGATACCGTATGTAACGACGGTTAGAGGGGCTGAAGCGGCAGTTTCAGCAATAAAAGCATTAAAGGACCAGAAAATCAGTGTTAAACCCATTCAATCTTATTATCGATAGCAGGAAATCTAAAAAGTGAAAGCTGTTTTGTTACTTGAAGATGGTACCGTTTTTGAAGGCAGCTCTTTTGGCGCCAAAGGCACCAAATGTGGAGAGGTCGTGTTCAATACTGCTATGACCGGCTATCAGGAGATATTAACCGACCCATCTTATCACGAGCAGATTATTACGATGACATATCCTTTGATTGGCAACTACGGAACCAACAGTTACGATGTCGAATCACGAAAAATTTTTGCAAGCGGTTTTATTGTCAAGGAAAACTGTGATTATCCGAGCAACTGGCGAAATATTAAATCACTGGGCGATTATCTGAAAGCCGGCAATGTTGTAGGCCTCGAAGATATTGACACCAGGGCCCTCGTAAAGCACATCAGAACCAAAGGTGCGATGAGAGGCATAATATCTTCAGAAGAGTTCCTCGTCTCAGAACTTAAGAAAAAGCTAAGCCAATACCCCGGTCTTGTGAATAGAGATATAGTAAAAGATGTAACGTCGAAGAAATCATATCACTGGGATAAGGCGGTAGTAGATGTATTGACGGCTGAGGAAAATAAACCTCCCGTAAAATACAAGGTCGTGGCCTTTGATTATGGCATCAAACACAACATTTTGAGATTGCTTCGTTCGCACGGCTGTGACGTTTGGGTAGTGCCTGCGAGGACATCAGCCAAGGAGGTGCTATCGCGAAAGCCCGATGGCGTGTTTTTAAGCAATGGCCCGGGCGATCCAGGCCCCATAAATTATGCAATAGAAGAAATCAGAAAATTACTTGGCAAAGTGCCTGTTTTTGGTATCTGTCTTGGCCATCAGTTTCTCGGTTTGGCCCTGGGTGGAAAAAGTTACAAACTTAAGTTTGGCCATCACGG
>CAZMSP010000052.1:0-13709 GCA_964568985.1 uncultured Pirellulales bacterium
GACCATCAAGTAACGGCTTTAAGGCAAGACCAGCCAAAGAATTTACCGGCACATCCGTTCCATCAATTAATCCGGAGTTGAACTTCTTCGCCAAATGCTCTATCGGCTTTTTAACCGCGATATACCACTGGTCGGAAAGATACGGCTCAATCGGCACGTGGCTGCGATAGCTGTGCCCAACCTCGTGAGCATACTCGCGAACATCTTCTAACAGTTTTTCCTGGCGGAACCATTCGACTACAGCTTCGCGTGCCTCGAACCGGTCTATTCCGATAAGATTTTCGACATCGGGATTCTTTATTTCTTCCCAGTCCTTCCAGTCGTATTTATCGCTAATCGACCCATCCGGCGCCATAACGTTGATTATCTCAAGCCCGTGTCTTTGACCAATCTCCCAGTCGTCCGGGTCGTGGGCAGGGGTTACCTTCAAAAAGCCGGTCGAGTATTTTGCCTTTTCATCGTCACTATTCGGGTCAGGCAGCACAACATGCTCATCCGCTATGATAGGAATAATCCGGCCTACTATTGGAAGACGAACCTTTTTACCAAGCAGGTACTTGGCACGCTTATCTGACGGATTCATCGCAACAGCGGTATCGCCCAGCATTGTCTCCGGCCGGGTCGTGGCAACGGTTACGAATTCTACACGTTTACCTTCAATTTCAACCGCTTCGGTGAGCGGATAGCGCAGATACCAGAAATGTCCCTCAACCGTCTCATGCTCAACCTCATCATCCGCGAGCACCGTTTGTGTAGCAGGGTCCCAGTTGACAAGGCGTTTGCCCCGATAGATTAGCCCATCTTTAAAGAGCTTAAAAAACGCAGCCCGAACCGCTTTTGCACAGACTTCATCCATCGTAAATCGGGTACGCTGCCAGTCGCAGGAACAGCCCATCGCTTTTAGTTGGCTGATGATTTGGGCCTCGTATTCGTCCTTCCAGGCCTGCACACGTCTGACAAATTCTTCCCGTTCGAAATCTGTACGCTTTTTTCCTTCTTCCGACAGAATTCGTTTTTCAACGACCGTCTGTGTAGCGATACCGGCATGGTCGGTCCCCGGCATCCAGAGCGTAGTATATTGTTGCATCCGGCGGAACCGAATCAGGATATCCTGCAAGGTGTTATTAAGTGCATGGCCGAGGTGCAGCGGTGCCGTTACATTAGGAGGCGGAATTACTATGGTATAGACCTTTTTGTCTTCTCTATCGCTGGGCGGCTCAGCGTGGAAATATCCGCCGGCAAGCCAAATCTTATCCGCCAGCTTCTCTATCGTCTTCGGCTCATAGACTTTCGAAAGTTCTTCGCTCATAACCTACACAATTAGTTAGTGATTTGGTTTCTCTGCGTCCTCTGCGGTTAATCTTTTTTTTATTCGCCTATCCGTCTGGGCTCGGCGCCCAGCCGAGACTGATAAAAAATTCCAGCCAAACATCAAGCTGGAATCTCATTATAACAAAAAATATGTCCTGATGTAAACCCCGTTAGAAAGAAAACTCGGCCGAGCTTTCTAATATTAAACTACTCTGTTATTTAACGGGGTTTACCACGTCGGCCAGACCTGCTTCTGGCCCCAGACTTTGCCCATTTCAGCAACGTCCTTGAAGTCAATCGTGCCACTATCATACAGGTTGATATTGGGGTCAGGCGGCGTCTGCAGCCAGTAGTCTATCAGCACAGCTAAGTCTCCATGGTCAATCACGCCATCGCGGACAAGGTCGGCTGGCAACGGCGGACACTCAGGCTCATAAAATTCTGCCAGATAAAGCTGAATATCGTCAATGTACACTATCCCTAAACCGCCGGGCGCCGCCCTGTCACCAAAGCCAATATATATCCTGTTGACATCACACACGTTCACGCCCTGCACAATGAAGTCGTTCAGGTCAATACGCCACTCTTTCCATTCGCCTATTTGCGTCACATTGAGGTCTGGATGATACACGATTCCGTTACTGTCACTACTATCTTCCAGAACCACATACATCTCCTCAGGGTCATTGTAAACCCTGCCGATGTCCTGGCTGTTGGTTAGAGAGGTACTTGGAGTCGTGGTAACGTTAGATATTTTGGCTTCGCACATCTCACCGTAGCTGCTGCTGGTAGCGCACAGACCAGGATGTATTGGTGTGGTCAGCGTTACTTGAGGTTGGCTAATCGACGTCCAGCTCGTGGGTACACCTTCCGTAGTTGCATAGTAGCCTTTAATAAAATATTGTGGACCCAGCTTCACAGATTCCACCTTTACCCAGCACGGAGCAGTGATTCCAGAAACAGTTGTGGACGAGGCAGAACTGCCCACATTCATGCGGTACTGGAAGATAACTACATTTTCTGGTGTAACAACTACCGCCCCGTATCTGGCGTCCTGGTCTAACGTATCGCGAATCATCACACCGGCCTTGGCATAGGGGTCTGTGTTCTCGACGTTGAGCACCCTCGCATAGATCGACGCGACAGTACCATCGACCTGTCCGTAGACAAAGTAGAAGGAGTCTGCTTTGCCCTTGATACCTCGGCCGTCGGAGGTGAGCGTATAGGTACCATTGGCATCTTTGGTGAAGCTGCCACTGATGTCTGGATTACCCTGGCCCAGAAACCACAGCGACAATGCCTTTACATCTTGTAATCTCCAATTCGTGCCGAATTCAAGACTATTTGTCCCATTGGTATCAGCATAGGCCTCTGAATAATAGGGCACGCTATTGTTGTCGTAGGAATAGGCCATTGCCTCGGCACCTCCGTGAACTATGCCAGCCATATAATCATCAGTCGAAGTGGTTATATACGAGCCGCCTGTACCGTCATGCCATACCGGAATGATAGTATTACGGTCGGTGTAGTCCTCCATATCGTCCACAACATGATAGCTGCCCGTCGTAAAGCTCCAGACACTGCTTGGCCAGATGTCGGAACCATTGATGTCATTAACCCGCCAGTAGTAGGTTGTATTGAGTTTGAGAAGGTTGGGCTCATAATAGTTAACGTCCTTGCTCTCGTTATAGCTTACCAGTACGTCCAGCGTATTGTCTCTGTTGGCGTCGGCCACTCTGTCTTCATCGGTGCCGAAATATACATCGCGTGTAATGGCAAACCTTCCCGAAACCCAGCTAAGAATTGGGTCACTCCGCACATCTGTCGCACCGTTTAGCGGATCTGGAGACACGGACCTTCGCGGTAGAAAGAATGCATCTCTCGGGATAACTTCTTTTGGTAAGGATAGACTTTCCCAGCTTAATTGTGCCGTTGCAGGTCCCCAACCGTCTAAGAACTCCACCACAATGGGTACCAGCCCGGCAACAAGGTCGATAGTGCCCGTATCTTCCAAAATATCGTTATCTCCAGGCCAATTCTTGATAATCAGTTTTCCATCTACCCACAATCGGACGCCATCATCCAGTTCACGAACTGTAGTAAAGGTATAGGTGTTGGTATCTGGCACGTTTACTTCAGCGACCCACCTGACTGACCATTCATCTGAGCTTTCATCGCCAACGTTTGGGTCTGGACGCCCGTAACCCCAGTCAAAGTCTATGCTATAGTCTGTACCTTTAAGCACCGGTGTGCCTGACAAATAGGGTGTGCCATTATAGTACTCGGCCTTTATACCCGCAGCGGCATCAAGAGTTGTAAAGCTCCAGAGGTCGCCTGGGTGTGTAGTACTGCCATCATATTCATCAATCCGCCAGTAATACGTTTTGTCATCATCCATGGTGCCCGGGTCATACGTGGTTGTACTCCACCCTGGCTCTACGAGTGGCGGATCAGGAGCAGTACCAAAGTACACATCATGACTCACCGCTCCCCAACCCGCACCCCAGCTAAGGTTCGCATCAACATCTACCCATCGTTCACCATCATAAGGGTCAGGGTTGTGTGCTGTTAATGGCGCACTCGCAAAGCTCCAGACGTCACCTTCCCATAAGCACGGGTCGGGACCAGCTTCATTGACCTCATCAATTCGCCAGTAATAGGTTGTGCTCGGAACAAGACCGGTAACAGTAATACTGTTGGTATCATGGTTCTTACCTACCAGTACGTCTAACGGATTGGTTCTGTTGGCATCGGTCACTTTGGCTTCATCGGTGCCGAAATATACATCGTGTTTATCAGCATACCTACCCGGCATCCACATAAGAGTTGGGTCATTTTGAACACCCATCGCACGGTTAGCCGGAATTGGCCGACTGGCCGCTGTCAGCAAATTTAGTACCTGACTGGTCACCAGTTCGATTCCTTTGCCATTGACGGGGTCGAGGTTTCGGCTGTATTCTTTGTCAATCTCATTGTTCCAGTGCTCGTGGACTCCTAAGCTCTGCAGAGCCACGCCATCATGATTGGGGTCATAGAATGTTCCCGAACAGGGGTCATTGGCCAGTGCCGCTTCGTGAAGATAGTCGTCTGCGCCGGACATCCCCGCATGGAAGTACCACTCCGTGTACAGAAAGTCAAAAGCGACCGAGTCGGCTGCGATCTGGTCCTGTGATACTATGATGCTGGAAGGCCAGTCGTAATTGAAGGGACTCATCCACCATTCGACGGGCCAGGAAGACCAATCTATACCGGCGTAGAGACCGTCTATCAGGGCCAGTAATGTTTTACCGCCGAGTCGTGGATGGCCCATCAGGTCGACAATCGCCCTGTAATGCCCCATCCCGGGTGTCTCATATACCCTCGACCAGTGCATACTATAATAGCCAGCATCGGCTGGGCTTCTAATCAAAGAGCCATAGTGGTTTTTGCCGCAGACGGTGATTCCGGAACTGCCGTGGGTTTTGAGGATAGGAAAATCTATGAAGTACTCTGCCTGCGCAAAGTGCAGGGGGATATAGTCCTGTTCTGTGACCCCAGTCCAGTGGGCAGCGCAGGGGTCACTCCAATAGAACGGTGCACTATAATCACGGGAGACAATAGTTCTACCTGAACCGACAAAGCCGGAATTTGTCAAATAAAGGACGCCTGGACAATCCTGCTCGACCATACCGTACCAGTAATTTGGCATAATCCTGGACGGGTCGCCTATGCTGATGTCGCAGGGATTTGCGCCTACAACCTCCGTCAGTTGTCTCAGAAGAGCAATTGCGAGTTGAGGGGAGTTGTCTATGCGATCAATATACCCCGGCGGTTTCTCCATGGTAGAAGAACTAACATGATCCGTCAGTGTAAAGTTGACCTTTATAGCTATTTTTTCGCCTGGGATGTAGCCGATATTGCCTTTTCCCATTTGCTGGTTGAAGTTTCTGAATATTGCGTCCCAGGCGTGATAATCTGTGCTTCTGCCGCTCAAGGCCCGAAGCGCCTTTGAGAGCATTTCGTTGACCACCTGCTGATTGGTGCAGCTGTTTGAATACCAGCGTTCTCCTGAATCTGGACCGGCCCAATCCGTGGCATCGGGGTCGTGTATCCAGGCGACTCGCCCGGGGTAGACGCCTTTGGCCTCGCCGAGCGGGTCGTTAGCAATCAGCGGCTCGTGGCCATAGATTATCTTCTGGCCGGTGCTGTTCATAGCCACCCATATAAAGGCAACGCTGATAACGATGCATACGGCAGCCAGAGCGTAACGTGCCTTTGTCAGATACTTCTTTGCCCTGCGGAAGGCGGCGACCGAGCCAATCAAACCCATAAGCCAGATTATAAATCCCGATGCCAACGGGAATGCCACACGCTGGCATGGGTACGTAGCTCTCGATGGCTTTGGTATCACCCGTACCAAGAACCATATCAGGGCCAATAGGCCAGTAACCGGGAATATATACTGTGGCCAATGACGGCTTTTACAGTGTGAGGAAGGCTTTTTTGTCTTCGGACAAGGTGAATGTTCATCTTTTCTTTTTGCAAGTGGCATTTTGACTACCCTATTTTTTCCATATCAATTAGTAATATTAGTGTTATATAGCTCTTCGATATCTCTTGCTACAATATCAGAAATGATTTGCTCTTGTTCACTCGTCTGGGCGAAGGCGCCAGCCGTAGTCTGATACAGAGCCGGCTTTGACCGTTCAGCAGCATAACTGATTGACTCAACCTCGCCTTGCCGGCCTGGAGCTTTTCTTCTCATCGCAGTGATTTTTCGTTGTTCTGCTAAAATCTCTTTGGCCAGGTCAAATTTCGGGATGTCAGGGGCTTGCTCGATTTTTTCCGAATTGTTTTTTGATGCCCCGGGTATTATGTCCTTGGCGCGTAGTATACGACCTTTGGTTTGTCTTGTGTTAGCATGATTTTTATCGTTGCTATCGGCCTTACTCAACGTCATAGCCTCCTCTGATATGTATTTATTTTAATGAAATCTTTGCGATTAGTCAAGAAAAAAAGATATGTCCTCACGGTTAATAAATCCGCCATGTGCGTGGCGGATTGAGTATTTGTGTAATGCCTGTTGATGCAGGGCTATTATGTTCTTTTTTGTTCGAAGAAGGCCTCCAGGATTTCTGCGGCTGCGATGGCGTCAAGATGTTTTTTTCTCTTTTTACCTTCAGGACTCCGGCTGTGCCTCGGGCTACGGCGGGCTTCCTGCTTCGACTGAGCACTTCGCAGAGACGAGCCGCCTTGACGAGTCTTAATCGAGATTCATTGTCATCAGGAACTCTGCGTTGGTTCGGCACTTGGCAAGCCGGCTTTTGAGCAGTTCGATTGCTTCAACGGGATTCAATTCGCTAAGAACTCTTCGCAGCCGATATACAAGCTGAAGTTCCTTCGGTTCGAGCAGCAGTTCTTCTCTTCGTGTTCCGCTTCGGCTGATGTCAATAGACGGCCAAGTTCTCCTGTCAACAAGCCTTCTATCGAGGTGCAATTCCATATTTCCGGTTGCTTTAAACTCTTCAAAGATTACCTCGTCCATTTTCGAGCCGGTATCGATCAGTGCAGTTGCGAAAATGCTCAGTGACCCGCCGTCTTCGACGTTCCTCGCCGCACCGAAAAATTTCTTAGGCATCTGCATCGCACTGGCATCAACACCGCCGGTCAGGATTCTGCCGGAGTGTGGCATCTCACTGTTATAGGCGCGGGCAAGGCGGGTTATCGAGTCCAGCAGGATTACCACGTCTTGACCGTACTCAACCATACGCTTTGCCTTTTCGATTACCACCTCCGCCACCTGACAGTGCCGTGCAGCCGGCTCATCAAAAGTCGAGCTTATAACTTCGACGTCTTCAGCGGTTTTTCGTTCCATTTCCGTAACCTCTTCCGGCCGTTCGTCAATCAGCAGCACTATCAGTTTTACCTCAGGATGGTTTGTACTGATGGCATTTGCCATTTTTTGCAGCAAAATTGTCTTGCCGGTTCGAGGCGCAGCAACTATCAGCCCGCGCTGACCTTTGCCGACCGGTGTTGCCAAATCGAATATTCGCATATTTAATTCTTCCGGCGTTGTCTCAAGTATCAGGCGATTCTCCGGGTGTAATGGTGTTAAATCGCTGAATACCACCTTTTCCGCAAGATTATCAGGATTTTCGAAATTAATCGCTTCAACGCGTAGAAGAGCAAAGTACTTCTCGGAATCTTTTGGCGGCCTGATTTGGCCTGATACAGTGTTTCCCGTGCGCAGCCCGAAACGTCTGATTTGAGACGGAGAGACATAGATATCGTCAGAGGATGACAGGTAGTTGTAATCAGGATTTCGGAGAAATCCGTAACCGTCCGGCAAGACTTCAAGAACACCTTCGCCGTACAACAGACCATTTTGGCGAATACGCTCCTTGAGAATCCTGAAAATCAAATCCTGCTTCTTAAGAGCAGTGTACTCACTAATCTTCTCTTTCTTGGCGATATCGTGCAGTTCAGACACCGTCAGTCTCTGCAAATCAGTCAAATACAGCTCGCCTTTTTTAATCCGCTCATATTTAGCATGGGTGGACTCTTCTTCAGTCATTCCTTGAGTTTCTTCTGTAGTCTCTATGCTGCTGGCCTCTTCAGCCGTAGTCGTAGCTGACTCGCTTTGCTCTGCTTGTTCAGCGGCAACTTCTTCGTCCACGACAGTTTTTCTCTTTGTCGTTCTGTGTTTTTTAGTTGTGCTCTTACTTGTTTTTGAAGCAGCTTTAGCCATCATTTCTCCTTATTCTACTTACAGGAATTTACGATTCTGCAAAGTAACTTTCCCGCAGGTATCTAACAGGATTTGAATTTTGAATAGTGGAAATAAAATCTATTTATCAAAATGGGTAAAACTAATACAAGTCCTTTGCTATTAACCCCACTTACCCACTATCTACTATATAAGAGAAGGTATCAGCGACTTGCTTAGCTAACGCCGAAAAGCCAGAATTGTTATCGATGGTATTATCGGTGAGATTAGCTTTATTGTCAAGAGAAATTTGAAATTTTTCTCGAATTTTAAGCCGATTTTCGTCAAAAAAACCCATTTTTTTCGCTCTTTCGACCCTTAATTGCCATTTACACTCCACAAAAATTAGTTTATCGCATCTTTTTTCCCAGCCGACCTCGACCAATAGCGGCATATCCAGCACAATCGCCTTGACCTGATTTTGCCGATTATATTGCCTTATTAATCCCTCTGCCCACTCCAGAACTAAAGGGTGGATTATCTCGTTAAGCGATAAGAGCTTGCCGGCATCGGCAAAAACAACATCAGCCAATTTCTTATGGTCTATTTTTCCCGACGAATCCAAAATGCTCCGACCAAAAGCGGCCACAACCTCCTCTGCTACATCTTTTTTCTCAAGCAGCTCGTGCGCAATCTTGTCGGTATCGATAACTACGCAACCTAATTTCGCAAATTCCTTTGCAACGGTACTCTTGCCCGAACATACACCGCCTAAAATCCCTATCACCGGTTTTGTACCTGCTTTACCCACAATCAGACAGTGTAATTACCTTCCGGCAGGCAGTCAAGCAGTTTTGCCATTTTTGAAGCAAAATATGTCTTTAGTGTGGACGGCTGGAGGATTTATTTAGAAGCAATATTGCTTGTACAAAATTTAATGAAACCGAAACCGATACCTGAAACGGACTATGTCATAAATGTCTTAGCTGCGTACTTCCTGTGGGGTTTTTTGCAGAGTCTTCAGTAGATAGTTTTTCACCACCGAATCCCAGCTCATATTTTGTGCCAGCGAATAACCGGTTTGAATCATACTTTCCATTTCTGATTCATCCCTTGGCAGGCGCTCTATAACCTCTTTTGCAACATTTTCGCTCTGGCTTGCCTCCATCTGGTTGCGCACCGACTGGTCGATTTCAAGCATATCCTCGATATCGGTATAATCCCCGATTTCCAGGTTGGTGTAGTCGGCGACGATGACATTCTTTACGTTTTCTCCACCGGTTATATCTCGTAAGAAACCTGTACATCCGCAGACATTAGTAATCACACATATCCCCCCGAAAGTTAGCGGCTCGAACTGAGCAATGCCAAACGGTTCATAAACACTTTGGCCGAATTCGACATCACTGCCTTTGCGGATATCCATAAACTCCATATCCTCCGGCATCCTGCTGCCGCATTTCTTTTGTTTGAATCCGAACTGGTTAATAAAAACAACTTTTATATTACGGCTTTTAGCGTTGAATTCCTGCACCTTCGTATATAAATTCGCCTCACCTCCGGATAAATCTGGCCAGCCCTCACGGTGGGCCACAGGCCAGTTGTATGCCGATTCCATATTGTAAATATCTCCGCTGCGCCGCTGCGTTACTTCCGTAGATAATAAGAACATAACTGCTGTTCTATCTTGTTTGCGAAATTGCTTTTCCAAATGTTCGAGCACAAGCAAATCACGCCACAGCCCTTTGCTTCGTACCAGTCTTGTAACATGTGTGAAAACGAAATCCGGCTTATAGCCCAGGAGATTTTCGCAGTAAAGCTCTAACTTTTGTTTCGACTTCAGCTTCTCTGCAACAGTGATTTCGTATGCAGGTATGCCGTTGTAAACTATATCGATATCGGCGGTTTCAAATTCAGGTGCCAGAAACCGTAATTCATCTACTACATAATCACCGACCGCACATATATGGTCGCAGTATTTTGAGGCCTCTACGAGCGAATGCTTAAAGTAAGAGCTTTGGTCGCCGAACACTTCATTGACGTAGGTTCTTTCGTGATGAGCACGCTTTATAATATTATAAAACATCGTATCGTGACCGGGATGCTCCTCCACGATACGCCGCATCGTAGCTACTTCGTGGGCATAAAAGACCGTTCTGAAATCGCAATCCCGCTCAAGAATACCCGCCAGTGCCGTTGGCATCCCCATAAACTCATGAGCAATAATGACTGTCGAATCATTTGCTGCCCCAATTGCCTTCAGGGCGGCAATTGCAGGAGGTGCTGTTCTGATATATTGCTCGTATTCCCACAGGTTCTCGTACAAATGGCTGCGAATACCGAATTCCTCGAACAACCGCTTCTTAAACCCGTTAATTACTGCATTATCAACATGTCTCACATCTATCAACAGTACCTCAGGTGAGCTTTTTATGCCTGTTTGCTCATCAACGAATGTTCGCCTGCCGTAGACTATACCAGCATTATAGACACTCTCAATCTTACGAAATGCTGGTGCATACCCCGGATTGAGCATCCCATCGATAGATGAATAAAGGACTTCACCGTCCTCACCAAGCCGCTCCGATACAGGGCCCTCGGTTGTGAACAATGGGCCGACAATAATTGACCGCTTAATTGAATCAAGATAGGATTTGCAGGTGAAGAGGCCTTGCAGAACAGCGCCTATACCGCCAATTTTCCCTACTGCTTCATGGGTTACATGCACAACTGTTGTCTCATTGGTCATGATACAGTTTCCTCCAAGTTGTTTTGTAGTTCAGTCAGGTTGTTTTTACTATTCCCGTATAAAATATAAAAAATAGTTTTATCATAGCCAAACTTCAAACCGTCACCCGAGCTGTCAATTTTATAGACCGAAAAAATTAGGGAGGATTTGCAAATTGAGGATGTTTTTTAAGACGTTTGAGCTGTTCTTGTACTTTTTTGCTCTTTATTAGCTTATTCGCGCCCGCAAGTCTCTTATCAAACCGGAAAGAACCTGCTGAGGAACATCAGCTAATTCCGGCTCAGGTATCTCGCTAAGTGCTATTCTATCAAGTATCTCCACTGCCTGGCGACCATAAGGAGTTATCGAATCTGCAACTCTTTGGGCTTGGTCCAGTTCGCCGTCTGCCATCTGTCGCAAATACAGAATTACATTTTTTGTCAATTCCTTCTCACCCATTTCATATATTGGTATTGGTTCAGCAACCTCAGCCGGGACCTCTGGAACTTCAGCAGGACCATCTGCAACCTCAGCCGGAACCTCTGGAACCACCTTTTCCTGCAATATATCCTGTGTAAGTTTATGTGTTTCGGCTATGAGTCGTTTTCTTCTTTCTTCCTCGGTTTCGTCTAATGGTGCAAGTTTGAGCTCTTCATCAGAATCCAGCTTTGGTACGTACAGCTTATGATGACAAACCGGGCACTTGCCCCATTTACCGCCGGCGCTGTCTGGCGCCTCTATCTTTTTCCCACAATACTCACAATGAAATGTTATGGCCATTGCATCACCTCTTAACTCTTTTATCATATATTCTGTCTTCTGCTTTCTGCCTTATATTCCGCAATTACCTCGGTTGTTATTCCACCGCGGGGACTGAATCGAGATGTAACCTTCATCCAGCGGGGTTTACAGACTCCGCTCAAACCATCCAGTATATCATTCGTCAGTGTTTCATAAAAGATACCTTCATTGCGATAGCTCTGCATATAGAACTTCAGGCTCTTTAGCTCAATGCACGATTTGTCAGGACAGTATTCGATGATAATCTCGCCAAAATCCGGCTGGCCTGTCCGTGGACAAACACTCGTAAATTCGGGACAATCAATCGTTATAAAATAGTCTCGCTCAGGATGGGGATTATCAAACAATTCTATTTCTGGCTTCTCAGCCATTCCTTGACCTCTCTTATAAATCCTACCGTACTAATATAATCCAAAAAATAACTGTAAACAAGCGATAATCAACCGCCGGAAAAATAAAAAGCAATCTACCAAAGCATTCAAAAAACCGCTTTTTACTGTTTTACCCCGTTAGAAATGTTTTTTCTAACGGGATTTGCAGTGTATTATAAACATCCCGTTATGATAAATTTATAGGAAAAATCTTGCATCGCCTGATTAAACTGGGTAAACTACTTTTTTTAGTGCTTGGAGTAATAACGTATAAATTATGGTTCTTTGAAAGGGTGGACACAATGACTAAAAGACTGATTTTCACAAGTTATTTAATTGCAATTGCACTTCTTGTCTTTTCCGGCTGCGAGCCTTCGCCCAGTAAGACTACGAAAAAGGCCAATCTCGCGAAATTTATTATGCGTGTGAACTGTGCTGCCTTTGACCCTTACACCGACAAGGCTGGAAACGAATGGCTACCTGACCAGTATATGGAAGAAGGCGAAAAGTGGGGGGCTATCTATGGTATGACCGTTGACCGCGGAGACCTCGGTATCACCGGTACCGATGCTCCGAAGATTTACGAGTCCGAGCGGTATAGTATGGACGCCTATGAGTTCCTCGTCCCAAAAGGAAAATACACCGTCCGGCTGCACTTTGCTGAAACATACGAAGGGATAATCGATAGTGGAATGAGAGTCTTTTCAGTTACCATTAACGGAAAGACTGTCCTTAAGGACTTCGACGTCTTTGATGTGGCCGGCGGCTTTGAAAAACCCGTCGTCAAGGAATTCAAGGGCGTTACCGTAAAGGATGGAAAGCTGACAGTCGGATTTATCCCGGATATAGAAAACCCGGAGATCAACGGTATCGAAGTCCTCTCCGAATAATTGTACCACGGCCATCCCTTCGACTGCACTCAGGACAGGCCTGGCCGCGTTTCCACTGGGGCTTCGACTGAGCTCAGCCGAATGTCCTGGAAGCCCGTGATACGTATTATGGCCGACAGAAAAGCAGTAGTCTTACTAAGCGGAGGCCTGGATTCGGCAACAACTCTGGCTATCGCCAAAAGTGAAGGTTTTAAGTGCTATGCTCTGACTTTCAGATATGGCCAACGGCATCAGTTGGAGCTCCAGGCCGCGAAAAAAATAGCCGATTCTCTCGGTGTGTCTGAGCATCGCATAATCGATATCGACTTAGCATGCTTTGGCGGTTCGGCTCTGACCGACCCAGCGATTGAAGTGCCGAAGGATAGGGCCGATTTAGGCAACTCTAACAGGATTCCGCTGACTTATGTCCCTGCCCGCAACACAATTTTTCTTAGTTTCGCACTCGCCTGGGTCGAAGTTCTCGGTGCGTTTGACATCTTCATCGGCGTAAATGCAACCGATTACAGTGGATATCCCGACTGCCGGGCTGAATTCATAGCCGCCTTTGAGAAAACCGCAAATCTCGCCGCCGCCGCCGCTATCGAAGCCAAAGGAAAATTCAAAATCCACACTCCGATTATAAATATGACAAAGGCCGAGATTATACTTACCGGTACAAAGCTCGGCGTCGATTTCTCTCTGACTCATAGCTGTTATGACCCGAACCAGAAGGGCAGAAGCTGCGGCCGATGTGATTCCTGTAGATTAAGACAAAAGGGCTTCGCAGAAGCCGGCCTCAAAGACCCAATCGAATATTTGAAATTTTGAATTTTTGTCATTTGAATTTGTTTCGAATTTCGAGATTCGAATTTCGGATTTGTATCTTAAGATATGATAATAAACGAGATATTCTATTCCCTTCAGGGTGAAGGTTTCTTAGCTGG